>CANHMF010000033.1 GCA_947461705.1 Synechococcaceae cyanobacterium
CTTCCAGTGGGGCTAACGGTTGGCCAAACCCTGGACCGCAGCTTTGACGACATCAAAAAGCCGCAGTTCAGGTGATGCACGACACAATGACGCCGCAGATCGTAGTGATCGGCACACGAGATAGTCCCAGCAGTTGTAGGGTTGATCTAACAGCGATACAGTGATGTTGATCAAGACAGCCAAGGGAAGCATCAGCATGGTGGCGGGTTGCTCCTGGGTGAACTCGGTCAGCGCGCCTCCGCCCCTGAAGCGAGGCCCATCAGGACTGATCTCTGCACTACAGCGCTTGGTGATGCCTGCGTCTGCCAACAACAAAGGACAAAATCCAGAAACGCAGCCCAACTGAGAACACCAAACTGACGTGTGCATCCATACATCCCTGGGCAACCGCAAAAGTAGGATTAAAGCCAAGGCTTTAGTTGCATGACTGCGTCAACACAGAATGAAGACATGGCCATAGCGTCGACACCCAAAGATCAGAACATGACGCCACACACCGATACCAAGCCTGATCCAGTCCTGGAGCAGAATCAAGATGTGCTGGCCTCAAGCCAGCGACGCCGCTATCTCGATTCGCTGGACGCTAGTGATCTGACCACCTAATCGCAGTGATCACGCGCGTGGGGGATCGAGCCGATAGCCAATCCCACGTACCGTGACAAAGAGCTTGGGCTTGGGATCATCAGGCTCGAGCTTCCGCCGGAGCCAGAGAACATGCACATCGATACTTTTCATATCACCCGTAAAATCCGGCCCCCAGACTTGCTCCAGCAGCTCCTCGCGGCTCAAAGCACGCCCTGGTTGCAACATAAAGCACTCCAGGAGTCGGAATTCCTTGGGTGAGAGCACCACGTCGCAGCCATTCAGCGTGGCGCGGCATTCCTGGCGATAGAGCGCGATAGGCCCCACGCGCAACACCTCCGAACGGCGAGCCAGGCCACTGCTGAGCTCGCGCCGCTTGGTTCGGCGCAATAGGGCCCGGCAGCGTGCGGTGAATTCCCGAACACCAAATGGGGGCACCAGAATGTCATCAGCTCCAGCTTCGAATAGCGCTACACGCTGGGCTTCATCTGCCTGATCAGGCAGCAACAGCAATGGTGTGGCTGGATCCTTACGCCGATAAGATTGAATCAAACCAACCGAACACTCGAGATTCGCACCAGCCGACGGAGTATTGAGGATGATCAGCTGGAAGGGGAGCTGGCCAGTGGCAGGGGTGAGGAGATCCCGTACACGGGTGGCATTGGCCAAATCAACAACGGCGAAGCCATCCTGTTGCAGAACATCGAGCAACTCGAGGCGCCAGTGGGAATCATCAACAACCAGCAGGAGCTGAGGGGGTGAAGACAACACCCCCATCAGCGCTTCTGCGGCAGATGGGCCACCACCAGCTGGCGATTGGGCAGAATTTGGAGCCAACCCTCATCGCGCAGCAAGCCGAGAACCCGCGTCACCGTGACGCGGGTGGTGCTCAGGGCACTGGCGAGATCCTGGTGGGTGAGACGCAGGTTGAGCTGAAGCCCCTGATCACAGGCCTGGCCATAATCTTCCGCTAGGAGTTCCAAAAAACCACGCACCCGATCCTCAACCCGCCGCAATCCCAGCAGGGAGATCAGGCTTTCCGATTGACGCATCCGACTGGCCATGGCCCGCACCAGAGCCATGGCCAAGTGTGGTGACGCCTGAATCTCCTCCATCGAAAGACACAGCAGATCACTGTCACAGAGAGTGACGGCCTCGGTGAGCTCTAGGTGGGAGAGCGGTGCTCCAAAGGGCTCATTCGGACCGGCAAGGCCCAGCAACAGTTCATCTCCCTGCAGCGTGATGGAGCTCAGCTTCACCATCCCCCGCACCACTAACCAGATGTGGTTGCGCAGCAGAGGAACGGAACTGCCTGCCGCCAGATGAACCAGATCCCGCTTCTGGAACGTCTCTTCGAGAGCAGTGCGAAACTGCCCTTGCTTGCCGGAGTCACGGGATGGCGTGAACACCATGGCGCCCATTGCATCGGGATGGAGGCACTGTATGGAGCTCCAGGCCACCATGAGCAAAGAGATGGTAGGGCCAGGGTTAAGTACTGGTTAGGAAAAGTCTGCCCATCGAGGCCATAAAAAAGGGGGCCCTCAGGCCCCCAGCAAGACAGTCTCTGCAACACCAGGGTTGCAGAAGAGTTGTAGAAAAAGAGATCAGGAACCGATCTTGCCAACGGCTGCTTTGGCCTTGCTCAGGATGTCACCGCGCAGGGGCACATAGCCCAGGTTGTCGGCCAGGCCCTGGGCCTTGTTGCCCAGCATGTAGTTGAAGGCTGCGCGCAGTTCGCCGGCCTTCATGCCGTTGCCGCTCTTGTAGGCAAGGATCCAGGTGAGCGTGGTGATGGGGTAGCTCTCGGCACCGGCGGGATTGGGGTCTTCACCAGCCAGGTTGGCGTTCAGCTTGATGTTGTTGAGTGCTGCCGAACCACTCTTGAAGCCAGGCTTCACGAACTTGCCAGCCTTGTTCTGGAGTGCCGCAGCCTTGATGGCACCCTTCACATACGACTGGTTCACATAACCGATGGCTCCAGGGGTGTTGCTAAGAACACCAGCCACACCCTCATTGCCCTTGCCACCCACACCCACAGGCCACTTCACGCTCTTGCCCTCGCCCACCTTGCTCTTGAACTCTGGTGAGAAGCTGGAGAGGGAGTTGGTGAACGCGAAGGTGGTGCCAGAACCATCGGAACGGTGCGCCACCGTGATCTTGCCCGTGCCACACTTGAGCTGGCTCCAGTCGTTGATCTTGCCGAGGAAGATCTCAGCAGCCTGCTTCTGGGTGAGCTTCAGATCACAGCCGGCCTTGTTGTAGGCAATGGCGATGGTGCCACCCACGGCAGGGAACTGAATCACACCGCGCTTAACCTTGGCGGCTTCGGCGTCCTTGATGGGCTCGTCAGTGGCTCCGAAATCCACGGTGCCGGCGATGTACTGACGCACGCCGGCGCCGGAGCCCACCGACTGGTAGTTCACCTTGGCACCACCGCTGGCAGCCAGGTCCTGGAACCAGCGCTGGTAGATGGGGGCAGGGAAGGTGGCACCAGCGCCGTTGAGGGCAGGGCCGGCAGAGGCGGCCGCACCGCCCGCAAGGGCGGCAAGGGTGCCAAATGTCAGGGCCTTCTTGGCGAAGGTCATGGGAGCAAGCTGTCGTGAGCCACCCACCTCTAGGCAACGGACACCAGCCCGCGCGTTAGGGATTGGTTAAGGCCGCGTAAACATCTCGTTGTGGACTACGCCCCAAGGTGCTGGCGATCACGCGGCCGCCTAGGGGGATCGGTCTAAACGCTTGGGATTGCCCTGGAATCGGCGTTGGAGCCAAAGAGACACATAAACCAACGAAACCAGGACCGGCACTTCAATCAACGGTCCAATCACACCGGCCAAAGCCTGCTGAGATTCAAGGCCCCACAGGCTGATACTCACAGCTATCGCAAGCTCAAAGTTGTTACCGGCCGCAGTGAAGGCCAGGGCCGCAGTGCGGCTATAATTAAAACCGCTTCGCTGGCCCACCACGAAGGCCAAGCCCCACATCACCACAAAATAGATCAACAGTGGGAGAGCAACCCGCAGCACTTGCAAGGGATCTTGCGTGATGGCCTGGCCCTGAAGGGCAAACATCACCACGATGGTGAACAACAATCCATAGAGGGCGAGCGGACTGATGCGCGGTAGGAAGGTTTGTTCATACCAACGAGTTCCACGCATACCCACACCGATCCGCCGCGTGAGGAACCCTGCCAGCAAGGGCAGGCCCAGAAAAATCGCCACAGCCTTGGCAATCTCCCAAACTGAAATTGTGACGGCCTGGCGTTCGAGGCCAAGCCATCCTGGAAGAACCTGAAGATAAAAACCAGCCATCAGGGCATACATCAACACCTGCACAATCGAATTGATCGCCACCAACAGGGCAGCGGCTTCGCGATCTCCCTGAGCCAGATCGATCCAGATCAACACCATGGCAATGCATGGCGCAATGCCAATCATGATCAATCCAGTACGGAACGCCGCCTGATCCGGCAGAAACAGCCAGGCCAGAGCAAACATCAGCAGCGGTCCCAATCCCCACACGAGCAGCAAGGCCAGACTCAGGAGACGCCGGTCCCGGGCCACGGCTCCCAGCTCCCCGTAGCGCACCTTCGCCAGCACGGGATACATCATCAAGAGCAATCCCAGGGCAATCGGCAGGGAGGTGTGGCCCAACTGCACGGTGCCCAGCAGGGCCCGCAGGCCGGGCAGACAACGCCCCAACAGCAACCCTGCCGCCATGGCCAGCAAGATCCACAGGGGCAACAGGCGATCCAGCAGCGGGAGCCGTTCCAACACCGACCCTGAAGGCTCTGTTGGGGTGGCCATGGCGTGTCAGCAGCAGGGAGTGGCGGGCGTGGCAGAACCCGCCGCCAACTGGGACAACCAGTCGCGCAGCAGGGCAATGGCGGCCAGTTCCAGTCGGTAGTACACCCAGCGCCCCTCCTCACGGGCCGCGATCAGCCCTGCCTCTTTCATCACCTTGAGATGGAACGAGAGCTTGGATTGGGCCAATCCCAGTTCCGCCGTGAGCTCGCAAACACAGCGTTCACCACCGCCCAGGGCTTCGATCACTTGCAGGCGCAGGGGATCGGCCAGGGCCTTGAGCAGCAGCCGGGCCTGATCCGCCTGCAGGGGAGCCGGGTGTTCCAGAACACGCATGGATCAACCTTAGTTGATTGATCAACTCTCGTTGATCTACGGTCCGGCCATCAAAGGCTCTCCCATGAAAATCGGCATCAACGGGTTCGGGCGCATCGGCCGGCTGGTGTTTCGCGCCCTCTGGGGCCATCCCGGCATTGAGCTGGTGCACGTGAACGATCCCGGTGGCGATGCCGCCACCGCCGCCCATCTGCTCGGGTTCGACTCCGTGCATGGCCGCTGGCCTCACGCGGTGGAGGCTGGAGCCCAGGGCTTCCTGGTGGGCACGGAGCCAGTGGGTTACAGCCAGGAGAGCCATCCCACCGCAGTTCCCTGGCAGGCGGCTGGGGTGGAGATGGTGTTGGAGTGCAGCGGCAAATTCAAGACACCCGAAACCCTGCAGCCTTATTTCGACCATGCCGGTGTGCAGCGGGTGGTGGTGGCCTGTCCGGTGAAAGGGCAGATCGCCGGAGCCGAGGCGCTGAACGTTGTCTTTGGCATCAACCACCAGCTCTTCGATCCAGCTGTGCACCGCCTGGTGACGGCCGCCTCCTGCACCACCAACTGTCTGGCTCCCGTGGTGAAGGTGGTGCACGAACACTTCGGCATTGAGCACGGCTCGATCACCACCCTGCATGACGTGACCAACACCCAGGTGGTGGTGGATGGATTCAAGGGGGATCTGCGTCGCGCCCGCTCCTGCATGCAGAGCCTGATCCCCACCACCACGGGGTCTGCCAAGGCCATTGGCCTGATCTTTCCTGAGCTTGAGGGCAAGCTCAACGGCCACGCCGTACGGGTCCCGCTGCTGAACGCCTCGCTCACCGATGCCGTGTTCGAGCTGAAGCGCAGCGTCACGGCGGACGAGGTGAACGCCGCCTTTGCAGCCGCGGCCCAGGGCCCCCTGCATGGAATCCTCGGCTACGAAACCCGTCCGCTGGTGTCGGTGGACTATGTGAACGACAACCGCAGCGCCATCGTGGATGGCCTGTCCACGCTGGTGGTGAACGGCACCCAGCTCAAGGTGTACGCCTGGTACGACAACGAGTGGGGGTACAGCTCCCGCATGGCCGATCTGGTGCGCCACATCGCCCTGCTCGAGCAACGCTGAGCCTGAGCCATGGAAACTCCAACCACCGGCCACCGGCCTCAGAAGCAGCTGCGGGGTCAACTGTCAGCCCTGCAGCAGTACGGCGTGATCACAGGGGCCTACTGGGCCTTCACCCTCACCGATGGGGCCCTGCGCATGCTTGTGGTGTTCCATTTCCACCAGCTCGGCTACTCCAGCCTGGAGATCGCCTTCCTGTTTCTCTTCTATGAATTCTTCGGCATTCTCACCAACCTGACCGGTGGCTGGATCGGGGCACGCTTCGGTCTGCGACTCACCCTCTGGAGCGGCATGGTGTTGCAGATCCTGGCGCTGTTGATGCTGGTTCCAGTGGCCGCCAGCTGGCCGAAGCTGCTCTCGGTGGCCTACGTGATGGTGGCGCAGGCCATCAGTGGCATCGCCAAAGACCTCAACAAGATGAGCGCCAAGAGCGCCATCAAAACCGTGGTGCCGGAGAGCGCAGGGGATCAGCAACTGTTCCGCTGGGTGGCCATCCTCACCGGCTCGAAGAACGCCCTCAAGGGTGTGGGCTTCTTTCTCGGTGGCCTGTTGCTCACCAGTCTGGGCTTCGCAGGTTCAGTGACAGTGATGGCCGCCGGGCTCGGGATGGCCTTGCTGGGAACCCTGGTGCTCCCCGGTGAGATCGGCAAGATGAAACAGAAGCCGGGTTTTGGCTCGCTGCTCTCCAAGAGTGAAGGGATCAACGCGCTATCCCTGGCACGCTTCTTTCTGTTTGGCGCCCGCGATGTGTGGTTTGTGGTGGCCCTGCCGGTGTTTCTGGAGGCCGCCCTGGGCTGGCAGTTCTGGGAGGTGGGCGGCTTCATGGGTCTGTGGGTGATCGGCTACGGACTCGTGCAGGGCAGCGCCCCGGCCCTGCGCCGCAGCTGGGGCCGCAGCGACACACCGGGACCCGCCGCTCTGCAGTTCTGGACGGCACTGCTCACCGCGATCCCAGCCCTGATCGCCATCGCCCTCTGGCGCGACACCCAGCCCGCCATCGCCGTCGTGGGCGGGCTGGCCGGCTTCGGTGCCGTGTTCGCGATGACCTCCTCGATCCACAGCTATCTGGTGCTGGCCTACACCGATGCCGAGTCGGTGAGCCTCAACGTGGGCTTCTATTACATGGCCAACGCCGCCGGACGCCTGTTGGGCACCCTCCTCTCCGGCTGGATCTATCTCCTGGGAGGCCTGGAGGCCTGCCTGTGGTGTGCCTCTCTGCTGGTGGCCCTCTCCTGGCTGAGCGGCCTCAGGCTTCCGCCGCTGCCCAGCAGGGTTCACCCCGCCTGACCCAGCGAAGAGCGGAGCTGAAACAACTCCTGGATCTGACGACTCTTCGGGGGGCACAGCATCGGGGTGTAGTAATCCACGGCTGCGCTTTGAATCGCCTCAGCCGTGAGCCCTGCAAAATTGATGCCGGCCTGTTCAAAGGCGCGTTGCAGACGGGGCTCCAGCTGCTGCATGCTGGTTTCCGAGCCCACCGTGTCACAGAGCAGCTGGGCATAGAGATTGGCCGCGCAGCCGCTGTTGCCGTAGCGGCTCACGCAGGCACCAGGCACCGCGGGCAGCAGGGGTTGGGCCTGGGATGGCAGGGCCAGCAGCAGCTGGAGTAAGGCCAGGGGTGGGCCACCGCCCCGCCACCACCTCATTGGAACGTCTCCGGCCTGCAGGTGAGCCACTGGTTCAGGCTGGCGTCCCTCAGGGCCGGCCGGCCAGACGCCTCGAGCAAGTCAGGAGCGATCGCCCGCAGGCGATCTGCACTAGCGCGCAAGGCCGCCTCGGCACCGTTCAGCTGGGCTTGATGGCGGCGTTTCCAGGCCGCGGCGCGCTCCTGCTCACTGGCCCGCCAGGCCTCCAGCTGTTGCTCATAGTGCTCTTGCTCGATCTCCTGGTCGTAAAGAGCCAGGCGGCGTTGCTCCTGGGGGTCCAGGGGTTTGGGACCCTGGCTGGCCACATAAACCTCAGCTTCGAGGGCCTGCAGTTGATCGCGCCTCTGGCGGAAACTGGCCACCAGGCCCGGCAGGGCAGCCTTGTGCCGGCGGCAGAGGGCCAGGCGACGCTGCTGCTGCGCACGCTGCAGCAGCAGGTTCCGCTCCCGCTCCCGGGCCAGCAGCGCATCGACGCCGAACAGGCACTGGCCATAGACCATGGCGCTGAAGAGGGCGTCGGTTCGGGCGCCACTGCGGGACTCCCGCGCACAGCGCTCCCGGCCCTGCTCACTCACGGGATGCCAACGGCCACACCCCGTGAGCAGAGACACCAGCAGAACCGTGGCCGCAAGCCGGCGATGGCGAGGCAAAGGGGGGCTGCGAATGCTGTTTGCATGTTGGCAGCAGAGCCGCTAGCACCGACCAGATCGCTGCCACCGCAGGCCCATCGGACGGTTGTCCAGATCACCGGGGGCGGTGGTCCAGCCAGCGCCGATCCCAGGCAATCGCCGCAGACTGGACCAGGACGAGTGGGATATCCATGCGCGAAGCCATCTTTGATGTGGTGGAGGAACGACCTGGCGCCATCCGTGCCACCTCCAGCGACAAGACTCAGACCCTCACAGCACCCTCGATCGAAGAACTCCGCCACGACGTGCGGGAGTTGCTGATGGCGACCTACGGCGATGCCCACGTGAGTGTGCGCGTGCGTCTGCGCCGGCCCCACCGCTGATCTCCAGCCGGCCGCAACCCACTGGCGGAAATGGGGCTACAACAACCGTACAAAGACAGGTTCCCATGGCCACATACTCCATCAGCCTGGAAAGCGGCGAGAGCTTCAGCTGCAGCGATGACCAATACATCCTGGATGCCGCAGAGGCCGCTGGCGTGGACCTGCCCTACTCCTGCCGGGCCGGAGCCTGCAGCACCTGCTGCGGGAAAATGCTCTCCGGCAGCGTGGACCAGGCGGACCAGAGCTTTCTGGACGATTCCCAGATGGAAGCCGGTTTCGCCCTGCTGTGCGTCAGCTATCCCCTCAGCAACTGCACGATTCGCAAGAACGCCAGCGGTGAACTCGGCTGAACGGGCCTGCATTCACCGGCAAAGAGGTAGGGATAAAGCCACGGCTTCGGATTGACGCGCCAGAACAGAACCGGATCAACCCGGGGGCGCCACGCCCTCGCCAAGCACTGATATCCCGATCTATGCACCGTTGTATGGTCAACGGATCTGATCCCAGCCCATGCCTGAGCTGCTTGTCGCGGCCAGTAATCCCGCCAGCCTGATCACTCTGGCCATCCTGGCTGGATCGATCGTGTTGTTCATCAGCGGCTGGCTGGCTCCGGAGGTCACCGGGTTGCTCGCCGTTTCCCTGTTGATCGCCACTGGTGTGCTCAAGCCCGGTGAGGCCATGGAGGGGTTCGGCAGCCCGGCACTGATCACACTGATGGGCTTGTTCGCCATCTCCGCCGGGCTGTTTCGCTCGGGCGGCCTGGATCGGCTGCGGGCCCTGATCGGTTCCGATGCTGTACGCAGCCCCAAGCGCATGATCGCCCTGATGGTGGCTGCGGTTGGCCCCGTTTCAGCCTTTGTGCCCAACACTCCGATCGTGGCCGCACTGTTGCCAGTGATTGAAGGCTGGTGCCATCGCCGCGGCATCTCACCCTCGCGGGTTCTTCTGCCCCTCTCCTTCGCCACGGTGCTGGGCGGCACGATGACCCTGCTGGGCAGTTCGGTGAACCTGCTGGCCAGCGAGGTGAGTGACAAACTCGGCTACGGCTCCTTTGGCCTGTTCAGCTTCACCCCGATCGGCATCGGGGTGTGGCTGGTGGGTGGCGTGATGATGGTGCTGCTGGCCGATCGCTTCCTGCCCGATCGCGGCCGCGACGACGACGACCTGATCGCCAACCTCTCCAGCAGCGGTTACCTCACGGAGGTGGAGATCCCTGAGGGCTCGGAACTGATCGGCCAATCCCTGCACGGCAGCCGCCTGCAACGGCGCTTTGATGCGGACGTGCTGGAGCTCCACCGCGGCAGCGAACGGTTCCTGCCCCCTCTTGCCGATCGCACCCTGATGCTGGGGGATCGATTGCTGCTGCGCTGCACCCGCACAGATCTGCTGCGCCTCCAGCAAGACCACACCGTTGTGCTGGCCCCGACCCCCGAAACCATCAGCATCAGCAGCACAAGCAGCGACCAGCAAAACAACCAGCGACTGGTGGAAGTGCTGCTGCCCTCCGGATCCACCCTGGCGGGGGATTGCCTCCGGGATCTGCGCTTTCGCCAGCGTTACAACGTGACGGTGCTAGCCCTGCGCCGCGGCAATGAAGTGCTGCGGGAACGCCTGGGTCGAGCCACCCTCAGGGATGGCGATGTGCTGCTGCTGCAAGGACCCAAGGACGCCATTCGTGGCCTGCAGGCCAACAACGATCTCGTGGTTCTCGAGCAGCTCGAGAAGGATCTGCCCACCGTGAGCCGTAAGCGCCTGGCCCTGAGCATCGCGGCCTTAGTGATCGTGCTGCCGGCCTTTGAAGTGATCCCGCTGGTATCCGCGGTGCTGCTGGGCACAGTGGCCATGGTGGCCAGCGGTTGCCTGCGGCCCGGGGAACTGCAGCGCGCCATCCGCCTTGATGTGATTCTGCTGCTGGGCTCCCTGGCCAGCTTCAGTGTGGCCCTGGAGAAAACCGGGCTGGCCGCCGCCATGGCCAAAACCCTGCTGACAGGCCTGCACAACTGGCCCATCTACTGGGCACTGATGGTGGTGTTTCTGTTCACCACCCTGCTCACCGAGGTGATGAGCAACGCCGCCACCGTGGCCATGCTGATCCCCATCGCCGGCCAACTGGCCGTTGGGCTGGGGCAGCCTCCCATGGCCTTCATCTACACCGTGCTGTTCGGCGCCAGTCAGAGCTTTCTCAGCCCCGTGGGCTACCAGACCAACCTGATGGTGTTTGGCCCAGGCCGCTATCGCTTCCTGGATGTTCCCCGCTATGGCCTACCGCTCACCATCGCCATGACCCTGGTGGTACCCCTGCTGATCTGCAAGTTCTTCGGGCTTTAGGTGAGGGCAGCCAGGCTCAGATGAAATACATCGCCTGGGCCTCGAGGTGCTGATCCCGCTGCTCCAACAGATCCTGCAGGCTGATCGCCGCCAGGTGCTCCTCCCGCTGGCGGTCCAGAGCGGCCGACAGACGATCGAGAGCCTGAAATTCCGGGGAGTTCCGGCTGGATCCATCCCGGGTGTTCACTTCACCCTCCAGGCAGGCCACCACCTCTGCCACCGTGAGCTGTGAGGGAGAACGGGTGAGCTGATAGCCACCGCGTGGGCCTCGGATGCTGCGCAGGATGCCAGCCCGGCGCAGGCTGGTCATCATCTGCTCGAGATAGCGCTCGGGGATCGCCTGGCGAGCTGCGATCTCAGCCACCTGGAGAACCCCTCCGGAGAGATACTCACCCGCAAGCTCCATCAGAGCCACAAGGCCGTAATCGGTCTTGGCGCTGAATCCCAAGGTTGCTCCAGTGGCGGTGCCTGGCTGAATTGTCGCAAAACCACGGCATGGTCGGCCGGATGATCCTTCAGACCAACCCCGCAGCGAGCCGTCACCACCAGATCTGCGCATACTGAGCCCACGCTCAATCGCCGGGGTCCTGCATGGTCCGCTCGTTCCTCGCCCTGCTGGCCCTGGCTCCGCTGGGGGGCCCGGTGGTGATGGCCGAACCGGTGCTGGCGCTGGGCAACAACAGCAGCTGCCAGGCGCCCATGCAGGGTCGTTATGCCGTGATGGGCATGGGTAGCAGCCTTCAGGTGAAGGGCGGAACCG
This sequence comes from Synechococcaceae cyanobacterium, assembly GCA_947461705.1. Taxonomy (GTDB): domain Bacteria; phylum Cyanobacteriota; class Cyanobacteriia; order PCC-6307; family Cyanobiaceae; genus Vulcanococcus. The sequence continues at coordinate 11,552 of CANHMF010000033.1, forward strand.
GCCCTGAAGCCCGCCTGCTGCAGGAGCGTTGGCTACCGGGTGGCGCCGTGCAGGGGGAGATCATCGAGCGGGCAGGACTGAACCGTCGCAGTGGCAGCTACTCCGGCCGGGTCACGGTGGTGGGCCCTTGCCTGGTGCGGGTGGAGCGGCAATTGCCCTGGGGAGCCCAGGTGTCTGAAGCTGTGCTGGACAGCAAGGGCCGGCCCCTCTACAGCCTGGATCGCTCCAGCGGCACGGTGATCACCGGCCGCTGGCTACCCATGGCCCCTGGGGCCTGCAAAGCCAGCGACCTCAACGGCGTTGTGCTCAGCAGCCAGGTGGGCAGCAACTGGCAACAGAACAGCTGGACGCCCAACGCCGTGGTGCAACGGGAGGAATGGGCCGGCGGCAGCGTGAAGGGACTCGCCCTGGCCAGCTACAACGGCGTCGGTGAAACCGCGGGTTACACCGGCAAGCTTCAACTCGATAGCGGCAGCTGCTGGGGCACCCTGGTGGAACGCGATGCCAAGGGCGTGAACTACAACTACCGGGCCCTGGTGGTGAATGGCCGCAACGGCGCCCGCGGCTACCTCTACCTGCAAACCGACCCCACCAACCTCACCGTGGGCTGGTTGGTGCGGGAGTGATGCAGCGGCCTGGGCTGGGCGTCCTCAACGGCGAGGCCTAGCGCCCCAGCACGGTGCGGGCGAAGCTGAGCTCCACGCCGATGCCGGCCTCCTCCACGTGGCGGGCCACCACCAGGCGATGGCACCCCTGCTCCAGCACGAAGCCATCGCAGCCTTCATCAAAGAAGGCCAGGCGTCGCAGCGGAACCGCCAGGGCAACCGGCCGCTTCTGGCCAGGCTCCAGGCTCACCCGGCAGAACCCCACCAGCTGCCGGGCCGGGCGCTCCACTTCCACGCCCGGTGGCTCCACATACAGCTGCACCACCTCCTCGGCGGCCATGGGACCAAGATTCGCCAGCTGCAGGGCCACCTGGAGCAGCGCGCCATCGGGGCTGCGCTGCACACTCAGGCCTGAAGCCTCAAAGCGGGTGTAGGAGAGGCCGTAGCCGAAGGGAAAGGCCGCCGGGTGCTGATCCCGCGCGAGCCGGCGGTAGCCATGCCAGAGGTCGTAGGTGATCTGGCGAGCCCGGGGATCGAACGGTGGCAAATGCCCATGGGCGGTGGGCAACGCAAAGGGCATCCGCCCGGAGGGCGACACCCGGCCCAACAGCACATCCGCCAGGGCTTCGCCCCCCTGCATCCCGGGGTACCAGCACAACAGCAGGCCCGGCACCAGCTGCCGCCAGGCCTCACACAGGATCGCCCCACCCCCCATCAACACCACCACCGTGCGGGGGTTGGCGGCCGCAACCGCACGGATGAGGGCCTCCTGCCGCGGCTCGAGGTTGAGGTGTGTGCGGTCGCCGGAGGAGAAGTGCTCGCCAGGCCGCAGCGACCCCAGGCTCGCCATGGCGGCCATCAGCCCCGCCAGCGGCGTCCAACAGGGCTGCAGCCGCTCGCGGCCGAACCGGCGCAGCAGCTGGTCGGGCGGCGGCATCTGGCGCAGGCTCGGGGCGATGTCGCCGGTGTGGATGTGCTCCCCCTCATGGCGCCAATCCAGGCCCACCACCAACACGGCGGCGTCCGCGGCTGCCGCCATCGCCGACGCCGCCGCCACGTTGCGACCATCGCTGTAGTGGATCGCCAGCTCCGGCGCCGCCGCCCGCAACCCCTGCAGGGGGGTCACCACAGAGCCAGCGGCGGGGCGCGTATCCGAGGAGCCCCGATCCCCCAGGTTGGGCACCGCCGCCAGCGCACCGATCACCGCCAAGGAACCCAGACCCCGCAACGGCAACACCGCCCCCTCGTTGCGGAGCAACACCATCGCCTTGGTGGCCGCTTCCCGCGCCAAGGCCCGGTGCCGCGAACAGGCCCGCAGGGCGGTGGGGTAGGTGCCCAGGGGCAGGGATAGCTGGGCCCGCAACAGCCGCAGCACCGCATCGTCCACCCGAGCCAGGGGCACCTCGCCACGGGCCAGGGCCTGGGGCAGGCAGGCCTCAAAGATCATGCGAAAGGGCATCTCCAGGTCCTGTCCGGCCAGCAGGGCCTTGGTGCCATCACGCAGACCGAAGATGAAGTCGGTGAGCACAAACCCGCGGAAGCCCCAGCGGCGCTTGAGGATCTGGCCCAGCAGCTGGGGATGCTGACCACACCACTCGCCATTCACGCTGTTGTAGGCGCTCATCACCGCCAGAGCGCCAGCCTCCACGCAGTCGCGGAATTGGGGCAGGTAGAGCTCGTGCAGCACCCGTGGTGTGGCCTGCACATCCACCTGGAAGCGGGCACTGTCGATCGAGTTGAGGGCGAAGTGTTTGACGCAGGCAATGGCATGGCGCTGCACCCCCCGCGTCATGGCCGCCCCCATGACGCCCACGTGCACGGGATCTTCCCCGTAGGTTTCCTGGGCCCGTCCCCAGCCGGGATGGCGCAGCAAGTTCACACACACCCCGCCAAACAGGTTGGCCCCGAAGGAGCGGGCCTCCTGCGCCATCGCCTCGCCGATGCGCTCCTCCAGGGCGGGATCCCAGCTGGCCCCCCGGGCCATCGGTGGCGGAAAGGTGGTGGCTCCCCCTTCAAGAATCACGCCACGGGGGCCATCCACGAAGTGGAGCCCGCCCAGCCCGAGGCGCGGCAGCTGGGCCGCGGGCCAGGGATGCTGGTGCAGGCCATCCCGCAGCATCGTGTCGGCCAGGCCAGGCCAGAAGGCCGTGTCGCCGTCGAGCATGGCCAACTTCTCGCCCAGGCTCAGCTGAGCCAGGAGCGCGCGGGCCCTCAGCTCCAGCATCTGCGGCTCAGGCGCCGTGGCGGAATCGGGACTGGGCACAACGGCAACGTAAAAACCCGCCAGGGCCGCGCCGGCCAGCGCCGCCGATCCGCCGCAAGCCAAGGGCAGCCCCGCTGCAGGGGCGGTTTTCCCCTGCCTGGGGGTGGCCCCAGCCCAGGCCATGCGCCCTTCAATGCAGAGAGAGCACGCAGCGGAGGCCCACGGAGCATCCACCAACCAGCCAGGGTCATGGCACCACTCCACTGGTGCTGGTGCATGGCCTGTGGGACACACCCCAGCTGTTTGAACGGCTGGAGCAGCATCTGGCCGGCCGGCGGGAGAAGCTGCTAATCCCGCATCTGCCCCAACGGCTGGGCCTGGCACCGGTACGGGAGCTCGCCGCCCAACTCGGCCAGCAGATCGAAGCCGCCTACGGCCGCCAGCAACCGGTGGACCTGCTGGGCTTCTCCATGGGTGGGGTGATCAGCCGCAGCTGGATCCAGCTGCTGGGAGGCCACCAGCGCACCCGGCGTTTCATCAGTGTTGGCAGTCCCCAGCAGGGAACCCTCACCGCCGGCCCCTGGCCCCGCTGGCCCCTGGCGGGCATCGCCGATGTGAAGCCGAACAGCCCCTTGCTGCAACTACTCAACCGCGACCTGCACACCCTGGAGCCGGTGGACTGCAGCAGCTACTACTGCACGCCGGATCTGATGGTGATTCCCGCGCGCTCTGCCCTGCTGCCGATCGGCCGCAGCCAACAGCTGCCCGTACTCAGCCATCACCAGCTGCTGCGTCATCCGGCAGCGCTCTCACCGCTGGTGCAGGAGCTGCTGCGGCCATGAGTCTCACTAACGTTTTGAGGGGTATCCGCTGATGGCCGCCATGGGCCTGGTGGGCGTATCGCTGCTGGTGCGCTGGGTGCTCGGCTGGCTGCTTTGCCTGCACATGCGGCGCCTGCCCCAGGAGCCCCTGACAGGAACGCCCCGGGTGTCGGTGCTGATCCCCGCCCGCAACGAGGCCTCCACCCTGCCGCACCTGCTGAGCGCCCTGCGGCGCCAGACCCTGCAGCCCCTGGAGGTGATCGTGGTGGACGACCACTCCAGCGACGCCACCGCCACCATCGCCCGTCAAGCCGGGGTGACCGTGGTGCAACCGCCGCCACTGCCGGAGGGCTGGTGCGGCAAAACCTGGGCCCTGCACAACGGCGTGCCGGCCAGCCACGGCGACGTGCTGGTGTTTCTCGATGCCGACACCGAACCCAGGCCCAACTTCCTGGAAACCTTCGTGGCCGTGCACCAACAACGGGGCGGGCTGCTGTCGGTGCAGCCATTCCACCGCACGGAAAAGCCCTACGAGCAGCTCTCCGTGCTGTTCAACCTGGTGGGACTGATGGCCGTTCCCCTCGGAGAGGGGGTGGGGGTGGCCTTCGGGCCCGCCATGGCCACCAGCCGCCAGGATTACGACCGCAGTGGCGGCCACGCGGCCGTAGCGGGCAAGGTGGTGGAGGACTGGTTCCTGGCCCACTGCTACGAGCAGGCCGGCCTGCCGGTGAGCGCCTACATCGGCAAGGGCCAACTCGACTACCGCATGTACCCGGGTGGTCTGGGCGACATGGTGGTGGGCTTCGACAAGAACTTCGCCACCGCCGCCGGTGAGGTGCGCTGGCCCTGGATGCTGGCGGTGGTGCTCTGGCTCTCCGGCCTGTTCTGGGCGGCCTGGTGCCTACCGGCCTCGCTACTGGGCTGGCCGATGGTGGGCGACCCCAGTCCCCTCACCAACCTTGTGCTGTATGGGGCCTTTGCCCTGCAACTGCTGCTCATCACCCGACGGGTAGGAGGCTTTGGCTGGATCAACCTGGTGTTTCCGGTTCCAGTGCTGTTCTTCCTGGGGGTGTTCGTGCTGGCGATCCTGAACCTGGAGCGGGGCACGATTCGATGGAAGAACCGCCAATTCCGCACCCGGTGAACGGCCCCCTGGCGAGCCTGCTCTGCGCAGCCGGCTGGCTGCTATGGAGCCTGCTGGTGGGCTACATCGGCCATCGCCTGCCCGCCAGGAGCCTGGAGCGCGACAACTGGCTGACCCGCCCGCGGCCCTGGGGAGAAAGCGCCGCGAGCTATGAGCAGCGGCTGGGAATCCGCCGCTGGAAACGCTGGCTGCCGGATGCCGGTGCAACCTTTGCTGGTGGAGTGCGCAAAGCCAGCCTGGTGGGCCGTGATCCAGGCACCCGCAGGCGGCTGGTGCAGGAAACCCGGCGCGCCGAACTGGTGCACTTGGGACTCTGGCCCTTCTGGCTGGTCACAGCCCTGTGGCTCCCGCCCGCCGGGGTACTGCTGAATCTGCTGTTCGCCACGGCGTTCAACCTGCCCTGCCTGTGGGTGCAGCGCTTCAACCGGCTGCGGCTTCAGGGGCTGGCCAACACCACCAGAGATTCGGCCTCGGGATGCTGAGCCCTGAAGTAACGGTCGTCCTGAGCGCGGCGGCTCGTGGTGCGGAAGTTGGCGAGATTGATGCCGAAAAAGTCTTCGAACAACACATCGGCTTGCGCCAGCTCCGGTAATCCGCAGGCGAGCACCTGGGCCAACAGGTTGGCGGCCGGCGCTTCGGTGATCACGCGGTAAAGCTGGCTGAGGCGATAGGTCTGCAGGGCCTCCAACGGTGTTTTGCCACGGCAGTGCCGAAAGCAATACCCCAGACAGGCCTCACTGACTCCCAGGGCCCGGGCCACTTCCACAATCACCAAGGGCTCGGGATAGTGCCTGGAGAAATAGGCATTGGCCTGGGACACGATGGCAAGGCGGTGCTGGGAATCCAGGGATTGGCACGCCTCCTGAAGAGGACGACTCTGAAGGATCAAGGGCAAAACTCCCCGCCCCGGAACAGGGCAAGCAATGGAAAATCTCTCGTTTCTCGCTGGCGGCCTGCTGTACGGAGTTCCGGCAATCTTTGGCCAAAACGGGTTGCAGTGGCTGTGGCCTGCTTCACGGCGGTGATCTGGAGCGATCAGCCAGCCATCTCCTTACTTCTTTTCTAGCAAGCAACTTTCACGCTCAACAGCGAAAAGTCACGACCCGGCGAAACGTTGCAAGCCTACTCAGAACTTCATCAAGTTCCGAAATCAAGTCTTCAGGAGCTAGCCATAAAAAAGCGGGGATTTCACCCGCCATCGCCTCCCCCTCAGGAGCCTGCACCCAGTCTGGCCGAGGACGCAGACCATGGCAAGAACAACAGAATCTGA
>CANHMF010000034.1 GCA_947461705.1 Synechococcaceae cyanobacterium
GGCGTGGCGAAGCGCTTTTTGAGGGCCTTGAGTTCCGCCACTAGGGCATCCAGCAGGGCGGGCCGCTCATCGAGTAGGTAGCGGAGCTCCGAGCGTTCCTGGCGTAGGTCGTCGGCTTCCTTGCGCAGGCTCTCCTGCTCCAGGCCCGTGAGCCGGCGCAGGGGCATGGCCAGGACTGCATCGGCCTGGCGCTCGCTCAGATCCAGGTGCACCTGCAGGCTGGCCTTGGCGCTGGCGGCATCGGGGGCGGCGGTGATCATCTCGATCACCCGGGCCAGGGCATTCAGGGCCTTGATCAGGCCCTCCACCACCTCCAGCCGATCCTCGGCCCGCTTGAGCGCATGGCGCGTGCGGCGGATGATCGTGAGTTCGCGGTAGTCCAGGAACTCCTGCAGCAGTTGGCGCAGGCTCAGCTGCACCGGTTTGCCATTCACCAGGGCCAGCAGGATGGCGCCGTAGTTGCTCTGCAGTGCCGTGCGGCGCTGCAGTTCGGTGAGCACCTTCGGCGGGTCGGCATCGCGGCGCAGCTCCACCACCACCCGCATGCCATCGCGATCGGATTCGTCGCGGATGTCGGCGATGCCGGTGATCTTGCCGTCGTTCACCTGCTCGGCCAGCTTTTCGATCCAGCCGGCCTTGCTCAGTTGATAGGGCAGCTCCGTGATCACCACGGCACCGCGCCGGTGGCGGCCCTTGCCGGGCTGTACTTCCTCAATGTGGGCCACACCCCGCATCGGGATGCTGCCGCGGCCGTGCAGGTAGGTGTCACGCACGCCGGTGCCGGTGAGCACCTCGCCGCCGGTGGGGAAATCGGGCCCTGGCACCAGCTCCAGCAGCTTGTCGTCGGAGAGATCTGGTTTGCGCACCAGGGCGATCAGGGCTTCCACCACCTCCCCCAGGTTGTGGGGCGGAATGTTGGTGGCCATGCCCACGGCGATGCCGGTGCAGCCATTCAGCAGCAGGAAGGGCAGCTGGGCCGGCAGCACCGTGGGCTCTTGCTGGGAGCCATCGAAGTTGGGGGCGAAATCAACGGTGTCGGCGCCGATCTCCTCGAGCATCGCCTGGTGGGCGATTGGCGCCAGCCGTGTTTCGGTGTAGCGCATGGCCGCCGGCGGATCGTCGTCCACCGAGCCGAAGTTGCCGTGGCCATCCAGCAGCGGGTTGCGGCTGGCAAAGGTCTGCACCAGCCGCACCAGGGCGTCGTACACCGCCTGGTCGCCGTGGGGGTGGTACTTGCCGAGCACGTCGCCCACCACGCGGGCGCATTTGCGGTAGGGCCGATCCGGGGTGAGCCCCAGCTCGTGCATCGCGAACAGGATGCGGCGCTGCACCGGCTTGAGGCCGTCGCGAGCATCCGGCAGGGCCCGCCCCACGATCACGCTCATGGCGTACTCGAGGTAAGAGCGCTGCATCTCTAGATGCAGGGCGATCGGCTCAATCCGCAGGGCGTTGGGATCTTCGCGACGCTCCTCGGCCATCCGGTGCTGCGGGGTGAGGGCGGACTGTGCGGCTCAGCCTACAGATGCTGTCCAGGCTGAGCGATTCACTCGCCTTCGTCCTCCGGACTGGTGGCACCGGCGTTCGCCTGGGCGCGATCCACATCGGCTTTCAGGCTGGGCTCACTGAGCAGTTGGCGGGTTGCGATCCGCAGGCGATCGCCCCAGAGCTGCTCCTTCTGGAAGCTGTCCAGCACGTAGTTGGGCTCGGCGGCCAGGGCCTGGTGGGCCAGCTCCAGGCTCTCGCTGTTGCCTGGCTTCTGGAGGTTGAGGGCGGCGGCCAGGGCCAGCATCGGCTCGGCGGCATTGGCCTTGATGCCGAGCACCCGGCGCCAGCGCTTGATCGCCTCGCCGTCTTTCTTCTGTTCGTAGAGCACCAGGGCCTGGTTGTTGATCGATTCCCAGAAGTCCTTGCGCAGCGCGCTGGCCTTCTCGAAGGCCCCCAGGGCGGATCCGGGATTGCCCATCAGGATGTAGGCGTTGCCCAGATCGAAGTAGGCGCCGGCGTTCTTGCCATCCAGCTTCAGGCCCTGCTGGATCAGATCGGCGGCTTGCTGCGGTTGGCTGGCCCGCAGGGCCAGGGAGCCCTGGGCAAACAGGATGCCGGCGTTGCGGGGATCCAGTTGCTTGGCGCGCACCAGGGAGCTGGAGGCCTGCTTGTTCTGTCCGCTGCGCAGCTGGGCTTCCGCCAGCAGGATCCAGCCGCGGGGATCATCCGGCAGCAGCTGCACCGTGAGGGCCGCCAGTTTGGCCGCATCCTCCGCCTGCCCCATTCGCAGCAGCCGTGCGGCGGCCTGGGCGATGCCGAGCCCGGCGGATTCCAGGTCGCGTGCACTTGGTACCGCCACATAGGGCACCAGGGCCTGGGCCGGCGGTGGCGTCAGCATCCCCGCCCCGCAACTGCCGATGGCCATGGCGAGCACCAGCCGAGCCGCCGCTCGAGACCTCAACCCCCGCCCAGCCATCCAGCCCAGAACGATCCAAAGCCCACCCTAGGGAGAACCTGCGTCTGCGCCCGCTGGCGGGTTATGGAATCCAGCCTCTGGAGTTCTGGACAGCCTGTACGGAACTTAGGAGGCGGAGGCGGGAGGTCTCCCCGCGTCCCTGCCCTCGCTCGCGGCACGGATGTTGCGGCGCCACATGGCCGGTTTGATCCGCCGCAGGGCCGAGGCCCGCAACTTCTCGTCCCACTCCGCATCGCTCCAGGCCAGGGCCTCCTGGGCCTGCAGGTTCAGCCACCAGTCGCGGGGCTGCACGTCAGGGTCCTGGCTGCTCTGCAGGCCCCGCTGGTTCCAGGGGCACACGTCCTGGCAGATGTCGCAGCCGGCCACCCAGCCCGCCAGTGCCGGGGTGATCGCCGCCGGCAACGCCGCCGCCCGGTTCTCGATGGTGTGGAAGGCGATGCAGCGGCGGGCATCCACCACGAAGGGTTCCACGATGGCGTCGGTGGGGCAGGCGTCGATGCAGGCGCTGCAGGCGCCGCACTGGGGTCGCCCCGGTTGATCCGCCGGCAGCGCCAGATCCACCAGCAGATGGCCCAGCAGCAGCCACGACCCCTGCTGCCCATGGATCAGGTTGCCGTGTTTGCCGATCCAGCCCAGCCCGGCTTCCTCGGCCCAGGCCTTGTCCATCAGCGGGGCGCTGTCCACGCAGGCGCGCCAGCGCACCCCTGGCACCTGCTGCTCCAGCCAGCGTCCGAGGGCCCGCAGGCGCCCATCGATCACCCGGTGGTAGTCGCGGCCCCAGCCGTAGCGCGCCACGTTCAGGCTGCCCGGGGCGCGTTCGGCCTCCACGTAATAGGAGAGGCCCACCGCCACCAGGCTGCGCACCCCCGGCAGCAGCAGCTCCACGGCCCGGCGGCGCGGGTCGGCCATCCAGGCCATGTCCGCCTGATGGCCTGCCGCCAGCCAGCGTTCCAGCGCGGCCGTGCGCAGGGGCAGCCGCGGACCGGCCGGCACCGCCGCAATGCCCACGGGGCTAAAGCCCAGGGCCTGGGCCTGGTGCTTGATCTGTTGCGCGAGCTGGGCGCCTTCGCTCATCACCCCTACGATTGCGCGATTGCATGAATCCACTGTGAGCTCAGCTGCACCCGGCCGTTTCGGCAACCTTCTGCGCTGGATGGGGTTGTCCCTGGTGGTGTTGCTGGCTCTGCAGCTGCTGGCTGTGCTGGCGGTGAATGGCTGGGGCGAGGAGGCCTTCCGCCAATTGCTGGCCTCCACCCTGGTCACCCAGTCGCCCATGGCGCTGGTGGGCCTGTTGCTGATGCTGCTGGGCTCCCGCCTTGATGACCCCCAGGCGGGTCCCACCCCCCTGCGCTGGCTGGTGTGTGTGCTCAGTGCCCTGCTGGCCCTCGGCCTGTTGATCACCGTGCCCCTGGGCATCAGTGGTGATCGCGCCCTCAGCGACCAGGCCAATCAGGCCCTCCAGGCCCAGAAGGGGCAGTTGGAGATGGCCAAGGCCCAGCTGGAGAACCCCCAGGTGATCGACCAGGTGGTGGCCCAGGGCCAGCAGGCTGGCCAGATTCCGGCGGAAGCCACCCCTGAGCAGAAGCGTCAGGCCGCCAAGGCCTTCATGGATCGCCAGCTCCAGCAGGCCGATTCCCAATTGCAGCAGGCCGAGCGCCGCCGCGACCTGGCCGCTAACCAGCGCCGCATCGGCGGCACCGGCACCGCCATCGTGCTGCTGGTGGCCTTCACCCTGCTGGCCCTGGTGGCCGTGCTGTGAGGGCGCCTGGCTAAGTTGCGGATTGGTATCTGCTGACCGGAAAGCCGGGCCCCCCGTTGGTGCAATCCAGTCCCAGACCTGATCAACCGCTCGGCGATCGCCTGCAGCAGGATCTCAAGAATGATCTGATCGCCGGCTTGCTGGTGGTGATCCCGCTGGCCACCACCATCTGGCTGGCCACCACGGTGAGCCGCTTCGTGCTGGCGTTCCTCACCTCGATCCCCAAGCAGCTCAACCCGTTCAACACCCTCAACCCGATCCTCCAGGAGTTGATCAACCTGGGGTTGGGTCTGGTGGTGCCGCTGCTGGCCATCCTCTTGATCGGTCTGATGGCCCGCAACATCGTGGGCCGCTGGCTGCTGGAGTTCGGCGAGGGCACCCTGCAGCGGATCCCGGTGGCCGGGTCTGTGTACAAGACCCTCAAGCAGCTCCTGGAAACGTTCCTGCGGGATAACTCCAGCCGCTTCCGCCGGGTGGTGTTGGTGGAGTACCCCCGCGAGGGGCTGTATGCCCTCGGTTTCGTGACCGGCGTGTTGGGCGCCACCCTCTCCGCCGGCTTCGACAAGCCCATGCTGAGCGTGTTCATCCCCACGGCCCCCAACCCCACCACCGGCTGGTATGCCGTGGTGCCCGAGGGGTCGGTGCGCGATCTCGACCTCTCGGTGGAAGATGCCTTCCGCACGATCATCTCGGCCGGCATCGTGAATCCCGACGAGCGCGAAACCCCTGCCAGCCGCAGCTTTTCCAGCCTGCTGGCCCAACTCCGGGCCCCGGCCTATTCCCCCCTTCCCTCCAACAAGGCCTGATGCAGAGCCGCACCGTTGCCCGTGAACTGGCCCTGCTGATGCTGGGCCAGACCAGTGACCGCCAGCCCGCGGCCGACATGGCCCTCGACACCCTCCTGCACCAGGCCCTGGCGGCTCTCAGCCAGCACGTGCGCGAGGCCCTCGACCAGGCAGCCGTGGATCTGCAGGCGGCTCAGCAGCAACTGCTGGACAGCGAACTGCAGGATGAGGGTGCCGATCAGCTGCCCAAGGTGCGGCAGCACCTGCAGGACGGACTGGCCCACGCTGAGCAGGGCCTCAATCGCCTCTCCGCCAGCCTTGAACTGCCGCGGCTGTTGATGCTGGCCGATCAGGACGAGATTCGCCGTGGTGCGGTGGACCGGGCCCGGGCGGTGCTGCGTCACCGCGCCGACCTGGATCAGCGCCTCGATGGGGTGATGGAGGGCTGGCGCCTCACCCGGTTGCCCCGGATCGACCGCGACATCCTGCGCCTCGCGGCTGTGGACATCGAGCAGTTCCACACCCCTGCCGCCGTGGCCTGCAATGAGGCGGTGGAACTGGCCAACCGCTACAGCGACGAGCAGGGCCGCCGCATGATCAACGGCGTGCTGCGCCGCTTCACCAGTGCCGGCAGCGCCGGTTGAGTTCTGCGGGAGGTTCTGATGGTGTTCGACTGGTTCAAGCGCGGCGCGGCCCCCCAGAGCCCCGAGGAGCTCCAGCCGGAACCGGCTCCGGAGCCTGTGCTGGCCGACGGGGCCACCCCCGAGCCAGAGCCCGCAGCTGCGGAGCCGGAACCAGCCCCGAGCCCGCCCCCTGCAACACCCGCCGTTGGTGCGGTGGATCAGGAGGCCCTGGACTGGGCCCGGCAGGCCTACGCCCGCCTCAAGGCCCAGCAGGACGCGGCCAAACAGGCTGAGAGCGCTCCAGAGCCAGAGCCAGAGCCGTCGCCCGAGCTTGTGGTTTCGGAGCCTTTCAACCCTTCTGTACAGCCTGTACAGACTCCTGCAGACGCCGCCCAGGCCAACCCTGAGCCCCCCGCCGGGCTCTCCCTGTTGGAGCAGGCTGCAGCCCAGCGGGCCCAGCGCCAGCAGGAGTTGCTCGAGCGCTCCCTCGAGGTGAGCCCAGCGCCAGCGGCAGCTCCAGCTGCGGTGCCCGTGGCGGCCCCGGCCGAGGAGCCGGCTCCGCAGCTCGGCGCTTTCGACGCCGACTTCACCTGGTCTGCGGAGGTGCTCGCGGCCCAGGGCCGCCGCTTGGAGGACATTTCCCTCGAGGAGATCGACTGGCTGGGCCGCTTGCGCCGCGGCATGGAGAAGACCCGCCAGGGGTTTGTCACCCAGCTGCTGGACACCCTCGGCGACGATCCCCTCAGCCCCGAGGTGCTCGATGATCTCGAGACCCTGCTGCTGCGGGCGGATGTGGGCGTTCAGGCCACCGATCAGGTGCTCGAGGCCCTGCGCAAGCGCATGAATGAGGAGGTGGTGGATCCGGCGGAAGGCATCCGCTTTCTCAAGGAGCAGCTGCAGGGCCTGCTGGATGCCCCAATCCGCAGCAGTGGGGCCTCGGTGTTGGCGCCCGAGCGCGGCAAGCTCAACGTGTGGCTGATGGTGGGCGTGAACGGTGTTGGCAAAACCACCACCCTCGGCAAGCTCGCCAACCTGGCCATCCGCAGTGGCTACAGCTGCCTGATCGCCGCCGCCGACACCTTCCGGGCCGCTGCGGTGCAGCAGGTGCAGGTGTGGGGCGAGCGCAGCGGCGTCACGGTGGTGTCGAACCCCTCGGCCAACGCCGATCCCGCCGCGGTGGTGTTCGATGCCATCGGTGCCGCCAAGGCCAAGGGCACCGACCTGGTGCTGGTGGACACGGCAGGCCGCCTGCAGACCAAGCACAACCTCATGGAGGAGCTGGCCAAGGTGCGCCGCATCGTGGACAAGCTGGCCCCGGAGGCGGTGGTGCAGTCGTTGTTGGTGCTGGATGCCAGCCAGGGCCAGAACGGCCTCAAGCAGGCCATGGCCTTTGCCCAGGCGGCCGGGCTCACCGGCGTGGTGCTCACCAAACTCGATGGCAGCTCCCGCGGTGGCGTGGCCCTGGCGGTGTCGTCGGAGGCGGGCCTGCCGATCCGGTTCATCGGTGCCGGTGAAGGCATCCGCGATCTGCGGCCCTTCAACAGCTTTGAGTTTGTGGAGGCCCTGTTGGCCCGGTAGGTCTCGGTCTTTCGCTGCTACCTTTCGGGCACTTCGCGGCCCGCTCAGTGAGCAGTAAGCCGCCCCCACGGCGGTCTGACCGACCGCTACAGAGCTCCCCCCCGGTGCCCCATCAGGCGCCACCGGTGCTCACGGTCACGGCTTCGCTGCGGCAGCTGCTCGACAGCCTCGGCAAGGAACAGCGCCGCAACCAGGAACTGCTGGCCTCCCTGGGCTTTGCCCTGCGCAGTTTCACCAACCTGGGCCGCTTCCTGGAGCTGGTGCCCCTGGTGGCTGCTCGGCTGGTGGAGGCCGAAGGTGCCGTGCTGGTCACGTTCCACCCCGACGGGCGGCTCTGGCGGGAGCAGTTGCATGCCACCCCCCCGGCGGGCTGTGCCGAGCTGTTGCGCCAGTTGGCCAGCCTCAGCGACCAGGACTTTCTTGAGGCCTCCGGTGAGGAGGCGGTGGCCACCCGGCTCGATCAGTTGCTGCGCCGGCAGCTGGCTGATCGGCCCCTGTTCGGCACCTCCGTGGTGGCCCGCAGCCGGTGTCGGGGCCGCCTGTATGTGTTTGGCCCCAAGACGGGGTTCAGCTGGAGCGATGTGCACCGCCGCCATGCCCAGCTGGTGGCGGATCTGGCCGGGGTGGCGATCGAGAACGATGCCCTGCTGCAGGAAGCCCGCCGTCACGAGCGCATCGACCGGCAGATGAGCATCGGGGCCGAGATCCAGGCCCAGCTGCTGCCGGATCACTGCCCGGTGATCGAGGGGGTGGAGCTGGCGGCCCGCTGCCGCCCCGCCTTCCAGGTGGGTGGCGACTACTACGACTTCATCCCCACCCGGCCCCAGTTGCTGGGCCGGCGCCGTGAGCAGGGCAAATGGGCCCTGGTGATGGGCGATGTGATGGGCAAGGGCGTCCCCGCCGGCCTGCTGATGACCCTGTTGCGCGGCATGCTGCGGGCCGAGGTGCTGAGTGGCCTGCCGCCCGATCGCATCCTGCACGACCTCAACCAGCTGGCCCAGGAGGACCTGGCCCAGTCGCACCGGTTCGTGACCCTCTTTTATTCCGACTTCGATCCCCGCACCCGGCTGCTGCGCTATGCCAACGCGGCCCACAACCCGCCCTTGATCTGGCGGCGGATGCGCAACGCTGTGGATCGGCTCGATGCCCCCGGCCTGTTGATCGGTCTGCAGCCTGAGGCCAACTACGGCTGCGAACAGATCGTGCTGGATCCCGGCGACGTGCTGCTCTATTACACCGATGGTGTGAGCGAGGCTCCCGGGCTCAATGGCGAGCGCTTTGATGAGGAGCGGCTGATCAAGGCCCTGCACGCCGCCTGCCGCTCCGGCATCGGTGCCCAGGGCATCCTCGATCAGCTGTTCACCCGCCTGGATCGCTTTGTGGGCGCCGATCGCCCCCTGGAGGACGACGCCTCCATGGTGGTGCTCAAGGTGAAGGAGGAAGTGATGCTGCCCTCGCTCCCCCACTGAATCGCCCCCGCTCAGCTGCCTGCCAAGCTGAGGCCAGCAGCCACAACGGGCCCGATGGCGGTCGATTCCTCCTCCTCCACCTGGAGCCAGCGTTTCGAGGAGGGGCTGCATCCGGCCATCGAGCGCTTCAATGCCTCGATCGGGTTTGACATCACCCTGCTGCAGCAGGACCTGGACGGCTCCGTCGCCCACGCCCGCATGCTGGGCAGCACCGGGGTGATCACCCCCGAGGAGGCCGAGCAGATCGTGGCGGGCCTCGAGCAGGTGCGCGCCGAAGCTGCGGCAGGCCAGTTCAATCCCGGCCTGGAGGATGAAGACGTGCACTTCGCCGTGGAGCGGCGGCTGATTGCACTGCTGGGCCCCCTGGGCAAGAAGCTGCACACCGGTCGCTCCCGCAACGACCAGGTGGGCACCGACCTGCGCCTGTGGCTGCGGGCCCAGATCGATGCCATCGATGCGGCGATCGTGCGCTTTGAGCGGGCCCTGCTGGCCCAGGCGGAGCGGCATGCCGAGGTGATGATCCCGGGCTACACCCACCTGCAGCGGGCCCAGCCCATCTGCCTGGCCCATCACCTGCTGGCCTATGTGGAGATGGCCGAGCGCGACCGGGCCCGCCTGCGGGATCTGCGCCATCGGGTGAACATCTGCCCCCTGGGGGCTGCCGCCCTGGCCGGCACGCCGGTGCCGATCGATCGGCGCCACACCGCCGCGGCCCTGGGTTTTGAGGAGGTGTACGCCAACAGCCTCGATGCCGTGAGCGACCGGGACTTCGCCGTGGAGTTCAGCGCCGCCGCCAGCCTGGTGATGGTGCACCTGAGCCGGCTGAGCGAGGAGGTGATCCTCTGGGCCAGCGAGGAGTTCGGCTTCGTGGCCCTCACCGACCGCTGCGCCACCGGCAGCAGCCTGATGCCCCAGAAGAAGAACCCGGATGTGCCGGAGTTGGTGCGGGGCAAGTGTGGCCGGGTGTTCGGCCACCTGCAGGGCTTGCTGGTGATGATCAAGGGCCTGCCCCTGGCCTACAACAAGGATTTCCAGGAGGACAAGGAGGCCCTGTTCGACGCGGTGACCACCACCCGCGACTGCCTCGAGGCCATGGCGATCCTGTTCGAGGAGGGCCTCAGCTTCCGCCCGGAACGTCTGGAGCAGGCGGTGGCCAGCGATTTCTCCAACGCCACCGATGTGGCCGACTATCTGGTGGCCAAAGGCGTGCCGTTCCGCGAGGCCTACCAGCTGGTGGGTGGCCTGGTGAAGGGCTGCTTGCAGGAGCGGATCCTGCTGCGGGATCTCCCGCTGGAGCGCTGGCAGCAGCTGCATCCCGCCTTTGAGGCCGACATTGCCGAGGCCATCCATCCCCGCCAGGTGGTGGCGGCCCGCCGCAGCGAGGGCGGCACGGCCTTTGAGCAGGTGCGGCTACAGCTCGAGCGGGCCAAGGCGCGGCTGGCGGGCTGAGCGCGCGGCCCCATGGGCCCCCTCAGGCCCGGCGGCCTCAATGGGTTTGCTTCTGCTGCAAACGAGCACCGGCCGGACTTGTGCGGCGGGTCTACTCTCAAAAGGCTGAACCTTCGCCTGATCGGCCCCTTCGGCCTGTGAGCATTTTTGTTGGAAACCTGCCCTTCCGTGCTGAGCAGGAGGACGTAGCCGAGCTGTTTGCTCCGTTTGGCGACGTGGCCAATTGTTCGCTGCCACTGGAGCGCGACACCGGGCGCAAGCGCGGTTTCGCCTTCGTGGAGATGGCCGATGAGGAGAGCGAAAATCGCGCGATTGATGGGCTCCAGGGCGCCGAGTTGATGGGGCGCCCCCTGCGCATCAACAAGGCCGAACCCCGCACTGCCGGTGGTGGCGGTGGTGGTGCTCCCCGCCGTGCCAATGGCGGTGGCTACGGCGGCGGCGGTTATGGGGGGGGTGGTTCGTCCGGTGGCTACGGCGGTGGTGGCGGCTACGGCGGCGCTGCTGCCGGCGGCGGCGTGGATCGCCCCTCCGGTGCCTCGGGCTGGGAAGACCGCAGCTACGGCAGCGGCGACAGCTTTGGCGAAGGCCGCAGCCGTCGGCGCCGCAGCAGTGGCGGCCCCCAGGACTGAA
The DNA here is from genome assembly GCA_947461705.1 of Synechococcaceae cyanobacterium. Lineage (GTDB taxonomy): Bacteria > Cyanobacteriota > Cyanobacteriia > PCC-6307 > Cyanobiaceae > Vulcanococcus. The sequence goes on from CANHMF010000034.1 coordinate 10,755, forward strand.
GGCCTCAGAGGCCGCGGGCTTCGAGTTGCAGGGCAGCCGCTTCCAGCACCTCAGGGCCTGCGGTGCGCGCCCCGGCAGCGAGGCCCAGATCGCGGCGCCAGTGGCGGGCGCCGCTGACCCCCTCCACCACCTGCACCAGATGGCGGGCAATGGCCCAGAGCCGCCCGCCCTGGCAGCACCAGCGCTCGGCATAGGGGACCAGCCCCCGCACCACGCTGGAGGCCAGTGCCGGCCCGTGGCTGGCATCGCCGAAGAGCTCCCGGTCCACGGGGGCCCAGCGCAGGGGGTGGTCGTAGGCGGCGCGGCCCACCATCACCCCATCCACCCACTGCAGCTGCTGCTGGCAGGCCGCCAGTTCCAGCAGCCCGCCGTTCAGCTCGATGCTGAGCTGCGGGCGCTCCTGCTTGAGCTGGTGCACCAGGTCGTAGCGGAGGGGCGGGATCGTGCGGTTCTGCTTGGGATCGAGGCCTTCGAGCCAGGCCTTGCGGGCGTGCACGCTGAAGCGCTGGGCCCCCGCCGCGGCCACGGTGTCCACGAAGCTGAGCAGCTCGGCGTAGGAATCGCGGTCATCGATGCCGATGCGGTGCTTCACGGTCACCGGTAGCGGGCTGGCCTGGGCCATGGCCGCGATGCAGCGGGCCACGTGATCGGGTTCTGCCATCAGGCAGGCCCCGAACCGTCCCTTCTGCACCTTCTCGCTGGGGCAGCCCACGTTGAGGTTGATCTCGTCGTACCCGCGGTCTGCGGCGATCTGCGCCGCCTGGGCCAGCAGGGCTGGATCGTCGCCCCCCACCTGCAGGGCGATGGGGTGTTCGCAGGCATCGAAACCGATCAGCCGCTCCAGCCGTTCCCGGGCCCTCAGGTCTCCCGCGCTGGCGGCCAGGCTGCAGTGGTGCAGGGCCTGGGCCACCACCATTTCGGTGTAGAGCAGGCTGCGCTGGGTGATCTGACGCATCAGCACCCGGAAGTGCCGATCCGTGTAGTCCATCATCGGGGCCACACTGAAGCGGTAAGCCCCCTGAACGGGGATGGAAGGGTGGGGCGCCTCGGGCATTCCCCCATGCTGCCCGTTGCCCCTGCCCGCCTTGGTCCCTCCCCCATGACTGCTGCTCCCCAGCATTGGCCCGTGGTGGTGGCCGGCGGTGGCCCGGCGGGGTTCATGGCGGCCATCAGCGCCGCCGAGGCGGGGGCCCGGGGGGTGCTGGTGCTGGAGAGCACCCCCGAGCCCCTGGGCAAGGTGCTGATCAGCGGCGGCGGCCGCTGCAACGTGACCCACGCCTGCTGGGATCCCCGTGCCCTGGTGGGCTACTACCCCCGTGGGGGCAAGGCCCTGCGGGGTCCCTTCAGCCGCTTTGCCAGCGGCGATGCGGTGGCCTGGTTCGACGACCACGGCCTGGAGCTGGTGGAGGAGGCCGATGGCCGCCTCTTCCCCCGCAGCAACCGCTCCACGTCCGTGATCCACACCCTGCGCCAGGCGGCGAGCAGCGCTGGCGTGGAGCTGCGCACCAGCACGGCCCTGCAGGCGGTGGAGGCTCGGCCGCAGGGGGGGTTCAGCCTGCAGCTGCGGGGCGGCGCGACCCTCAGCTGCGAGCGGTTGGTGCTCGCCACCGGCAGCCATCCCAGTGGTCGGCGCCTGGCGGCAGAGCTGGGCCACGGCCTGGTGCCGCCGGTGCCCTCGCTGTTCACCCTCGCCTTCAAGCCCAACCCCCTGGTGGCCCTGGCCGGGGTGGTGATGGATCCGGTGGCCCTCGAGCTGGAGCTCGAGCTGCCCGGTGTTCCACAGCGTCTGCGCCAGGAGGGCCCGGTGCTGATCACCCACTGGGGCCTGAGCGGGCCGGCCACCCTGCGGCTCACGGCCTTCGCCGCCCGAGCCCTGCATGCGGCCGGCTACAGGGCGCAGCTGAAACTGGACTGGACGGGCGGCCGCTCCCTCGCCGACCTCGAGGCCCTGTTCGCCACCTGCCGCCGCGAGCAGGCCCGGCGGCAGCTCAGCAACTTCCGACCCTGGCCGGAGCTGAGTCGCCGGCTGTGGTTGCACCTGCTGGAGCAGCAGGGGGTGGAGGCCGAGCGGCGCTGGGCCGACCTCACCAAACCGCAGCAGCAGGGGCTGATCCAGGCCCTGCGTGCCAGCCGCTATCCGGTGGCCGGCCGCGGCCCCTTCGGCGAGGAATTCGTGACCGCCGGGGGGGTGCCCCTGGGGGAGATGAATCTGGCCACGATGGAGAGCCGCCAGGTGCCCGGCCTCTATCTGGTGGGGGAACTGCTGGATGTGGATGGCGTCACCGGAGGGTTCAACTTCCAGCACTGCTGGAGTTCCGGCTGGCTGGCCGGCGAGGCGATCGCTGCGGCCCCCGGGGCTACTTGATCTGATCGAAGATCGAGAACATCGGCAGGTACATCGCCAGCAGGATTGATCCCACGATGCCGCCCACGATCACGATCATGGCCGGCTCCAGCATGGAGGTGAGGGCCTTCACGGCGGCCTCCACTTCGTCTTCGTAGAAGTCCGCCACCTTGGAGAGCATGGCGTCCATCTGGCCCGTTTCCTCGCCGATGGCCAGCATGCTCAGGGCCAGATCGGGGAACACCTGTTTGCGGCTGAGGGCCACGCTCAGGGGAATGCCCTCCTGCACATCCCGGCGGGAGTCCACGATGGCGTCGCCGATCACGCTGTTCCCGGCGGTTTCCTGCACGATCTCCAGCGACAGCAGGATTGGCACCCCGGCCCGGGTGAGCGAGCTGAAGGTGCGGCAGAACTGGGCGGTGGCGGTTTTCTGCAGCAGGTCCCCGAACAGGGGCAGCTTCAGCAGCAGGGCATCCACCTTGCGCCGTCCCACCGGGGTGGCGTAGTAGCGGCTGAACAGCCAGGCCCCCACCAGGATCCCGCCGCCCAGCAGCACGGAAAACGAGGAGCGCAGCACCTTGCTCAGGTCCACCATTAACTGGGTGAACAGCGGCAGCTCGGCGCCCAGGTCTTCGAAGATGCCGGCAAAGGTGGGGATCAGGAAGATCGTCATCCCCAGGAACACCAGCACGGCGATCACCAGCACCGCCACCGGGTAGCCCATGGCGCCCTTGATCTGGTTCTGCAGCTTGGCGTTGCCCTCCAGCAATGTCGCCAGGCGCCGCAGGGTTTCATCCAGCACCCCGCCGGTTTCGCCCGCTTCCACCATGGCGATGGTGAGCCGGTCGAACACCTTGGGCCAGCGCCGCATGGCACCGCCCAGGTTGCCCCCCTGGCTCACCTCCTGGCCCACGGCGGTGAGGGCCCGCTTGAACAGCGGCATGCGCTGCTGGCCGGCCATCAGATCCAGGCTGCGCACGATCGGCACCCCGGCATCCACGAGGGCGGCCAGCTTGTTGGCGAACAGCGCCTTCTCGCGGATCCCGGGCTTGGCCTCCAGCAGCGCGCTGAGATCGCTACTCAGCAGGTTGCCGCTGGGTTTGGCCTGAGGGCTGGGCAGGGTTTTCAGCTCGCCGGCCTGGAGGCCGGTGGGCACGATGCCCCGGCGGCGTAGGTCGCGCTTGGCGCTGGCCGCATCCGCCGCCTGCAGCCGCAGCTGGCGGGTCTGGCCGGCTCGGGTGGTGTAGGTGGCGGTGAAGAGGGGCATTCAGCTCACCTTGCCGTCGAGCAGGCGGCCCAGTTCATCGGGCTTGCCGGCCTTGGCCATGGCTTCCTCGTGGCTCACGGCCCCCTGCAGCACCAGGTCGGCCAGGGCCTTTTCCAGGGTCTGCATGCCCATCTGGCCGCCCGTTTGAATCTGGGAGTAGAGCTGCGCCGTTTTGCCCTCGCGGATCAGGTTGGCGATGGCGGGCGTGTTGATCAGGATTTCCTGGGCCATCACCCGGCCGAACTGGCCCGGTGCCGGGTTGAGCCGCTTGCAGAGCGTCTGGGAGAACACCCCCGCCAGGGAGCTGCTGAGCTGCACGCGGATCTGGGTCTGTTGATCGCCGGGGAACACATCCACCATGCGGTCCACCGTCTGGGAGGCGGAGCTGGTGTGCAGGGTGCCGAACACCAAGTGGCCCGTTTCAGCGGCGGTGATGGCCAGCTGGATGGTTTCCAGGTCGCGCATCTCCCCCACCAGAATCACGTCCGGGTCCTCCCGCAGGGCAGCCCGCAGGGCGGCGCTGAAGCTGCGGGTGTCGTCCCCCAGCTGGCGCTGGTGGATCAGGCTCTGGACGTTTTTGTAGGTGAACTCGATCGGGTCCTCGATGGTGAGGATGTGCTCGGCGCGGGTCTGGTTGATGTGGTTCAGCAGGGCGGCCAGGGTGGTGGTCTTGCCGGAGCCAGTGGGGCCCGTCACCAGGATCAGCCCCCTGGGCCGGCGGCTGGTTTCCTCCACCACGGCCGGCAGATTCAGGGCCTTGAGGCTGGGGATGGTGTTGCCCAGCGCCCGCAGACAGGCCGCATAACTGCCCCGCTGGCGGTACACATTCACCCGGAAGCGTGAGACCCCCTTGAGCCCATAGGCGCAGTCGAGCTCCCAGGTTTGCTCCAGCTGCTTGCGCTGGGCGTTGTTGATCATCGAGAAGATCAACCGGTTGCACACGTCCTCACTCAGGGCCTGCTCTCGCATGGGCTTGAGCTGGCCGCTGAAGCGGCCGTAGGGGGGCTGACCGGCGGCCAGGTGCAGATCGCTGCCGCCGGCCTGCACCAGCTCCTCCATCAGCTCTTCGATCTGGAGGTCCATGGCGCTGCGCTGGCGGGCGATCCCTGACTGCAGTCTGTGGAGCGCAGGGGGGTGCGGCAACGGCCCCGCCGGGCTCAGTGTTGGCCCCGCGGCGTGAGGCAGTAGGGGCATTCCAGCCATTCATCGCGCAGGCCGGCCCCGCAGCCCTGGCAACTGATGGTGTGGCGCGCCTTGGCCCGCCGTTCTGATTCCAGGCTGGAGTCGGTGAGGATCATCCGCTCCACCTCCTCTAGGGAGGTGTGGCCCTGGCGCACCAGATCCAGGCTGTAGCCCAGCAGGGTTTTCATGCCCGATTCAATCGCCAGCTTGCGGATCTGATCGGTGCTGGCCTGCTGGGCGATGGCGCTGGCGAGGGTCTCGTTGATGCGCAGCACCTCGTAGACCCCGATGCGGCCCTTGTAGCCAATGCCCTGGCAGTGGGGGCAGGCCTCCTCCTGGGCCGTGCGCTCCCGCTTGGCCCGGTAGAAGGTGATGCTCTGCTCGCTGGCGGCAAACAGACCGAAGCGCCCGAGCTCCTGGGCGCTGGGGTGATAGGGCACCCGGCAGCTGGGGCATACCCGTCGCAGCAGTCGCTGGGACACGATCCCGATCAGGGAGGCGCTCACCATGAAGGCCTCCACCCCCATCTCCGCCAGGCGTGCAATGGCGGTGGGGGCGTCGTTGCAGTGCAGGGTGGTGAGCACCAGGTGGCCGGTGAGGGCGGCCTCAATGGCGGTCTTGGCGGTTTCCAGGTCGCGGGTTTCCCCCACCAGCAGCACGTCGGGGTCCTGGCGCATGAAGGCCCGCAGGGCCATGGCGAAGTCGTAGCCCTTGTCCCGGTTCACCTGGGTTTGGGCAATGCCCTTGAGGCCGTATTCGATCGGGTCTTCAACGGTGGAGATGTTGATGCCCGGGTCGTTGCGTTCCGCCAGCAGGGAGTAGAGGGTGGTGGATTTGCCGGAGCCGGTGGGGCCGGTCACCAGGATCATCCCGAAGGGCTTGGAGCCCATGTCCCGAATGCTGGCCAGGGCCAGGGGGTCGGTGATCAGCTTGTCGAGCCCCAGCTGGGTGGCGCCGCTGTCCAGCAGCCGCATGCACACCTTTTCGCCGTAGCGGGTGGGCAGGGTGCTCACCCGCAGGTCGAAGGTCTTGCCCTGGTAGCGCCGGCGGATGCGGCCGTCCTGCGGTAGGCGCCGCTCGGCGATGTCCAGATCGGCCATCACCTTGAGCCGGGAGGCCACCGCCGGCGCAATCGAGCGGGGCAGCTTGTCCAGCTGCTCCAGCACCCCGTCCTGGCGGAACCGCACCACCAGCCCGTCTTCCTGGGGTTCGATGTGGATGTCGCTGGCGCCGCTGCTCAGGGCCTGCACCAGCACCTTGTCCACCAGGCTCACGATCGGCGAGGTGTTGGCGCCTTCGCTGTTCTCCAGATCGAGATCGGAGGGTGCGGTCTCCGTTGCGGGCTCCCGCGCTTCACTGAGGTCGATCTCCTGCAGCAGGGAGGCCCGCGGCTTGGGGGTGGGGGGCGCTGCTGGGGCCGGCTGCGGTGTGGGGCCCCCGGTGTTGCGCTCGCCGCTGGGCTCCTGGCTGGGTGCGTCGCCCGGGGACGCATTCAGGGCGGTTTGGATGTCGGCCTGCAGGGCCAGCCGCAGGGCCACGGGCCTGCCGCCTGCGGCCGCGGCCAGATCCAGCAGCTGTTGGCGTTGCTCCGGCGCCCAGTGGGTGGGCACGGCTACCACCAGCTCCTGTTGCTCCTGCCGCA
>CANHMF010000035.1 GCA_947461705.1 Synechococcaceae cyanobacterium
CAGCTTGGCGCCCTCGATGCCGGCCACATCGCCGAAGGTCACCTGGGTCTGGGGCTCCATCTGAACCCGCGCCTTGCTCTTGCCGAAGTTCATGGCGGGATTGCCGCCGCCGCCCTGGGCGCGGCGCAGCAGGAAGAACAGGCCCCCCAGAAGCAGCAGCGGGAAGATCAGGGAGCCCACGGCCTGCTGCCAGGCCTGGGGCTGGCGGGAGGGCTCCACGGCGATATCCACCTTGTGGGTCTCGAGGAGCTTGAGCAGGTCCTTGTCGGGGGCGAGGTTCACGACGGCCCGCTGGCCGTCGTTTTCCACCACCTGGGCGGTGCCCCTGTCAGGGGCGATCAGCACCCGCGACACCTCATTGGACTCCACGGCCTCCACAAAATCGCTGTAGCGGAGGGTACGGGGGGCATTGGCCGGATCGGGACGATCCAGGAAGGCCGTGCCCACAGCGATCACCACCACCGCCAGGAGCACGTAGAGCCCCGCATTCCGCCAGCGCTTCTTCACTTTGGGCTCTCCGGACTGTTCGGTAAAGGAATGTTAACCACCGCCTGCCTGGTTGGTTGGCGGTTTCGGCGCAGGAACTCAGGAGGCCGAGCGCAGCACCTCCACCACGCTACGGAAGGCGAACCACTCGGGGATCTCCTCGCCGCTGCGCAGCATCTGGCGGAACTGGGTGCCGCTGAGCTTCTTCACATGCAGGCCGCGGGCCTCGGCATGCTCAGCCGTGACGTAACCCTCTTCCTCGGTGAACACGAGGTTCAGGGACGGCACGGTCTCCATGCCCAACTCGGAGGCGTTGTCGCGCGCGAAGTCCTGGGCCTGGTAGGGGCCATAGAAGTCGTCGCCGCTGATGGAGCTCTTACAGCCGGCCATGTCGCGGCCGATGATGAAGTGGGTGCAGCCGTAGTTCTTGCGGATGATCATGTGCTGCAGGGCCTCACGGGGGCCAGCCATGTGCATCGAATAGGGCAGGTAGGCCCAGCGGATTCGGGAGTTGTTCACCTCAGCGGCCAGCCGCTCGTAGGTCTGGAAGCGCACGGCTCCGGCGATGTCGTCGTCCTGGGTGGGGCCACAGGTGGGATGCACCAGCACCACGCCCTGCTCGCTCACATTGCTGGCCTCCAGGGCCCTGGTGAACAGTTCGTAGTGGGCGCGGTGGATGGGGTTGCGGCACTGGAACGCCACCACGTCCTGCCCTTCGGGCAAGGTGGCCCTCACTTCGGCCGGGGTCTTGCAGGGGAACACCCGCTCCGGCAGCTCCAGGCCCTGGATGGCGCCTCCGAGGTAATAGCGACCCCGCTCCGTGGCGATCATCTTCACCGCCGGGTGCTCGATCGAGGTGGTGCCGTAGCAGCCCTGCGCCTCGCGGGCCTTATCCGGCTCCCACTTGCTCTCCACCGTCATCACCGCCAGGTCCTGACCGCGGTAGGTGAGCAGAAGCTTCTGGCCCACCTGGATGTCATCGCGCTGGGTGTCCATCACGATCGGCAGACCAAACAGCAGGCCGCTGGTGGTGCGGTTGCCCGCCACCACGGATTGGTAGTCGTCCTGATGCATGAAGCCGCGGAGGGGCGAGAAGCCACCCACCATCAGCAGTTCCACGTCGCAGGCGTTGCGATCGGAGCACTCCACCACGTGGTCCACCCCGGCCTTGACGGCCTCACGCTGCTCAGCGGGAACCCGCAGATCCACCAGGGTGCCGCCGTGGGGGGCGATCAGGCCCTGGCGGGCGGAGGGAGCAGCGCTGCTGGTCATGCGAGGGGGGTACGGGGTAATGGCGCCGATTCTCCCAGACAGGGATTGCCGTGGGGCTCTGCCCGCGAGCGACCATGAAAAAAGGGGGCCTTCGGCCCCCCCATCCATCAAGCCTGAGCCGAGGCGGCAATCAGGCTTTTTCGAGACGACCGTAGACCTGGCCAACGATCTTGACGTCCATGGTCTCCTTGGTGCCCATGTCGGTGTCGGAGGGCTGGATGGCCGTGAACACCCCGGCGAATTCACCAGTGGCGGCATCCACCTTGGTGATGGAGAGATTCATGTTGCCCGTGCCGTCCACGTAGCGCTTGACGCTCTCACCGGTGAAATCGTCTCCAGCTGGCACCAGACCCACAGCACTGCTGTAGCCGGTGGTGAGACCACGGGCCTTGGGATCCAGGAAGTTGGAGGTGCGGTAGCTGGGAACGCGGTAGGCGCCGTCGAAGTCGGTGCTGGTGCTGATCGAGGTGCCATCAGCCGTGGCTGCCAGCTCCTTGCTGGAGAAGACAAAGGGCACTTCCTCACCACCGGGCAGCAGCACGGTGATCAGCTGGAAATCCAGGCCGCCCTGCTCCTGGAAGTTGAGGCCGTTGGAGCTCACCGCCAGGTCGCCATACACCTGATCCAGGCTGGTGGTGAAGCGAGTGAGGATCTTGCTCGGCACAAACTGCGCCTCCTGGCGCTTGTTGGCGGGCTCTCCCTTCACATACACCTCAGCAGGGTGCATGCAGATCTCGAGCAACTGGTATTTCGCGGACGAATCCAGAGCAATGGAGCCGCGGGCCGAATCAGGCAGGGTCGGGCAGTCGTTGGCCAGACCGGTGTTGTGAATGTCGTCGTAAGTCAGGTTGGCCCGGTCGACGGCCTTGGCACCGCCGCTGCAGGCGGTGACCAGGGTCAGACAGAGCGCCAGCACGAGGGCCAGCAGGGGACGGAAACGCATGGGGAGAAGCCGGTCTGGCAGGGAAAAACCTCTTAATTGGGGTGCGCCCGCTGCGGATACTACCGGTGCAAAACCCTGATTCCGCGTACCATGTCGCGGCTCTCAACAACCTGTATGAGGGAGCGCAAGCAGCAGGCCCCATGACCGACGGCAACAGCACCGCCCCAACCGCCCCGACCACCTGGGACACCAGGCTTGAGGCGTTGCTGCAGGGGCTGGATGGACTGGCAGCCGAGGTGGATGGCGAACCGGAAGCGCTGCTGCTGTTGCTGCGCCGCCTGGAAGACCTGCACCGCACCATTCAGGATGGTCCATTCCGGGCGAGCATGCCCGCCGATCGAGGCGAGCTGTTCAACCTGCTGCAGAGCATGGAGAAAAGTGGCGGCTGGCCCTACATCCCCCGGCTCCAGCTCAAAACCTTCATGGACCTGATGCAGAGCGACGGCAGCAGCTCCCCCCTGGCCGCCTGAACGGCAGCCTGCAGCAGCTCAACCCTCCAGCAAGTCACCCAGGGCCGAGAGCAGCCTGTGGGCCAGCTGCAATTTGCTCGCTGGGTGGCACTGCTCACTGGAGTTGCCCGGCCCGAGCAGCCAGCCCTCATTGGTTGCGGCGCCGAAACCGGCACCGGGCTGATCAATCGGATTGGCAAACAGCAGATCGCAGCCCTTGCGCCTGAACTTGGCCTGGGCCTGGGGCAGCACGTCGCCAGAATGGGCCGCGAACCCCAGGATCCGCTGACCGGCCGGGCGCCGGGCCACCAACTCCGCCAACAGATCCGGCACGGGCTCCCAACCCGACTGCATCGCCAGGGCGAGTTGGGCCTTGTCGAGCTTGTGATCCAGAGCTCCCGCCCTGCGGTGGTCAGCCACGGCCGCCGCCATGGCGATGGCATCCACCTGCCCCTGCAGAGCATGCAAGCGCTCCTGCAGATCGGCGCCAGTGTCCACTGGGTGGCACTGCAAGCCATCCAACCAGGCGGGATCCACCGCCAAGGGACCGTGGATCAGCTCCACTTCAGCCCCCCGCAGCCGGGCCGCCTGAGCCAGCAGCACGCCCATGCGGCCAGTGCTGGGATTGCTGATGCAACGGGCTGGATCCAGCCACTCGCGGGTGGGGCCCGCCGTGACCAACAAACGCCGGCCCTGCCAATCCCGCCGGCACCCCCAAAGGGCCAGCGATTCCAGCGCCAGCAACAACAGGGCCGGTTCGGCCATCCGACCTGCTCCCTCGCGGTCGCAGGCCAGCAGGCCAGCAGCGGGGCCCAGGGGAAGAACCCGTGCATGGCCCTGCAGCTCTGCCCAGTTGCGAGCCACGGCCGGTGCGCCCCACATGGCTGTATTCATGGCCGCGGCGGCCAGCACCGGCGCCTCGGTGGCCAGCAGCAACGACGCCAACAGGGTGTCGCCGAGGCCATGCACCCAGCGCGCCAGGCTGGTGGCGCTGAGTGGGGCGAGCACCACGAGCTCGGCCCATTCCGCCAGCTCGATGTGCAGGGGCCGCGCCGCCTGGGAACTCCACTGGTCGGCATCGAGGTAACAGCGATGGCGACTGAGGCTGGCCAGTGCCACCGGGCTCACCAGGGCAGCAGCACTGGGAGTGAGCACACAGCGCACCTCAGCGCCGCGCTTGGCCAGGGCACTCACCAGCAGCGGCAGCTTCACCGCCGCAATGCTGCCGCTGATGCCCACCAGGATGCGGCGCCCCTCCAGGGGATCCGCACCGGAGCCAGGCGACCGGTGAGGCTCAGTCCTCATCGAAGGGTTCCTGGTCCACCAGATGCAGATAGGGCCTGGCCAACTCGGGGCGATGGATGGCCAGGGCACGCATCACGTGCCAGTCCTGCAGGCCCGCAAATGGGGTGGGGTAGTCGTCCTCATCGAGACGACGTGCCAATTCCGCCGTGGACGCCTCATCAAAGGAGGCCACCAGCTCGGGCGTGATCGTTCCAGGGGCCGTGGCATGGGGCTCACGCATGACTGGCCAGCTCAGGGCCCTCCATTCTCTGTCCCCACAGCCTCAACCGGCCACAGCAGCCAAGCGCAGAATCGGCCGCAAGACTGATAACTTCTGGCTGGGGTCACCGTTGCGGCCACCAACCGGGGAATTAGCTCAGCTGGTAGAGCGCTGCGATCGCACCGCAGAGGTCAGGGGTTCGAGTCCCCTATTCTCCATCTTGTACACGCTCACACCAAGGCTGCAACAAGGCTCTCACCGAGTCCAGAGGGCTCCACTGGCTGCAGACACGTGTGCAGGAAGTGTGCAAGTGAGCTCTCCACACGCCACTGACAGCGCCCTTGGCGCCACCCGTTGGCCTCGGCTCTGCGTGGCGAAGGGACGGGCCTTGTACTTCCGTCGCCGGGTTCCCCACGAGCTGAGGGAGCACGTCGGCAGTGCCACCATGACGACGCGGATCGAGGGCTAGCCAGGGAGCCGCGTCTTTCAGCGTGCCTACGACTCCGCCCTTGCTCGCAGCGAAGTTTTGATGGAGCAGGCCAGGCAGGCCTGCCGGAAGCTGACGGCCCTTGAGATGGCAGGCGTGGCTGGGGCCTGGGCCAGGTCGGCACCCATGCCCGACACCCACGACTGCACAGATCCGGAGGCCGCGGCTGTCGTACTGGAGGCCCTGCAGGAGGCGCAGGCCTGGGCATCGCCGTGGATCCCTTGCAAAGGCCAACAACCACGGCCCGCCTGGTGCAGCTCGCATTGATCCCCAAGGCCAAGCAGCTGGAGGCCTTGAAATACGGCCGAGTGCCGCCAGTGATTCCTGAACCCCCTCCGCCGCCCGAGTCCCTCACTGCCGAAAAAGGGCCGACCTTTCACCAAGCGGTGAGCCGCTGGAAAGCACTGCGGGCCCCCGCCCCCAAGACGGCCATTGACGCAGAGCACCGGATCGAGGAATTCCGGGCCTATCTGGGCCATGACTGCCTTGCTCAGCTGACAGCCCAGCAGGTCAGCGACTGGCGAGCCGAACTGATCACACACAGCAGCATCAACACAGTGAGGCGAAAGCTCGCTCTTGACCGAGCAGTCCTCCAGGCCGTGGCCGCTGACGGCATGCCAATCGAACACCAAGTGATCGAACGCCTCACTGCCAAGGGCATGCGGGAGTCGGGCGGAACCCAGCGACAACGGCGGCCGTTCACGCACGAGGAAGCAGCTCTCCTACGGCGCCTGAGCCGCAAGCAGCAGGGGCCCCGACCGTTCAACCACTGGACCTTCCCGCTGGGGTTGAGCTTGGGATACCGACTGGAGGAGCTGGCCGGACGCAGGGGTGAGGACATCTGCGAAATCGACGGCATTTGGGTTGTTGTGATTCAACCCGCCGAAGATCGGCGCTTGAAGACAGACAGCAGCGCCAGGAAGACACCGATCCCCGAAGCACTGATTGGCGAGAGATTTATCGCCTGGGCTCAGCAGTAGGGGGGAGGGGATCCTGTTCCCTGAACCGCCTCCACCAGCCGCAGACCCACGCCGAAGCCACTACGTCAGCGTTCGCTTGGCCAAGATCATCCGCAAGCAGGCGGGCATCAGCGACCCCACAGCGGAGCATGACTGCCCGATACAGCCGGGGCGGCATCCCCTTGCAGCAGCTGGCCGCAGCAATGGCAGATCGGGACTGGGGCTGGGTGGCGGCGGCCAACGACTAGCACCTGCTGGAGCAGAAACTGGTGTATTCCATTGACGTGGAGAAGCTGGGAGCTGCCAGCGATTTGGGGAGGGTTGAGAGGCGGGTAACTTTCAACAGTCCTCGCTCAACCGCTGGCGGACTTCCCTCGGCCTGAAGGGCGTCTTGAGTTGAAGCCGAATCAGCCTCCCTGGCTGATTCGGCCAATAGCGATCGATTTGCGCCGATTTCTGCGGAAGCGCGCACAAATCCCCCCTGGGCCCCGCTGGAGACAGTTCTGGCTGCGCAGCCGCTATCCGCCCACAGCCCCCTCGATCCAGCCCTACGCGACTACATCCTGCCCATCACGATCCTGGTGCATTTCTGGTGGCCGCCGCTGAGCCACTCAGGCCGCTTTAGACACCGGTAATGATGCACCCCAGCGGGATTCGGACGACGAGCGCGGGTGAGCCATGAGCCCAGATTCTGTCAACCGCTACTTGAAAACCCGGCACCTACGACGGGGCCCGTCCCAAACTGCGCGCGGGTCGCAAAGGTACGCCATCCAATGTGAAGGCTTGCTGCCAGCGCCGACGGGCGCAGCAACCGTTCCCACAATGGGGACAGAACCTGCCGGACCTCGTGATGGCGCCTAATGAGACGATAGCTCTCAATGCGACGGGTGCAGATCAAACAGCCACGGCAAGCCCGCTTAGCACTTGGGCTGAGAACTACAGCATCTCTCTGGAACCATTGAAGGGCCGCCAGGCACGCTTCCCCACGCTGCAATCATTCAGCGCAGGGATGACCAGAGATGGTGAATGGGTACTGATTGGTGGACGCACCAATGGGCTACACAACTTCACCAACAAGGGCACTGCGAACTTTCCACCAGCTCATCAGAATGATCGGATCTGGGTGTATGATCCTGTGCGAGAGCGCAGCTGGTCACGCCCGCTTTCCAAGTCGGGCTTGAGCGCCGCAAAGCAGCTCTCACTCTCAACAACCAACGCTGAACAACTTCAGCAGGGCGATGTAATGTTTCGCGTGGGCGGATATGTGTATGACGAAGCCTCCCAGACCTTTCAGACCCGCAATCGCCTCAGCGCAATTAACCTGGGCGATCTGGCCAACTGGGCAAAAGATAAAACAAAGCAGCTTCCAAAGGACAGCGTGCTGTCGGTGGCGGGCGAAGCGATACAGGTGGATGGGGAGCCCACCCATCTATTTGCCGTTACCGGAGGCGAGCTATTGGCAGGCCGAAGAGATGGCCAGGCGCAGCTGATCTTCGGACAGGATTTCAAGGGTAGCTATACGTCAGGCACCAATGGCCTCTACACATCTCAGGTTCGAAACTTCAACATTCACTATCAACCCAAACAAAGGGCGTTATCCTACTCGCTGAATAGGGTCACAGAGCCGAAAAGCAGCCTCTACCGGCGGCGCGATCTCAATGTGATGACACAGCTAGATCGCAATGCCACAGGGAGGCTCGTGCAGGAAGCTGCAGCTCTCGCTGGCGTCTTCTACAACGGCGAAGGCGTCTGGACCGTGCCAGTGGAGATCGATCTGCTCACAGGCCAGCCCACCATGCCGGCCCCCAAGAATCCAGCCACCTTCCGGCAGGGGTTCAACCAATACACAGCTGCCAACCTAGGGCTCTACTCCCACAGCGAAGACAGTCAGACAAACTTGATCTTTGGCGGAATCTCCGCGGTCATCCTGGATCCAAGCGGTGCGCCGTACTACGTCAATCGAGACAATGATCCCAACCAGGGCTTTTCGTATCCCTTTACCTCACAGATTGCTGCACTCAGCCGCACTGCAGATGGTGAATGGACACAGGCGATTGCAGGCAGCTTCCCCGACATCTCCAATGACCAGGGCCAACCACTCAGCTTTGGTGCCGCCTCAACATTCATCCCAATCTCGAAAGGACAGAACAAGCGCGTGCGCTATCTCGCCGATGGAGTCCTAGATCTAGATCGCCTACAAGGCAAAAGCCAACCCGGCGAACCCGTATTGGTTGGCTATGTCGTTGGCGGCATTGAATCGCAGGTCTTCAGCGACTTCAACGATCTAAGTACCTACGGAAATACCAACTACACCGTTGCCTCTGGCGAGATCTTCCAGGTCCTGATCACACCAAGCTAAACCACTGAGCAATACCCTATAGCACCTGGGCAACCCAGGAAACTGCCTAAAATAGGGACCGAGACTCACGCCCCTGCCTTAACGAAATTTTCTCAACTGGCATTTGATCACCTCACCCACCCTGCCCCTAGTCCATACGACTGGAATCAACCAGTTTTATAAGGGGCCTCATCTTCAGGCGCCAAAGGAAGCCTTGAAAGCCTCAACGCAACCCCGGCATCTAGGGAATCAAGTGAGAAACCTGTGTGGACAACGGATCTGGAGGCTATTTCTGAGCTCCTTTCCTGTGCAGTGGATCTCAGCAGGTCAGACTGAAGAGGTCTCCTCCTGATCCAAGCCACCCTTCACCCCCTCAGCTTCTCATGGATGTCCTGAGATGCCTGTGGAGACCTTCTCCTGGACAACCTTCCACGCACGGCCAGCTCGATCACATTGGAGAGGGTCACCAAGCGATCCGCAGACAACGACGGGGGACCAAGCAGCTGAGATCCAGGAACCCTTTGGCCACCGGGGCCACCTATTGCCAGAACCGGGACGCCTCCGGGCCCTCTCCATTGAGCTCTCGGTGGTCCACGTCCTGATCCAAGGTCCGGGCTTTCTTCGGTCTCTTGGAGCTGTTGCTCTGAACGTCACAAACTTCTGGGGCTTGACCTGGAGACCGTCCAGCTCCAGCCACCGCTGACCTTTTGGCCCGGTCCTCTGCCAGTCCTTTAGAAGATCCTGATCGAGGAGGCATTAGAGCGTCGACCTGGAGCGAAAACCCAAGGAGTCTGCGGCTTCGGCGATGGAGACAGGCATGGGGCCTCCTCAGGTTTGAGGCGGCGCAACCGCACTGTTCCGGGAATGGGCTTATGGGATGCCGTTCCAGAACTCTGAGGAACGCAACTGCTGGCTGCTGCGACACCTGTCGATCTAAAACCGGCTCAGGAAGCACTCAGCCCTCGGCGGCCGATCACCTCAGCAGCGGCATTGTGAGCTGCTCCACTGATCAACGTGGTGACACACAACAGCCACCGCGTCTGAACAGGTTCATCTCCACGACCTGCAGGAACGCGAACGCCGGGGCTCCAGTGCGATTGGTTTAACGCTGAGCGTCCTCCCCAAGCTGGGTGTCGCGGCCCCCGTGCCATTCGTCCTCAATGCTCCAGCGCTTCAGGACAAGACACAATGCACCCCCATGACGACTTTACTGCGCCGCTGAATGAGGTGTTTCTACAGCCCTGATCAGACGCAATCTCCTTCTCGATACCAGCGTTCTGATCGGGTGGCTATCTGAACCTGATCGCCTCAAGCCCGAGACCGCTGCCTTGATTGCAGACCCAGCCACCGCGATCAATGGCAGTGTCGTGAACCTTTGGGAGATGCAGATCACGTCACGGCTCGGCAAACCTGATCTGACGATGCCCTTGGGCGCCATCCATGACTGGATCGTGAATCAGGAAGGTTGGGCACTGCTCCCAGTGTGCTGGCCGCACATCCGTCGTTTGGCTGTGTTGGCTTGCCCGTACAAGGATCCGTTCGATCGGCTGCTGATCGCCCAAGCCCTAGGTGAGCAGGTGCGCTGCACACGCTCGACGTGCTCGGTTGATGGCCTGTGCGCAGTGGCCCGACTGGGCGCTGTTGCGGCCTCTAGTATTACAGGCCCAACTGATCAACGGCGCAGCCGGGGCAGTCGATGGCAAATGACTTAGGCATCAGTGTGTTGCGCTCATCGAAAGGAGCCGTAGTGCGCTCCGGCGATCTACTCGGAGTCCTCTATTCTGGTTCGCTGGTGAATGGCGATGGCACACCGTTCGATGCCAACTACGACTTCAACACCTTCTCGGTGATCCCAGCGCGGCAGTTGTTCACCTTCACGGTGGGCAGTGGTCAGGTGATTCAGGGTTGGGATCGGGCCCTCACCGGTCGTCGATTGGGTGAGGTGCTGGAACTCACGATTCCAGCCGATCAGGCCTACGGGAGCGCGGGTGCACCGCCGTCGATTCCCCCCGATGCACCGCTGCGCTTTCGCGTGGAGTTGGTCGGTGCTGTTCCGGCTGGCGAATCCAAGGCGATCTATCCCTCTTATGTCGATCTGGGGTGGAGCAAGAAGCTCTCCAAGCAGCTCACAGCGCTCAAGACGACGGCCACAGCCAGAAAGGTCGGCACGGATGCTGATGACCTGATCATCGGTGGGAGTACCAGGGATCTGCTGATCGGCCTTGCAGGCAGCGACCTGATCGAGGGCGGTGCAGACGCGGATGTGCTGATCGGTGGCCCTGGCAGCAATCGCTTTGTTTACACAAGCCTGAGTGATTCGCCAGCTCGACGCGGGCGGCAGGATCAGCTGCTGGGCTTCCAGGGGGCCAGTGACCAGATTGATCTTTCGGCCCTTGGCGCTGCGTTCACTTACGTGGGCAAGCGCGCCTTCAGTAAGGCGGCCGGTGAAGTGCGTTTTGCCAGTGGATCCCTGCAGTTGGATCAAGACGGCGATGGCCGAGGAGATCTGGAGCTGCTGCTGACAGGTGTGAACCGGTTCAGTGCGAGCAATCTGGTCTTTTAGACCTCGCCAGAGCGAGCTCCTTCGCCGGCACCAGAACCGCAGCGGTTCTGAGGGTGTGGAGTCCCTGGCGGCCTGCCTGGGCCGTCCGCAGCGGCTATCGATTACCAGCAGAACGTCATGGCCGGCAGCCCTTTGGGGAGGTCATGCCCAATGGCACTGGCTTCGCCGGCATCGACGCAGGGGCTGAGGGGACTTCAGGACGTCGATGTTGACGTGCCCCCCTTTACTGGTCCAGTTCCTCTGAGAGCTGGTAGGTCGTAAGGCCGCTCTCCACTGCTGGAGGACCTCCAGAGGCGTACGTCCCTGGAGCGGTAAATGCGGTCTATAGGTGTTGAACTCAATGCGGTGCTGCTCAGCCCACAATCTGGCCTCCTGTACCGAGGTGAACAGATCGATGTATGGCCTCCGGCCGGCTTCGCCTACATCATCATCCTGTGTACCAGCCCCAAAGCATCGATGCGCCTTGTAAGCAACGCTGGGCGATCGAAAACCAGTGGCACTGGCCCCGCGATAACCAGCCAGGCGAGGATGACCACCGCTGCAGCCACCGCAATGGCGTGCCGGTCTTCGCATTCCTGCAGGTCGTGATGATGAACCTGCGGCGCTGCCGCGGCGGGTATGGCTCGATTTGTCAGGGCTTCTGGGGTCTGACCTACGACATCAAGGGGGTACTGGCGATGAGAGGGGTAGCAATCGTTCTAGTCAAACATTGATGACACGTTTAGGCAGCCCCGCGACTGGGAGCTGATCAGCCGGGCATCTGCACTCAGCTTTCCAAAGTCTCTGCAACGAATGAACCTAAATTCCAAGGACAGCACGCATCCTGTCAACAAGCTTCTTCATATCAGCCTCAGTGATCTGCCCTGCCTCAAGCATCTGGTTTGCCAAGGCCATCTTGGCTCTTCCTTCTTGAAGCTGAAGCAAGCCTGAACACTTTTTTGTGAATCCTGTTCCACCAAGCGGAATCACGAGGGCGACTCCACCGCCAAGATCGTTTTTCATCCCCAATGCAGCCCCCCTTGGCTGATCAATACTATTGAGCTGGCGACCGTAAAGAACAAGGGTTGGTGGAGCGCGGTCCGTGACAGCACAAGTGCTGCCATCATCCAGATCTAATTCGATCTTTGGCTGAGGAGGATAAGCTGAGAAGTTATCCAGCTCAAGGCGCTCTCCAGCGACTACGGGATCACCCAAAAGCGAGAGCATGATTCCGTAGCCAAAAGCATAGATCCACCACCTTGCGACCCACGCTCTATCCGCTCGACGGGCGGCTGATACAGGACGCATGCGAAATAGGGGGTTCGTGTTGCGAGGCTAGGCCGAAAACTGATAGACAGATTCCTTGTCTTGTTTGGCGGTATCTTGAACTGACTTGGCACAATGACAACATCCTCGGTCAGGACTGCCCCAGGCGTACTTTCATCTTTACCAGGACCCTTCAATCGCACCGTGAGCTCGGCCGCTGTCTTGCGCGTATGCGAGACAGCCATCTTGACCCGCACTGTGCCACTCTTAGCACTAAACTCCCTCTTCTCAAGAAAAGCAGTCTGGGCATGAACATGCCCAGACGACAGGACTGCCAGCAGCAGAAGAAATAGCCTCATCGATCAGAGGGACGTGCAGGTGGCAGTTGCCTGCAAGGCATAGTCACCTGCGGTCAAGAGACGCGCGGCATTGTTCTGGACAATGGACGCGGTAATGGCACCGGCTTGCCTGACCACGCCACCTGACTCCTTGCTATCAGCACTGGAGCTGCCTGAGCTATTGGCCACGAGGTCTGCCAGCTTAATGCTCGGCGTCGATGCAGCGGCCTTGTCGGGAGACGTCTGGGACACCGCGCTCAGTACAACCTTAGAGTTCGCATTGGCCACATAGCTGAATTTGCCATCGCCAATGAGACGATCTCCTTCGGGAGAGATCGTCATGGAGACAGCTCCACCATCATTGCTAATATTGCAGAAGGTTGGCGCACTTCCCTTTGCCTCGATATCAGCCGAGCTAGTGGGCGCGGCCAAGAGAGGGGAAGGAGCTCCCAGCAATCCAAATACAAGAGCTGTTTTCAGAGCTTTCATTCAATGAAAGAGACTTGGGCCTGCTTGTCATAAGTAAACATTCAGGCCGCAAGGCCGAATTATCCTTGACTGAACTAAAAATGCTGCACTGCGCCCCCAATACGCTTCTATCTGCAAAACTGCCCGACCTGACCAGCCGCTCAATGCAATGCCACATTGCGAACTATCGACTACAGAACCTTCGCTAGACAGCACTGCCCCAATTCGGCCAACAGGGGCAAGAGCTTCACGGATTAACCATATGAGCATTAATGAACCATGCTGTTCGTAGTCGACTGGCCTATGGACGATCCTCCTGGCCTGGGTCGACGCGTCGAAGACCCCAAGAGCGTCCTTGCCGCGAATCGACTTAGCCAACCGCATCCAGAAGGCTGAACCCAAAGACTGCAGGGGCCTGAGAGAGGACTCCGAGCGCTGCCAGCCCCCCAGGCGACCAGAAAGCTCCCTGGTGGTCGTCAGGGGGCCAGAGGCGCCCCACGGGCCCTACCCATGGCGCTGGCAACGAGCACACGCCAAAGCCTTGCCGGATCCTGACGCCCTCATGAGGGCGCTCCTGCCGGTCACGGCGGCGCTTGCTGATGCGCTCAACGTGTGTCCTGCGTGTGCAGGAGCGTGTGCAGAAGCAAGAAAGGGCAGAATCAAGAACCCAGTTGTGACAGGCTGTCTCAGCCAATCTCAACGCGAACCCTCGTCTCCCCTATTGTCCAACCTCAAACGGTTTGAGCCCCGGGAGGCCCTGGCGATGAACTGGAGCGCCGAGGCGGAAGCCAAGCTCAAGGAAATTCCCTTTTTCGTACGCCCGGCCGTGCGCAAGCGGATTGAGGCCATGGCCAGCGAAAGCGGCCTGAGCAGCATCGATCTGGCCTTCTACGAAGATGCCAAGGCCCGCTTCGGCCAGAAGTGAACCGCCTTGCCCAGCCACGCCGTGTCTTGCGGCGCTTGCAGGGCACACCACGCAAACGCACGCTGCTGGGAATCGGAGCCATGGCCTACCTGCTCAGCGTGGGCAGGCCAGTGGTGCTTGTGGGGTTTGGAGCAGTGGCAATCGGCAGGGCCCTGACGGCCGGACGATGCGGTAAAAGGGAGGGCTAACACAGAACTCGCTCCATGTCGCAATCCAAGCGCGAGCAGGTGGTGAGCCACCTGCGATACATCCGCCAGGAACTCCGGGAAATGCACCAGGGCGTGATGGACGATGGCCTGCTGCCCGAGGCGGGCGAGGTGCGTGGTGTGATGGCCCAGATGGAGGCACTGCTGGAACTGCTGGAAGGCAAAGGCTCCCGCAAGAGCAAGGACGCCGACGCCTAAGGGTTGCGGACCGGCCGGGACAGCTCCCTCACGCTGATCCCACCCCTGCCAAGCCCGGGCCACAGGCTCGGGCTTTTTGTGTGCCAATGCAGTAGAAGGCGCACAGCAACGCCCCACGTCCTGGCGACCCATCGAGGTTGTGGCTGAACCCTTGCCAGTCCAACAGACCCGACTTCAACAGAGCTTCGGAGGAGCTGGAGCCAGGCTCGAGCGCTGGGCCATCAATCCCTGGCGCCGCCTTTCGCTGCAGCTGATCGCCCTGCTGGGCAGCTTCTATACGGCCAGCGCCCTCACCACGATCACGGGTGCTCTGGCGCTACTGGATCCGCTGGCCGCGCTGATCTGCGTGGTGGCCGTGGAAGTGGCGGTGAGGTTGCGGCGGCCACTGCGCCAGCGCGCGGGGGACAAGCTGACCCTGCAACTGCTGGACATGCTGCGCCTGGGCTTCACCTACGGGCTGCTGCTGGAAGGCTTCAAGTTGCTGTAGGGGTCGCAAGCGGAGGCTCGCCCCAAGCAGCGGGCCTCAGCGCGCTGCCAGCAGGTAGAGCAGCGCCATGCGAATGGGGATGCCATTGCGCACCTGCTCCTCCACCAGACACCGCTGCGGATCATCGAGCAGGGCACCGCTCATCTCCACCCCTCGGTTCACCGGCCCGGGATGGAGCACCGGCACGGGCTGGCCGCAACGCTCAAGCCGCTGATGGGTGAGGCCGTAGTGGCGGTGATAGCTCTCGAGGCTGGTGAGCAGATGTTGGTGCATGCGCTCTTTCTGGAGGCGCAGGGTCATCACCGCATCAGCACCGGCTAGGGCCTGATCCAGGTCGTAGTCCACCGTGATCCGCCCGCGAGACGCCACCGGATCGCTGGCCTGACCGGGCGGCGGCGCCGCCACGAACTCGGCAAAGCTGCTGGGTAGCAGGGTGGACGGCCCGCACAGCACCACGTCGGCCCCGCAGGCCGTGAGGGCCCAGAGATTGGAGCGGGCCACACGGGAGTGCAGCACGTCTCCCACGATCACGATGCGACGCCCCGCCAGGGCCTGGGGTGTGGGGGCATCGGGGGCAAAGTGACGCGCCAGGGTGAACAAATCCAGCAACCCCTGGCTGGGATGGCTGTGCAGGCCATCGCCGCCATTGAGCACCGCCACCCGATCACCACTGGCCTCCAGATCACGGGCCAGGGAGGCGGGCACCCCCGTGCAGCGGTGGCGCACCACCAACAGATCAGCCCCCATGGCCACATAGGTGCGCACAGTGTCGAGGAGGCTTTCCCCCTTGCTGAGGGAACTGGACGACGGCGAAAAGCTCTGCACATCGGCCGAGAGGCGCTTGGCCGCCAACTCGAAGCTGCTGCGGGTGCGGGTGCTGGGCTCAAAGAAGAGGGTGGTGACCAGCCGGCCCTGCAGGGCGGGAAGCTTGCGGGCACCGCTGGTGGGCATGGCCCGAAAACGCTGGGCCAGCTCCAGAACAGTGGTGTAATCCGCAAGCGAGAAGGCCGCCAGATCCAGCACGTGGCGGTGGTTCCAGTCGCTCAAGGGTGCCGGCAGTTCACCGGCTCAGGCTAGAAGCCCCCGGCCCCCTCGGCCAGCACCCAGGCCTCTGCGGCACGCGGCATGGGATCACCCTGGCCCCGTTTGCTCACACTGCGGCTTGCCCTCAGGTACCAACGCCAAGGCAGCTCCTGGCCCTGGCTGATACCGATCCGCGTGGTCTGAACCACGGCCTCTACCGGTAACGCGGCCAGCGCCGCAGGACGCGGGGCTAGCCACAGGCCCTCACCGGGACGGCACTGCCGGGCGTCATGGCAACGGTCGATGGCAAAACGCCGCGCCAGCAAGGCCGGCCCTGCCGCCGTGCGCTCAGGCTCACCCGGCAACGCCACCGCGCGAAGCAACACCCCGTTAGCCCAATCAGCCCGATCCGTCACCACATTCACGCAGTGGTGAATGCCATAGCTCATATACACATACCAACGCCCAGGCTCCCCGAAGAGGGTTTCGTTGCTGGGGCTGCGGCGGCGGTAGCCGTGACAGGCGGGCTCGTCTTGGGAATACGCCTCCGTTTCCACAATCACGCCCCAGAGCAGCTCACCATCCGCTTGGCGTTTCACCAGCAGGCAGCCGATCAGCTCGGGGGCGACCTGCTCGGCGGGGCGGCAGAAGAAGGCTTGGGGGAGGGGACGATGCCAATGCAAAGACAAGGCCGTGGCAATGCCTGTGGACGCCCTCAGAATGGAGACAACTCAAGCGTCAAGCCATGCACACCTCCGGCTTCACCCTCGCCACCGTGCTGCTGGCCGGCAGCGGGCTGTTCGTGCTCACCACCCTGTTCTTCGGCACCAAGGGCGGCTACTACGACACCGACCAATACGACGGCAACGGCACCGCCCACTAGCCCTGGCTGGGCAGTTGCTCCGATTCAGGGCAATCGCCCGTGACCTCAATGTCTTCAGCTTCTGCACTGCGGCTGAAGAACGCGAGCCGCGTGCTCACGGCGCCGATCGAATCCAGACGCACGCATTCCTCCCAGCTGTGCATCTCATCGTCGTCCTCGGCGTCGTAGCGGAGGGTCACCAGGTCGCCCTCCAGCTCCACCACCAAGGCCTGCTCAATCCAGCGCTGCTGATCCCGCACAAACACCCAGATCGGGCGTTGCTCGCATTGAAACCGGTAGAGCTTGCGCTGAAGCATGGGGCACC
>CANHMF010000036.1 GCA_947461705.1 Synechococcaceae cyanobacterium
CACCGCCCTCAACGAATCCACAGTGGATCGCTCCGACACCCTGCAATTTGGCCGCAGGGATCAGATCAACCTGCACCGCCTCGATGCCAATGTCAACCGCAAGGGCACTCAGGCCGTCTGCTTCATCGCTGACGCGGAGTTCAGTGGCCAAGCCGGTGAGCTGCGCCTGTTCGAGTCGCGGCTACTGGCCGATGTGGACGGCGACCGGGAGGCTGATTTCGCCCTCAACCTGCGCAGCAACCAGGCCTTCTCCGCCGATGTGCTGATGCTCTGATCACGCCGCCGGGGTCAGGCTAAGGGGGTTGCTTTACTGGGATCAGCGCATGTCAACGGCACCGAGACGATCCCGGAAGGATGTCGCGTCGGTGTCGTCGTCCATGGCCGGCTCGAAGCCATGCTGATCCAACAAGGGATCAATCAGCAGGGGCACCACAGGCAAATCCACCGGGGTGAAGGAGCTGGACCGGCGGCGGGTGACACCCTGGCCGCGCCCCTCGGATCGGGGCTCAGAGCGTGGCTCCCGTTGGGGGGCCGAGGTGCTGGGGGCCTGGGAGCGGGAGCCGGCGCTGGCATTGCGTGCCGACGTGGACCGGGTGGTGCGTTGCAGGGGTTTGTCCTTGAGCTCGCTGCGCACCTGGTTCAACAGGCGGAAATGGCCTGTGGTGTTGTATTTGCGCAGCAGGGCCGGATCCCAGGCCATTGGCGTGAGGCATTGACGAGTACAACCAGCCTATGGCGGCAACAGCAGCCCACGGAAGCGTGATAAATTGTTGCCGTAGCAACTGGTAGTCGATCCGCCTTCGAGAAGTCTGCTCGATGGCGTCACTCCGGCGCTTCAACACCACCATTTTCTGTGACTATGTCTCGGCTCGTTGGCCTGCAAGCTCCCGACTTCACCGCCACCGCCGTGGTGGATCAGGAGTTCAAGGACGTGACCCTGTCCCAGTACCGCGGCAAGTATGTGGTGCTGTTCTTCTACCCCCTCGATTTCACCTTCGTGTGCCCCACGGAGATCACCGCCTTCTCCGACCGCTACAGCGATTTCTCCAGCCGTAACTGCGAAGTGCTAGGCGTGTCCGTGGACAGCCAGTTCAGCCACTTGGCCTGGGTGCAGACCGATCGCAAGAACGGTGGTCTGGGCGACATTTCCTATCCCCTTGTGGCCGACCTGAAGAAGGACATTGCCCGCGCCTACGAGGTGCTCGATGAGGACGCCGGGGTTGCCCTGCGCGGCCTGTTCATCATCGATCCCGATGGTGTGATCATGCAGAGCACCATTAACAACCTGCCCGTGGGCCGCAGCGTCGACGAGACCCTGCGCCTGCTGCAGGCCTTCCAGCACATCCGCAACAACCCCGACGAGGTGTGCCCCGCCAACTGGACCCCCGGCGACAAGACCATGAACCCTGACCCCGTGAAGAGCAAGGAGTTCTTCGCGGCTGTGAACTGAGCCTGCCGCTCAGCCACTGGTATACAGAGGGGCCCTGAGGGCCCCTTTTTTGTGCCCCGCCCTCACCCCAGCAGGCTGGCCAGGAGCCGCTGACCATCCACCCCACCGGTGGTCGCATCACAGGCCCGTTCCGGGTGCGGCATCAGGCCCAGCACATTGCCGCTGCGGTTGGTGAGACCCGCCACATCCCCCATGGACCCGTTGGGGTTGCGGCAGTAACGGAAGGCCACTTGGCCAGCATCCTCGAGGCTCTTGAGCGTGTTGGCATCGGCCTGATAGCGCCCCTCGCCATGGGCGATGGGAAAGGTCACCAGCTCGCCGCTGCTGTAGCCCTGCAGCCAGCTGCAACCGCCAGGTTCAACGGTGAGTTCCGCTGGTTCACAGAGGAAGTGCAGCTTCTGATTGCGGGTGAGCGCACCAGGGAGCAGTCCCATTTCGGTGAGCACCTGAAAGCCGTTGCAAATCCCCAGCACGCGGCCGCCCCGCTCGGCGAACTGCACCACTTCCTGCAGCACAGGAGCGAAGCGAGCGATCGCTCCACAGCGCAGGTAATCGCCGTAGCTGAAACCACCGGGAATCACCACCGCATCCAGCCCTGAGAGATCCCGCTCCTCATGCCAGAGAAAGCGGGTCTGAATGCCCAGGCAGCCCTCGGCCGCCCATTGCACGTCCCGATCGCAGTTGGAACCGGGAAACACCACCACCCCGAGGACCATGGATCAAGCCTCCTGGGCGGCGGTGTCCTGGAGCTCGAGGGTCCAGTTTTCGATCACGGGGTTGGCCAGCAGGCGATCACTGAGCAGTTCCAGCTGCTGGCGGGCACTGGCAGCATCCGCAGCTTCGATCTCCAGTTCCACAGCCTTGCCGATCCGCAGCTTGGTGACCCCCTGGACGCCAAGGCGAGCCGCCGCTGCACGGGTGGCCTCACCGGCGGGATCGAGCACCGATGGCCTCAGGGAGACCAGGACACGGGCGGAGAAGACGGGCACCTGAGCTCCACGAGGATTGTTAAATCTTGGCAGGCCGAGTCCCACCCTCCCTTGCCCCTGGTCAGGTTGGAGGTAGGCCCTGCCAGCGAGGCCATGGACGCGCGCCTCACCCTTTTGTTTGCCGTGGCACTCACCCTGCCGCCTGCACGAGCCCAGCCCATGCGCGTCCCCCTGGAGTGCCGCCTGGCCGGGGGACCCTGGCAGGCCTGCACCATGACCGTCGAGGAGATGGGTGCCCACTGGTGGCTCGATGTGGGCCAGGAGCGGTTGGAATTCCGCAGCGATGGCCGCGGATCCGTGAGCCTGCGCGCCGGTGGCGACACGCGGGCTGTGGTGCCGGCGTGGAACCAGGAGCAGGCCCTCTGTTGGGACGGCGTCTGTGCGAGGGGGGATATCCCCCTCGATTAGGCGCCGGTTCGACCAGCCTTCAGGCCAGTAGGGCCTGCAGGGACTGCTGGAGAGCCAGCTCATCCAGGCTCAGACCCAAGGCCACCACCTCCAAGCCTGGCTCTGGCCGGGTGGCGTCTGCAGGGGTGTGAGGGTCGAACCAGCACTCCAGCCGCGGTCCCACGGCCTGGATCTGCAGGGGATGGGCCTTACCGGCAAACCAGGCACGGCCCTTCAACCGCAACAGCGACTGCTGCTCAATCTGCGCGCGCAGGGCCAACTCCAGGGTTGGGCGGTCGAAGCTGCCGTTCAGGCGCAGGCACGCCGACTGCATCGCCACATGGCTGTGGTCGTGATGGTCATGGTGCTCATGCTCGTGGTCATGACGCTCGGCGTCACGATCCAGGCCGAACAGCAGCGCCGCAGGAATCGTGCCCCGCTGCATCGGCAGCACCTCCACACCGGGCCGCAGTCCGGCAAGCAACCGCCCCCGCACGGCGGCGAGCTGGGTGTCATCCAGCCGGTCGCCACGACTGACCAGCACCAGGTCGGCCGCCTGCAGCTGGTCGGCGAACAGATCGTCGATGTCGGCCAGGTGATCAAGACTCGGATCGGCCTGCTGCTGGGCCTGCAGGGCTGCGGGATCGCCCACCACGCCGCCAGCGGCCAGCGCCTCGCCATCCACCACGGTCACCACGCCCGTCACCCGGGTTCGGGTGCGGATCTCAGGCCATTGGAAGGCCTGAACCAGGGGCAGGGGCAGGGCCAGGCCGCTCGTCTCCACCACGATGCCGTCCAACTGGTCAGCCCGCTGCAGCAGGGTCTGCATGGTGGGCAGGAACTCATCCTGGACGGTGCAGCAGAGGCAACCGTTGGCCAGCTCCACCACGCGGCTCTCGGCTTCGTCGTCCGGACAAAACCCGCAGCTGCGAATCAGATCGCCATCGATCCCCACTTCCCCGAATTCATTCACCAGCACCGCAAGACGCAAGCCGCTGTGGAGCAGCAACTGGCGCAGGAGGGTGGATTTACCGGCACCAAGGAAGCCGGTCACCACGGTGACCGGCAGGCGCGCCTGGCTGTTGATGCTCATCTCAGGACACCAGGGCCGACCAGGTGAAGGCAGCACCCACGCCCATGAGCAAACCCGCCGCTAGGCGCAGGTTGGCGGCGGTGAGGGTTGCAGCCCAGCGCCGCACGACGGTGAGGGCCGCCAGCATCAGGGCGCTTTGGCTGAGCAGCAGGCCCAGCAAGTAGGCGGCAACCGGAGTGGTTTCCCAGCCGATCACCGAACCACTCAGCACATAACCGTGCAGGGCAAAGGCAGGCAGCAACAGAGCCGAGGGCAGGCGTTGGAGCAACACCAGCCCGGTGACCACCAGGGACAGGGCCACCAGCGCCTCGGCGCCGGGCAGACCGGGCAGCACCAGACCGAGGCCGCTACCAACCAGGCCGGCAGTGAGCAACCCCAGCACCCAGCGGAGGGGTCTGTGCAGGCCCACCAGCCCGAGGGCCAGCAGAAACACCAGGTGATCGGGCCCCAGCAGAGGGTGCGCCAGACCACTCAACAGGCCACTAAACAGCGACGGCTCAAGACCCATGGCCGTCATGGGGTGGTGGGCCAGAGCGGGCGCCGCCAGCACCAGGGACAAGCTGATCACGCTGAGGCCGCCAGCGGCGACAGCAGCGGCCCTGGGGGCAGCCTGAGAAGAAAGAGGCATCCGAATGAACTGGTCCGCGCCAGGGATGGAGGTGAGGGCCGGCGGGCGTTCTGACTGGGATACCCATGGCCTAGGCCGCGGGATCCATCACAGCTGCGGGACAGCGCCGGACTCCCACCGGACTTTCCCCGTTTCCTCCACTGGCTGAATCACCAGCAGAACCGGATCTGGAATCTAGTCGCTCCCTGTCAGCGGCAAGCCAGGCTGTCGCGGGTGGTGACGCCGGTTCGTGGATTGCTGCCGGAGGCCCGGGCGCAGAGGGCCTTCTGCTGGGGCAGATCGAGAACGGCGTCCGTGAAATCGGCGCCCTCGATCACGGCAGCACTGAATTTGCTGTTCATCAGCATGGCGTTGCGGAGCACAGCACCGCTCAGGTTGGCGCGATCAAAGCGGCTGGCAAAGGCCACGACGTCTTCCAGGTCGGCGTCGCTGAGGTTCGCCTCCTGCAGATCCGCTGTGTTGAACACGGCACCGCGCAGATCCGCACCACTGAAATCAAAGCCCTGCAGGTTGGCCTTGAGGAATTCCTTCTGCTGCAAGTTGCGGCCGTGCATGTCGGGCTGCAGATCCTGGACACTGCGCTGCCCCCGCAGTTCCGGTGCGGTGATGGCGGCCGCAGGCTCAGCCCACCACAGCCCTGTGCAGCTCAGCACAAGACCCAAGATCAGAGGGAGGACGCGCAGCACCGCACAACTAGCTTGGGCCGCTCAAGTTATTGCAGCCGCAAGCCGCAACGCGACCCCATGAGCAAGACCCTGCGGGTGGTGGTGCCGCCCCATCCCCTGATTGGCCACTGGCTCACGCTGCTGCGGGATCAGCAGACGCCAACAGCCCTGTTCAGCACGGCCATGGCCGAGCTGGGCCGCTGGCTCACCTATGAAGCCCTGCGGGACTGGATTCCCTACCAGCGCGTCCAGGTGCAGACCCCGCTCGCCCTCACGGAGGGAACGGTGGTGGATGGCACGGTGCCGATGCTGGCCGTTCCCGTGCTCAGGGCTGGCCTGGGGCTGTGGGAGGGATCCAGATCCGTGGTGCCCAATGCCGCCGTTGCCCACATGGGGTTTGTGCGGGATGAGGCCAGCGGGGTGGCGCACTGCTACCTCGACAGCCTGCCGGAGCAGATCCCAGCCAATGCGGGAGTGCTGGTGTTCGACCCGATGGTGGCGACAGCGGGAACGCTGATTCAGGTGCTGGAGCGCCTGGAGGCCAAGGGCGTCACAGGGCCCCGCGTGCGGGTGGTGAGCGCCCTGGCCGCAGCTCCCGGACTGAAAACCCTCGGGGAGCGGTTCGGCGATCTCACCATTTACACCGGCTGCATTGATGCCGAACTCGATTCAGCCCATCGCATCGTGCCGGGACTTGGTGACGCCGGTGACCGTCTGTATGGCTTGGATCGAGGTGGCTCCTTAGGCTGATCGGAGAGTTTCCGTGGCGATGGCCAACCGAGGCGAGAGCGGCTCCAGCTTTCTGGCCAGCACCCTGGCCGGCGCCGTGCTTGGCGCCGCTGGTCTGGCCTGGTGGCTCCTGTCGGAGACCGAGCGGCGGCAACAGCGCCAACGCCAGCTCCGCAACCTGCGGCTGTCCCAGCTGCAGGGCAATGATGCCGAGGCTCTCGATCCCTTGGAGGGCCATCGCCCCGTGCGCGAAAGCGAGCTGCAGGACAAGGTGCACCAGCTCAACCAGGCCATCGACGACGTGCGCCGTCAGCTCGAGAGCCTGAGCACCACCAACTGATCGGGGTCGGTCGGTAGGTTCCTATCGACAGACTCCATCGCCGCCCATGCTCCGCTCCGCCGCGATCACCCAGGGGATCCAGCGCTCCCCCAACCGCGCCATGCTGCGGGCCGTGGGCTTCGGTGACAGCGATTTCAACAAGCCAATCATTGGCATCGCCAACGGCTACAGCACGATCACCCCGTGCAACCTGGGCCTGAATGAGCTGGCCCAACGGGCGGAAGCGGCGGCCCATGGGGCTGGAGCGATGCCCCAACTGTTCGGCACCATCACGGTGAGCGATGGCATCTCCATGGGCACCGAGGGGATGAAATATTCCCTGGTGAGCCGGGAGGTGATCGCCGATTCCATCGAGACCGCCTGCAACGGCCAGAGCATGGATGCTCTGCTGGCCATTGGCGGCTGCGACAAGAACATGCCCGGCGCCATGCTCGCCATGGCCCGCATGAACATTCCCGCCATCTTTGTGTATGGCGGCACGATCAAACCCGGCAAACTCGGCGCCTGCGATCTCACCGTGGTGAGCGCCTTCGAGGCGGTGGGCCAATACAGCGGCGGCAAGATCGACGAGCAGGAGCTCACCGCCATCGAGAAGAACGCCTGCCCCGGTGCCGGCAGCTGTGGCGGCATGTTCACGGCCAACACGATGAGTGCCGCTTTTGAAGTGCTGGGCCTGAGCCTGCCCTACAGCTCCACCATGGCGGCGGAGGATCCCGAGAAGGCCGACAGCGCGGCCCGCAGCGCCGAGGTGCTGGCGGAGGCGATCCAGCAGAACATCCGCCCCCGTGATCTGCTCACCCGCGAGGCCTTTGAGAACGCCATCGCTGTGATCATGGCGGTGGGCGGCTCCACCAACTCCGTGCTGCACCTGTTGGCCGTGGCACGCACCGCCGGGGTGGATCTCTCCATCGACGACTTTGAGACCATCCGTCAGCGGGTGCCGGTGATCTGCGATCTCAAGCCCAGTGGCCGCTACGTGACGGTGGATCTGCACAACGCCGGCGGCATTCCCCAAGTGATGAAGCTGCTGCTGGATGCCGGTCTGCTTCACGGCGATTGCCAGACCATTGAGGGCAAGACCCTCAAGCAGGTGCTCGCCGATGTGCCCTCCACCCCCCCTGCCGGGCAGGACGTGATCCGCCCCCTGAGCAACCCCCTCTATGCCAAGGGCCACCTGGCCATCCTCAAGGGCAACCTGGCCGAGGAGGGCGCCGTGGCCAAGATCAGTGGTGTGAAGAATCCCGTGATCACAGGCCCGGCCCGGGTGTTCGAAAGCGAGGAAACCTGCCTGGCCGCGATCCTCGACAAACAGATCAACCCCGGGGATGTGGTGGTGGTGCGCCAAGAGGGCCCCGTGGGGGGACCCGGCATGCGCGAGATGCTCAGCCCCACCGCCGCGATCGTGGGCCAGGGACTGCTCGACTCCGTGGCCCTGATCACCGATGGCCGCTTCTCCGGAGGGTCCTTTGGCCTGGTGGTGGGCCACGTGGCCCCCGAGGCTGCCGTGGGCGGCACGATTGGCCTGGTGCACGAAGGCGACAGCATCACGGTGGACGCCAACCAACTGCTGATCCAGCTCAATGTGGATGCAGCCGAACTGGCCAGCCGCCGTGCCGCCTGGACCAGGCCCGAGCCCCGCTACAAGACGGGCGTTCTGGGCAAGTACGCCCGTCTGGTGAGCAGCAGCAGCAAGGGCGCGGTCACCGATCCGGTGGAGCTCTGATCAGTCCCCAGCCACCAGGGCCCGAATCCTGCGGCACAGCGCCTCCAATGCCGCGCCGTTCTCGGGACGTTCACACCGCTCGCCGCTCTCGGCCTGCATCCACACCGCATGGCTCCCGTGCCACAGCAGGGGAGCCAGCTCATCGGCGCGGCGGCTGAGCATCAGGTTGAGCTCTGCGCCGCTGCGATAGATCTCCAGCTCCAGGTCGTGCAGTTCCTGGCGCACACCCTCGGCGTCGCGCGCCTCGATCAGAAAGCAGCAATCGCTGCAATCAGCCAGCGGTTCAGGGGTGGGGCCGTGGAGTCGCACGCCATGGCGATAGGGCTTCAGACACAGGTCTGCCGCCTTGGCCAGCTGGGCGATGAACGGAGCCAGGCCGGTGGGATCGAGGTCTTCCATCACGTCAGGACAGGACGCTTTCAAGGGAGGGCGCGGATCGAGCGGATCCCGAGGCGCAGCGGTCCAGGACGAAAGCCGGGGTTCAGCCCACCGGCGTCGCCGAACTTGGAATGCAGCACCTGCAGGCGCGTGATTCGGGAGCGGTCAAAGCGCAGGGGGACCCCCAGGGGTTTCGCCCGCACACTGGCCTTGAGTTGATCGAGGGGCAGGGTCACGAGCGAAGGTCCGGTGGGGTTGGTCGCGAACTCGCTCACCCAGCGCACCCCTCCAGGGATGAGTTCGGTCAACCCAGCCAGGCCATCCGCACAGGCCACGGCCAACTTGTAACGACGGCCATCCCCCAGCAGCTCAAGCTGGAGCGCGCTGTAGGCAGACAGATCGAGAGGGGGAACAAACTGGGGCGAGCGGCAGCTCACGAAGCCACCGCCCTGTTCCACCACCTCCGCCTCCAGCACGAGTCCCTCGGAGCTGACGCTGCACTGTCCCTGGCTGCGCCCCCCCATGATCGTGTCGTTGAGGCTGTGCCAACCGCTGAATCCATCGCCAGCCACCACCAGGAGCGGGGCAGGATCAGCAGGGAGTGGCGGCATTGGCAGGGCATCCATAGGGTGAGGATGGCACTCCTCAGAGGCCGGCGGCCGCCAAGGCATCGGCCAACACCAGCACGGGGGTGCGGGGCTGCACCAATTTGGCCGGAGTGCGGTCGGACGACTCGTCGGGATCCAGCAAGCGGCGCAGGGCCTCTCCCTTGGTCGCACCACTCACCAGAAAAATCACCTGGCGGGAGGCGCTCAGCACAGGGGCCGTGAGCGTGATGCGTTCGAGCCCCTTGCCCGTCCCGATCGTCACGGCCTGGTCGCGCACAGCGGTGGCCGGAGTGCCGGGGAACAGGGAGGCCGTGTGGCCGTCATCGCCAAGCCCCAGCAGCATCACATCAAACACCGGTGGATCCCCCGGGCAGAGCTGCCGCACGAACTGTTCGAAGGCCGCTGCGGTGGCTGTGGGGCTCTCCAGTTGCGTGGGCACCGCATGAAAGTGGGCCGCCTGAGCCGGCCCGGCAGCCAGGAGAGTCTCCTCGAGCATCCGGGCGTTACTGGCGGGATCACTGCGGGGCACCCAGCGCTCGTCGCCCAGCACCACATCCACCCGCGACCAGGGCAGATGCTGCTGACTCAGCTGGCGGTAGGCCGCTGCTGGCGTGCTGCCGCCGGAGAGAGCGATCTGGGCACGGTCACGCTGATCCAGGGCGAGAGCGACCAGACTGGCCATGTGCTCGGCAGCCACGCGCGCCAGCTGCTCCGGATCCGGAACAATCTCCAGTTGATAGGTCACGGGGAACTGGCCCATGGCTGCAGTCACCTCACATCCACTCCGTGTGGAAGTTGCCGGGCTGATCCACCCGTTCGTAGGTGTGGGCCCCGAAGCAGTCGCGCATGGCCTGCACCAGGTTCTGGGGCAGCCGAGCGGTTCGGTAGCTGTCGATGTAATCCAGGGAACTGCTCAGGCACGGCACGGGGATGCCAGCGAGCGCCGCTCCGGCCACCACCTCCCG
This sequence comes from Synechococcaceae cyanobacterium, assembly GCA_947461705.1. Lineage (GTDB taxonomy): Bacteria > Cyanobacteriota > Cyanobacteriia > PCC-6307 > Cyanobiaceae > Vulcanococcus. The sequence continues at coordinate 9,956 of CANHMF010000036.1, forward strand.
CAGACCGCCGATCCGGCGATTCACCTGCTCGGCAAACCAGGGATCCACCAACAGATTGGCCAGCGCGGGGTTGGCGGTGTAGGCGTCCTGGATGCGCTGCAACAGGCGAGCGCGGATGATGCAGCCCCCCTTCCAGATCTGGCCGATGGCCGACAGATCGAGGTTGTAGTTGTGCAGCTCGGAGGCCTCCTTCATCAGCGCCATGCCCTGGGCATAGCTGGCGATCGAGGCCAACACGCAGGCATCCATGAGCGGCGCCATGGCATCGCTGGGGGAGCCCAGGTTGATGGGCGCAGCGCCCGATGGTGCAGCCAGCAGGGGCTCGGCCGCCATCCGCTGGGGCCGCATGGAGCTCAACACCCGGGCATTGAGGGCGGCGTAGATGGTGGGCACCGGGATCCCCATTTGGAGGGCGCTCTCCACGGTCCACAGGCCTGTGCCTTTCTGCCCTGCCGCATCCACAATCATCTCCACCAGATCGTTGCCGGTGGCGGGATCCTTGGTGCGCAGGCAGATCTCGGTGATTTCCACCAGGAAGGAGGAGAGCTCTTCGGTGCTGTTCCACTGGCCGAGCACATCGGCCATGGCCTCGCCGTCCATGCCGGCAGAGCGCTTCATCAGGTCGTAGGCCTCGGCCAGGATCTGCTCGATGCCGTACTCGATGCCGTTGTGAACGGTCTTGACGAAGTGGCCGGCTCCACCGGGGCCGATGTAGGTGACACAGGGCCCATCGCTCACCTGGGCCGCCATCTTGGACACCAACGAGGCAATGGCGTCATAGGCCGCTCGGGTGCCGCCGGGCATCATGCTGGGCCCCTCAAGGGCACCCTTGGCTCCACCGGACACGCCCATGCCGATGTAGCCGAAGCTCTTGCTCTCCAGCTCCGCCACACGCCGTTCGGTATCGGTGTAGAGGGAGTTGCCGCCATCGATCAGCAGATCACCCTCTTCGAGCAGGGGAGAGATCTGCTGGATCATGGCGTCGATGGGCTCGCCCGCCTTGATCATCATCAGGATCCGCCGCGGTTTCTCCAGCTTCGCCACGAAATCTTCGAGGGAGCTGGCGCCGATGATCTGCTTGCCGGCGCCACGACCAGCCAGAAACTCCTCGGTTTTGGCGTAGGTGCGGTTGTAAACGACGCTGGAGAAGCCATTGCGCTCGGCGTTGAGCACGAGGTTCTCACCCATCACGCCAAGGCCGATCAGACCGAAATGGGCCTTGTCCATAAGGAGCGGTACCGCTGAGACACAGCCACAGTGTGGCCATACGCAACGGTGCCTGCTGCCAGCGTCAGGGAACTGTGAGAGAGCGCCCACGCAAGGGCGCTCCTAGCTCAGATCACCATGCCATCGCCGATGGTGGCATTCTTCTCCACCACCACGATGCCGTTGCGAATGTAGAAGCCGAGTTCAGGCCGGTCGGCCTCTTCCACCCGGTCCTTGTTCACGATGGTCACATCGCGACCGATCCTCACGTTCTTGTCGAGGATGGCCCGCTTCACGGTGGTGCCGCGACCAACACCGAGGGGGGTGCCGCCACGCTCCCGCAGCACGGCCCGTTCCTCGCTTGACTCAAAATAGTCCGCACCCATCACCAAGCTGTCCTGCAGCACCACCTCGTCTTCGACGCGGGTTCGCACGCCGAGCACGCAGTGGTGGATGGAGCAGGCCTTGAGCATCGAGCCCTCGCCAATGATGCTCTGGGTTACCTGGCTGTCCAGCAACTTGCTGGGGGGTAGATACCGCGGGCGGGTGTAGATCGGGAACTTCTCGTCGTAGAAGGAGAAGGCTGGATTGGGCTGATCGGTGAGAGCCATGTTGGCTTCATAGAAGGCACCGATGGTCCCGATGTCCTCCCAATAGTCATCGAAGAGGTAGCTCTGCAGGTGATCACCGCGCTCCAGGGCCGCCGGGATCAGCTCCTTGCCGAAATCGGTGGAGCTGGGGTTTTTGCTGAGGAGGTCGAACAGCGTTTCACGGCTGAATACATAGATGCCCATCGAAGCCAGGTAGGGACGCTTCAGGGCCTCCTCGGGCGCCAGACCCATGCGGGAGGTGTCCACCCACATGGCCTTCAGGGCCTCACCACTGGGCTTCTCGCGGAACTCACGAATACGACCATGGTCGTCGGTATGCATCAGCCCGAATCCCTCGGCCTGGGCCGCATCCACCGGTAGGGCACCGATGCTGACATCAGCACCGGTGGCGATGTGGTGCTCCACAAACAGGCTGTAGTCCATCCGGTACAGCTGATCGCCCGAGAGGATCAGGTAGTGGTCCACGTCCCATTCCTGGAACAGCCACTGGTACTTGCGAACGGCGTCCGCCGTGCCCTCAAACCAGCTGGGGCTGTCGGGCGTCTGCTGGGCAGCCAACACCTCCACAAAACCCTGGCCAAAACCAGCGGAGAGGTTGTAGCTCTGGGTGAGGTGGCGATTCAGCGATGCACTGTTGAATTGCGTCAACACGTACATCTTGTTGATGCCGGAATTGATGCAATTGCTGATGGGGATATCAATCAGTCGATATTTGCCGGCCAAGGGCACAGCAGGCTTGGCTCGCGTCTTGGTGAGAGGGTAAAGACGAGTACCGGCACCACCGCCGAGAATGATGGCCAGAACGCGTTTCATTGCCCCTCCACCCTTGATCTTTCAGGGTTTGAGAACACTACGCCATGCCCTAGGCGTGTCGTCGATTCCTGCAGCACATTGACCCAAATCTCTTGGGTCCCGTGGGATCCGCCCTGATGAACGCGTGCCTGGAGAGGCAGTCAGCCGGCCGGACCGTCCTCCAGCTCAAATAGATCCTGAATCACCTTCATGGCCACATGGCGCTGCTGCCGAGGCTGCGGTGCCCGCAGATTGGTGACAGGGGTGTGCAGGATCTTGTTGATGATGCCCTTGCTCAGGGCCTCGACCACCTTGCGCTCCCTAGCCGAGAGATCGGGACCCATGCGACTCAGGGCCTTCTGCAGCTCCTGCTCGCGAATGTCTTCAAGCTGCAGGCGCAGGCGGTTCACCACCGGCACGGCCTCCAGGCCATCCCACCATTCCAGAAACTGGCGCCCTTCCTCCTGCAGGAGCCCCTCGGCTTCGGCAGCGATCTCACGGCGGGCTTCCTGGTTGCGAGCCACCACCTCCTGGAGGTCGTCGACATCGAAGGAGTCCACGCCGGAGAGCCCACTGACATCGGCGGCGATGTTGCGGGGCACGCCGATGTCGACCAGCATCAGTGAAGAGCGCCGATTCAGCTTGGAGAGCCGATCAGCAGTGATGATCGGTTCATCGGCGGCCGTGCTCGTGAACACCAGCGAACAGGTGCTGAGGCAATGGTCGAGATCCGTCAGCGGACGGCACTGCACCGGCAGGGCCGGGAAATCCGCGGCCATGAGTTCCGCGCGGGCAACGGTGCGGTTGAGCAGCACCACCCCCTTGGCCCCCTTGGCCTGGAGATGCTGGAGCAACAGGCGTGACATCCTGCCGGCTCCGACGACGGCGATCTGCTCCTGATCCAGGGGCACAAGGTCGTCGACGCCGCGGGCCTGGCCCACCTTCAACTGCGCCAGCTCGACGGCGGCCGAACTGATGGACACGGCCCCGGTGCCGAGGTTGGTTTCCGTCCGAACCCGCTTGCCCGTGCTCACCGCCTGATTGAGCAGGCGGTTCAGAATCGGCCCGATGGAGCGATGCTCCTGGCCGAGCCGGTACATTTTTTTCACCTGGGAGAGGATCTGCCCCTCACCCAACACCAGCGAATCAAGGCCCGCCGCCACGCGCATCAGGTGGCCGACCGCCTCCTCGTGGTGGAAGGTGAACAGATGGGGAGTGAGCTCCCCAAGGTCAAGTCCCGAATGGTCGCTTAGGAACGATCCCACGGCGGAGACACCCTGCTCCGGATGGCGCAGCAGGGTGTAAATCTCCAGCCGATTGCAGGTGCTGAGGATCGAGGCCTCCAGCACCTGTTCATCCGCCCGCAGCTTCTGGAGGGAGTCCTCCATGGTCTGCTCAGCGATGCTGAGGCGTTCCCGGATTTCCACCGGGGCCGTGCGGTGGCTCAGGCCGACGACGGCGATGTGCATGGAGGCAGACCTCGATAGCGCTGACTAGGGGGTGAACTCAGCTCAGCGCGATGCTCTGGGCACCGTCCTTGATGTGGATGGTGTTGGTGAAGCGGGCCGTGTTGTCCAGGGTGCTGATCACCAGGGAGCTGGTGCGGGTGCAGTCCTTCTCGAACTTCACGCCGTGGAACAGCAGACCATCGGTGATGCCGCTGCCGGCGAACACCACGTTGTCACCGGAGGCCAGCTCCTCGGCCTCGTAGATCTTGTCCACATCGGTGATGCCCATCTCGTTCAGGCGGGCGATGTTGCCTTCCTTGGTGTAGTCGGCCCACTCGGAGGTCTGCGCCACAGCGGGGTCGTACACCAGCTGACCCTGGAAGTGGCCACCGAGGGCGCGCATGGCGGCGGCGGAGATCACGCCTTCTGGAGCAGCACCGATGCCCATCAGGCAGTGGGTGCCGGTACCGGCGAAACCACAGGCAATGGCAGCCTGCACGTCACCGTCGGAGATGGGCTGCACCCGGGCACCGGTGGCGCGGATCTCGGCAATCAGGTCCTTGTGGCGAGCACGGTCCATGACCACGATGGTGAGCTCGCTGGCGGCCAGGCCCAGGCACTGGCTCAGGATCGCGATGTTCTCGGTGGCCGACTTGCGGATGTCCACCTTGCCCTTGGCAGCCGGGGGAGCAGCCAGCTTCTTCATGTAGAAGTCGGGGGCATTGAACAGGCCACCGCGATCAGAGGCGGCCAGCACTGCCATGGAACCGCGCTGGCTGTTGGCGCACAGGTTCGTGCCCTCGCAGGGATCCACCGCGAAGTCCACACCAGGACCGGTGCCGCTGCCCACTTCCTCGCCGATGTAGAGCATCGGAGCTTCGTCGCGCTCGCCTTCACCGATCACGATGCGGCCCTGCATCTGGATCTGCCCCATGCGCTTGCGCATGGCCTCCACAGCGGCGGCATCGGCCTCGTCCTTCTTGCCCAGGCCGGTCAGCTCAGCAGAGGCGATGGCGGCCTGTTCGACGACCTCGAGAATTTCCTGGATAAGGGTGCGATCCACAGCAGTCCGGCGGGGGGAAGGGGCTTGAGCGGGGGAGCGGTGCCGAAGCGGCGGGGAGCGGGCTGTGGGGCTCAGCTTCCAGCGGCTGCAGGGGCTCTCAGGCTTTGAGCGCCGCTCACTGTATCAGTGGTGGCCGCCCGCGGTCGTCGGAACCCGCGTTCAGGCGAATTCCTACAATTCGCCACTCCCTTCGTCCCGCAGGACCCTCCATGAGCACCAAGCCCCTGGTGATCTCTCCGTCGATCCTCTCGGCCGACTTCTCCCGCCTGGGTGAGGACGTTCGCGCCGTTGACGAGGCCGGCGCCGACTGGATTCATGTGGATGTGATGGACGGCCGCTTCGTTCCCAACATCACCATCGGTCCACTGATCGTGGAGGCCCTCCGCCCGGTGACCCAGAAGCCCCTGGATGTGCACCTGATGATCGTGGAGCCCGAGAAGTACGTGGCCGACTTCGCCAAGGCTGGTGCGGACATCATTTCGGTCCAGGTGGAGGCTTGCCCACACCTGCACCGCAACCTGGCCCAGATCAAGGATCTCGGCAAGATGGCCGGTGCGGTGCTCAACCCCAGCACGCCGCTCGACACCCTCGAGTACTGCCTGGAGCTCTGCGATCTGGTGTTGGTGATGAGCGTGAACCCTGGCTTCGGCGGCCAGAGCTTCATCGAGAACCAGGTGCAAAAGATCCGCGACCTGCGCCGGATGTGCGATGAGCGTGGCCTTGACCCCTGGATCGAGGTGGACGGTGGCATCAAGGCCGAGAACGCCTGGAAGGTGATCGAGGCGGGTGCCAACGCGATCGTGAGCGGCTCCGGGGTGTTCAACCAGCCCAGCTACGCCGAGGCCATCACGGGCATCCGCAACAGCAAGCGCCCCGTGGCGATGGCAGCCTGATCGCTGTCCTGACCAGGACACACCAGGACATCAGGGGGGGCATGACCCCCCCTTTTTTGATGCCATGCTGCGGTTTGAGCGACTGGTCAGCTCAGGAACCAGCCGTAGCTGTGTAGGCCGATGCCCAGCAGATTCACGCCGATGTAGCAGACGCAGATCACCACGAAACCGGCCACGGCCACCAATGCCGGACGGCGACCCTGCCAGCCACGGCTGAGACGGGTGTGCAGATAGGCGGCGTACACCAGCCAGCAGATCAGAGCCCAGGTTTCCTTCGGGTCCCAGCTCCACCAGCTGCCCCAGGCCTCATTGGCCCACACAGCACCACTCACGATCCCGATCGAGAGCAACAGGAAGCCGACGGTGATGGTGCGATAACTGAGGCTGTCCAGTTGCTCGCTGAGGGAGATGCTGCTGCTGGACAAGGTGAGCCCGGCAGCCCCGCCATCGGCGGCCAGCTGGGCCTGGCGGTAGCCACCACTGCCGATGGAGCTGCTGCGCAACTCAAGGGATTGGCCGCGATCGGTAACCAGTACCGCAGCCGAGAGCAGTGAGCCCACCAGCAGGGCTGCATAGCTCACCATGATCACGCTCACATGCATGATCAGCCAGCTGGAACGCAGGGCCGGCACCAGCGGCGCGGCCTGCTGGAGCTGATCGGGCAAGGCGAAGCTGGCAAAGGCCACACAGCCCAGCCCGATCGGCGTGGCGGCTGCCGCCACCAGGGGGGAGGGGTAGGAGCGCTCCACCAGCAACTGGGTGAGGGTGCAGGCCCAGGCCAGGAAACAGAGCGACTCGTAGAGGTTGCTGATCGGGAAGTGGCCGGATTGCCACCAGCGCAGCACCAACTGGGCCGTGAGGGCGAGGTTGGCGCCTGCCACCAACAGCCG
>CANHMF010000037.1 GCA_947461705.1 Synechococcaceae cyanobacterium
ATCAGCAATCCGCTCACCTCGCTGCCCCTCTACTGGTTCAACTACCAGGTGGGCAGTTGGCTCCTGGGCCCTGGCCCTGGCTTCCCCTCCCTCGATCAGATCAAGGAAGGGGCCCTCTGGGATCTGGGTGCTGCCTTCAGTAGCCGGCTGCTGCTGGGCTCCACCCTGGTGGGCCTGATCAGTGCCCTGGTGGTGAGTGGGCTCTATTGGCTATCCCTGCGGCGGCAGGTGCCCCGCTCTCAGCTCTGAGGGCCGCCGGGTTCGGTCTGCACCCGTTTCCAACCCGCCAGCACCCCGAGGATGTCGGCGGCACTCACCAGCCCCACGAAGGCCCCGAATTCATCCACCACCACGCGCACGGAGGTCTTGTCCCCCCGGCGGAAGGTGGTGAGCAGGCGGTCGGCGCGGATCATCTCCGGCACGAACTGAGGTGCTTCGCAGAGCTCACTCACCGAGCGTTCTCCATTGCCCCGCAACAGCTCGGTGAGGGCCACCTCGCGGCTCTGCACCCCCAGCACCTCATCCACCTCCTCGCCTAGCACCACCCACCAGGCGTCTTCCGGGGCGGCGAGGATCTCCTCCTGGGCCGAGGCCAGGGTGGTGGCCCCCGCCAGGGATGGGGTGGCCACCCGCGACACCATCAGGTCGCGCGCCGTGAGGTCGTTGAGCGCGAACACCTTGCCGATCATGGCCGCCTCATCGGCCTCAATCTGTCCCTGCTGGGAGCCCAGCCGGGCCATCAGGTGGATCTCCCGCTCGTTGGTGGTGAGCTCGGCCTCCGCTGTGATCGCGGGCATCAGTTTTTCCAGCAGCAGCAGCACCGGCAGGCTGAGCCGCTCGAGGATCAGCAGGGCCCTGGAGGCCACCAGGGAGATGGGCATCGCGAAGCTGTTGCCGATGGCCTTGGGCAGGATCTCGGCAAACAGGATCACCAGCAGGGTGAACACCACGTTGAAGATCACCAGGCCCATGGCACCGCCATAGCCGCCTTGAAACACCTCATCGGCCCGGCTGCCCAGCAGCATCGAGCCCGAGATGTTGAACAGGTTGTTGGCCACCACCAGCAGGGCCAGCGCCCGTCCGGGTCGGGCCTTGATCCGTTCCAGGGCGCGGGATCCCGGTACCCGTTGCTGGGTGAGGGTGTGCACCTGGATCGGACTCACTGTGAGGATGGCGGCCTCCACTCCCGTGGCGATCGCCGAACCCACCAGGATCACCGCCCCCAGGACGATGAGCACAACGATCGGGTTCATGGGCAGGCCTGGCCTTTCGGGTTGGACCGGACCTTACCTACGGTTTGGCAATTGAACCTGTAGCGGCTGGATGACCCAAGCCCCATTGCCCAACGCGCTGTCAGCTCTGCAGCGTTGGCGCCATCAGCTCACGGTGCCCCAGTTCACGGTTGTGACGGGCCTGCTGGTGATCGTGGTGGGCACCTTTCTGCTGGCTTCCCCGCTGTGCTCCAGCGACGACGTGGGGCTGTGGCAGGCCCTGTTCACGGTGACCTCTGCCATCACGGTGACGGGCCTCTCGATCATCGTGGTGGACCGCGATCTCACCCTGCTGGGTCAGATCGTGCTCGCCGGACTGATCGTGACCGGGGGCCTGGGCCTGATGGCCATCACCACCTTCCTGCAGGGCTTTGTGCAGGGTCGTTCCGGCCTGCGCCGCCGCCTCGACCGCGGCCGGGCCCTCGATGAATTCGGTGTGGGGGGGATCGGTCCCACCTTCAACAACATCCTGCTCACCGCCACCTGCGTGATGGGTCTGGGCACGGTGGTGCTCTACGCCTTTGGCTTCACCGATATCGCCAATCCCGGCCAGAGGCTCTGGGCTTCGATGTTCCACGTGATTAGCGCCTACAACAACGCCGGGTTCGGTCTCTGGGCCAAGAACCTTGAGGCCTACCGCGACAACACGGTGGTGAACGCGGTGATCGCCGCCATGATCGTGATCGGGGGTATTGGTTGGCGCGTCACCAATGATCTCTGGGTGAATCGCCTGCGCCTGCAGCGCCTGCGCCGCCTCAGCCTGCACACCCGCCTGGTACTGCGCACCACGGTGCTGCTGATCGTGTTGGGAGCCCTGGGGTTGCTGGTGACAGAACACTTCGGCTTCGATGCCCAGGCCATGGGCAACTACAGCCTCTGGCAGAAGCTGCAGATCACGCTGTTTCAGTCGGTCACCACCCGCACGGCTGGGTTCAACACCATCCCCCTCTCGGCAGAGGTGATCACGGATGCGGGCCTGTTGCTGATGATCGTGCTGATGTTCATCGGCGCCAGCCCCGGTGGCACCGGCGGCGGCATTAAAACCACCACCTTCGCCATCCTGATGGGAGCCACCCGCTCCACCCTCCAAGGGCGCGACAACGTGCTGCTCCACCGCCGCCAGATCCCCGATGGCACGGTGCTGCGGGCCGTGGGGGTCACCCTGGCCTCGATGCTGTTTGTGGTGCTGATGGCCCTGCTGCTGGGCATCGGCCCCACCGCCGGTGGGGTGGCGGGTCACAAGGCCTTCAGTTTTCTCGAGAAGCTGTTCACCTGCGTGTCGGCTTTCGGCACCGTGGGTCTCGACTTAGGGGTCACCGCCAACCTCAACCGCTGGGGCCAGCTGGTGCTGATGGTGGGCATGTTCGTGGGGCGGATTGGCATCCTGCTGTTGCTGTCGGCGCTCTACGGCAGCCGGCCGCAGCAGCGCGTGGGCTACCCCCGCGAGGATCTCTACGTGTAAGGGGCGCCTGAGGGGTGGTTGAACTGTGCCGACCGCTTAGAACGGTGCTGTGAGCGATGGAATCAGACCCGTGAACCAGTGGTGGCAGTGGGGGGCTGAGGGCGAGAGCCAACCGGGTGGATTTGCCGTGATTGGCGTGGGTCGCTTCGGCTCCTCGGTGTGTGCGGAACTGCTGCGCTCCGGTGCCGATGTGCTGGCCATCGATGCCAGCCAGCGGGCCATTGATGAGCTGCGCCAGATTGACCCGGCCATCGAAGCCCGGGTGGTGGACTGCACCGATGAGGAGGCCCTCCGGGCTGCTGGGGTGCTCGATCTGAGCACCGTGGTGGTGGCCATCAGTGAACCCATCGAGGCCAGCATCACCGCCACCCTGATCTGTAAGGACGCACCCGGCACCAAGGTGCGCCAGGTGATCGCCCGCGCCACCAGCGATCTGCACCTCAAGATGCTCTACCGGGTGGGGGCCGATCGCGTGGTGTTCCCCTCGAAGATGCAGGGGCAGCGCCTCGGCATGGAGCTGGTGCGGCCCAACCTGCTGGAGCAGTTGCGCCTTGACGATCGCAACAGCATTGAAGAGATCAAGGTGCCTCGCGGGTTCGTGGGCCACTCCCTGCGGGATCTCAACCTGCGCAAGCACTACAACGTGAGCGTGCTGGCGGCCGGCCCGGCCGGCCAGCTGCACGTGAACCCGCCCGCCTCCCATGTGCTGCAGGAGGGCGAACTCCTGGTGGTGATGGGCTCCAGTGAGGCCCTCAGGGCCCTTCCGCCCGATTGAGCGCCAGGGCCGGCGAGCGGCGCTGGCCCCTGATCCCGAAGACAACCGGCGCGGCCCGCGGCCCTCTGGCCTGCTCTGGCTAGCCCTGTAGGCGACCCCCCGCGGCACCGCCGCCCATGGTTCAGACCGAGTTGTTGCGGGAGAGCGGCCAGCGGGAGGTGTTCTGCGGCCTCACCTCCATTGTGTGGCTGCACCGGCGCATGCCCGATGCCTTTTTCCTGGTGGTGGGCTCCCGCACCTGTGCCCACCTGATCCAGAGCGCCGCCGGCGTGATGATCTTTGCCGAGCCCCGCTTCGGCACCGCGATCCTCGGGGAGCGCGACCTGGCCGGCCTGGCTGATGCCAATGAGGAGCTCGACCGGCTGGTGAGCGATCTGCTGGTGCGGCGCCCGGAGATCCGCACCCTGTTTCTGGTGGGCAGTTGCCCCAGCGAGGTGATCAAGCTCGATCTGACCAAGGCCGCCGAGCGCCTCAACACCCAGCTGGCCGGCCGGGTGAAGGTGCTCAACTACAGCGGCAGTGGCATCGAAACCACCTTCACCCAGGGGGAAGACCAGGCCCTGCTGGCGATGGTGCCGCTGATGCCCAGCAGCGCTGTGGAGCAGCTGCTGATCGTGGGCACCCTGGCCGATGCGGTCGAAGACCGGCTGGTGCAGCTGTTCGGCCGCCTGGGGATTCCGGTGGTCACGAGCCTGCCGCCACGCCGTTCCACCGACCTGCCCCCGATCGGCCCTGGCACCCGCGTGCTGCTGGCCCAGCCGTTCCTCTCGGCCACGGCGCGGGCTCTGGTGAACCGCGGGGCGCGTTTGTTGACGGCCCCCTATCCCTTCGGCGTGGAGGGCAGCCGGGCCTGGATGGCGGCGGGGGCGGCGGCCTTTGGGGTGGCGCCGGCCCAGGTGGCCGCTGTGCTGGATCCCTTGGTGGAACGGGGCCGCCGCGCCATCGCTCCCCACCGGGAGCTGTTGGCGGGCAAACGCCTGTTCCTGCTGCCCGATTCCCAGCTGGAGCTCTCCCTGGGGCGTTTCCTGCAGCGCGAGTGCGGCATGGAGCTGGTGGAGGTGGGCACTCCCTACCTCGATCGCCAGCTCCTCGATGCCGAGCTGGCCCTGCTGCCGGAGGGCACCCGCATCAGTGAAGGCCAGGACGTGGAGCGCCAGCTGGAGCGGGTGCGCGCCGCGCGGCCCGATCTGGTGGTGTGCGGCCTCGGCCTCGCCAACCCCCTGGAGGCCGAGGGCATCGCCACCAAGTGGTCGATCGAGCTGGTGTTCAGCCCCATCCACGGCTGCGACCAGGCCGGCGAGCTGGCCGAGCTGTTTGCCCGCTCCCTGCGCCGCCGCGCCGCCCTGTCGTTTGCCTGAGGTCCCCCTCAGTTCCGCCCCCTCCTGCTTTCCCCCCGATGGAACTCACCCTCTGGACCTACGAAGGCCCGCCCCATGTGGGCGCCATGCGCATCGCCACGTCGATGGAGGGGGTGCACTACGTGCTGCATGCCCCCCAGGGCGACACCTACGCCGATCTGCTGTTCACGATGATCGAGCGGCGCGACCGGCGCCCCCCCGTGACCTACACCACCTTCCAGGCCCGTGACCTGGGCGGCGACACCGCCGAACTGGTGAAGCGCTCGATCAGCGAGGCGGTGGCGCGCTTCCAGCCGGAGGCCCTGCTGGTGGGCGAGAGCTGCACCGCCGAGCTGATTCAGGACCAACCCGGTGCCCTGGCGGGTGGCATGGAGCTGGGTGGCATTCCGGTGGTGAGCCTGGAGCTGCCGGCCTACTCCAAGAAGGAGAACTGGGGTGCGGCTGAAACCCTCTACCAACTGGTGCGAGGCTTGCTCAAGCCCCAGCTGCCGCCGCCGGGCTTTGCCAAGCCCTCGCCCAGCCGCTGGCAGCAGGAGGGCCGGCGGCCACGGGTGAATCTGCTGGGGCCGTCCTTGCTCGGTTTTCGCTGCCGCGATGACGTGCGCGAGATCACGGCGCTGCTGGCGGACTACGGCATCGAGGTGGCTGTGGTGGCGCCGCTGGGCGCCCGCCCCGCGGATCTGCTGCGGATCCCCACGGCCGATGCCAACGTGTGCCTCTATCCGGAGGTGGCGGGTTCGGTGTGCAGCTGGCTGGAGCGCAGCTTCGGCATGGCCACGGTGCGCACCGTGCCGATCGGCATCGGGGCCACCGCCAGCTTCCTGCGGGAGCTGCACCAGCTGCTGGGCCTGGACTTGCCCGCCGATCTGCAGCCGGGCCCCGATGGCACCTGCCAGGCCGAACGGCGCTCGCGCCTGCCCTGGTATTCGCGCTCGGTGGATTCCACCTATCTCACCGGCAAGCGGGTGTTCATCTTTGGCGATGCCACCCATGCCATCGCCGCCGCCCGGATCGCCAGCCGGGAGCTGGGTTTCCAGGTGGTGGGGCTGGGCAGCTACAGCCGCGAGCAGGCCCGCGAACTGCGGGCCGCAGCGGCCGAGCTGGGCCTCGAAGCCCTGATCAGCGACGACTACCTCGCCGTGGAGGCGGCCATGGCGGCCGCGGCGCCGGAGCTGGTGCTCGGCACCCAGATGGAGCGCCACAGCGCTAAGCGACTCGGCATCCCCTGCGCGGTGATCAGCGCGCCGCTGCACGTGCAGGACGTGCCGGCCCGTTATTCCCCCCAGATGGGTTGGGAGGGGGCCAATGTGATTTTTGATGCCTGGGTGCACCCGCTGATGATGGGGCTCGAGGAACACCTGATCGGCATGTTCCGCCACGACTTTGAATTCGTGGATGGTCACCTCAGCCATCTCGAGGGGGCCAGTGCGCCGGCGAGGCCTGCGGAGCCGGAACCACCCGGTGATCAACCCGCGGCGCAGCCGGTGGCGACCGTGCTCCCCGGCCATGGGGCCGTGGTGTGGAGTTCCGATGGCGAGGCGGAATTGGCCAAGATTCCCTTCTTTGTGCGCGGCAAGGTTCGCAAGAACACCGAGGCCTATGCCCGGGATCGGGGCCTGGCCCTGATCGATAGTGAGGCCCTCTACGAGGCCAAGGCCCACTTCAGCGCATGAGTGGCGACTGGGTTGAATCCATTGGGGCCCGATGTGTCGCTGTACTCCGCCTGCGTTTGTAGACAAGTTTTGCCGCGAATCTGACATCACACCTGAATCCATCACACCCCATGACCACAACACTCACGCCTACTGATCTGTCCCGCCCCGAGCACGCCCGCCCCGAACCCTCGCATCTGGATGGCGAGGGCAGTGTGCAGGTGCATCAAGATGCTGCGATGGCGATCGAAGAGGGAGCCTTGGTCCTGGCCGTGTACGGCAAGGGCGGCATCGGCAAATCAACCACGTCGTCCAACCTGTCGGCGGCCTTCTCGAAGCTGGGCAAGCGGGTGCTCCAGATCGGCTGTGATCCCAAGCACGACAGCACCTTTACGCTCACCAAGAAGATGGTGCCCACCGTGATCGATATTCTCGAAACCGTTGATTTTCATACCGAAGAATTGCGGCCGGAAGACTTCGTATTTGAGGGCTACAACGGTGTGATGTGTGTAGAGTCTGGCGGCCCACCGGCAGGCACGGGCTGTGGCGGCTATGTCACGGGCCAAACGGTGAAACTGCTCAAGGAGCATCACCTGCTTGAAGACACCGATGTGGTGATCTTTGATGTGTTGGGAGATGTGGTGTGTGGCGGCTTTGCCGCACCCCTTCAGCATGCCCACTACTGCCTGATCGTGACGGCCAACGATTTTGATTCCATCTTCGCGATGAACCGGATCATGCAGGCCATCAATGCCAAGGCCAAGAATTACAAGGTGCGTCTCGGCGGTGTGATCGCCAACCGCTCCGAGGAGACCGATGAAATCGACAAATTCAATGCCCGCACAGGCCTGCGCACCATGGCCCATTTCAAGACCGTGGATGCGATTCGCAAATCCCGTCTGAAAAAGTGCACCATCTTCGAGATGGAGCCCACTCCCGAAGTGGAGGCGGTGCAGCAGGAGTATCTCAATCTGGCCCAGCGGATGCTCGACGATGTTGAACCCCTGGAGGCCGAATCTCTCAAGGACCGCGAGATCTTCGACCTGCTGGGTTTCGACTGATCGGCACCGTATCGCTGCGACGCCCGTCGTTCCAGCGCAGGGTTCAGATCTCCGCGGCGGCCCGCTCCACTAGCCGCCGCGCCACCGCCTGCACACCGGTGTGGCTGTAGGTGTCGGTGAAGGCATCGAGGAATGTGCCGAGGCCTTGCATCCCCCCGGCCCAGGGGCCCATGGCGTCCTCCAGAGCCCGCACGGCCTTCTGGCCCGTGAGCCCCAGGCTGCTGATGAAGCCTCCGGCCCAGCCGGCCCAGCTCTCTACACCGCGGCGCAGGAACGTCAGATGGGCCCCATCACCGCGGCCGGGGATCATGCCGGCCATCAGCCCATAGGCGGGCAGGCGGCGCAGATCACCGGCACTGGCCTTGCCCAGTAGCCCATCGAGCTGCTGCAGCGCCTGATCCCCCAGGGGCAGCAGGGCATCGAAGCAGATGAGCGCTGCCATCCGCACCCGGGCATCGCCGGCATAGTCCGCCAGGGACGCTGAGAAATCGCCAAAACTGTCTCCTGGCAAGCCATTCACCTGGGTGAAGGCCAGCAGTTCGGCGCCCACCTTGAGGCTCAGGTCCACGGCCTGCAGGGTTTCGCTGGCGGGGGTGAGCTTCGCCATCCGCTTCAGCAGGGGAATGCCCGCCCCCACGTTGGAGAGGAGGCGCAGTCCGCCGGTGGCGTGTTGCGACCGATTCACCGCGTCGTAGAGGCTCATGGCCCGGCCGTAGCCCTCATGGCGGGCTCCACTCAGTCGATCGGCCCTCGCCCGCACCTGGCGGATCAGTTCGGGATCGCTACTGCCCATCACATCGGCGATCAGGGCATCGGCACTGGTGATGTTGTGCCACCCACCGGGCACCAAGGTGCTGATCCCCTTGAGGGCCAGAACGGTGAGATCGCGCTTGGGTAGGCGCTCCAGGCGCTCCAGAACGGTGCGGCTCATGCTGCGGGCTCCTGCTGGCTGGCCGGTAGGGCCTTGCGCTCACGCCCGGGTTTTGCGGGGAGCAGGGCGGACAGACCCTTCAGGTCAAAGGCCTCCAGCAGCGCATGGCGCTGGTCGGGATCCAGGCCGTCGCCCTGGCCGATCACCTTCACCTGGAAGCGGTTGGCCACCAGCAGGGCACTGGCCTGGTCGCCCTGCTCCACCAGGGGCCAGCCCTGGAGGGCACTGCCGCTGCCGCCAAACTTGCTGCGGGCCTCAGGGGCGGTGGCGGTGTCCGAGATGGCCAGCAGGGCCACCGCGGCACTGCCCTGTTTCAGCTTGGCCTCACTGAAGCCGCGCTTTTCCTGGGTGAAGATCAGCTCCTCGCCGGCCTGGGGGGCCGGAAACAGGCGGTTGAAGGCGGAGCCGTTCACCACCGCAGCGGTGGGAACATCGGCAACAGTGCCGCCGGGTAACCAGGAGCTGAAGGGGAGCACCACGAGTGCTCCCACCAGCAGGCCAAGGGCCAGCATGGCCGCTAGGCCCCAGCGCAGGGCACGGGACATTGGCAACCTCGCGGGTGGGTCTGGTTGCTTGCTAGCTGCGGGGCTGAGGCTTGTCTTGCGGGATCCGGAAAGGTTCCCTGAAGCCGGCCAACTGTGGGGCCCTCGAGGCGGCGATCACGCCAGCCCCACCAGCTTCATCGAGAGATCCCACACCCCCTGGGCGGTGTCCGGGTTGCTGGCCTGATCGGAGAGTTCCTGGCTGAACTGGGTGCCATCCTTCTTCTGGCGGTTGCCCCAGCTCCAGTGGACGCCGGAGGCTGAGAAGCTCGGATCGGCCACCACCTGGGCCACCCGATCCCCTGCCAGGGCCTGGCTCACGTAGCCGCCGGTGATGTTCTTCTGGAACCAGGGAAAGATGGTTTGGAAGGCCCGTGGCGTGTTGCGGAACAGGGGCGTATCGGCCACGCAGCCCGGATAGAGGGAGCTGAACACGATCCCGGTGGAGGCATGCAGCCGGCGGTGCAGCTCTTGGGTGGTGATCATGTTGCAGAGCTTGCTGTCCTTGTAGGCCTTGCCGGGTTTGAACGGCTTGCCGTTGGCCATGGCGATCGGAGCCTTGAAGCCAGCCTTGAACCCGGAGAGATCGCCCAGGTCGGCGGGGGCAGGGATGGGGATCTTGCCTCCCAGTTCCTTGGAGTTGGCCGTCACCGTGCCGAGGATCACCACACGGCGGGAGGGATGGCTCGAGCGCTGCAGATCGGGCAGCAGCAGTTGGATCAGCAGAAAGTGGCCCAGGTGGTTGGTGGCCATGGAGATCTCATAGCCCTGCGGTGACCATTCCGGTTGCTTCAGCCGCGGCTTGTACACAGCGGCGTTGATCACCAGGGCGTCCAGGGGCTGGCCAATGGAGGCCACCAGGGTTTCCACGCCAACCCGCACGCTCTCGAGGTCGCCCAGGTCGATGCGCAGGTGGTGGAGCCGCTCCGAGGGGATGGCGAGGGAGTCCGCCGCCGCCGCCGCCCGCACGGGGTCGCGGTTGGCTGTGATCACCGTCCAGCCCCGATCCACGAGGGCCTTCACCGCATTCAGCCCCACCCCAGAGGTGGTGCCGGTCACCAACACGGTCCCTGGCGTTCCGGCTGTGGATGGATTGCTGTTGGAACTGGAAACCATGACGCCCGGCGCTCGCGCGCATCAACCTAAGGACGCGCCGTTGGTTTGCCGCTGGTGCCAGGGGCCTGCTCAACAGTTGGAAATGGGCGCTGGGCGGCTTGCTCAGGTTGCTGCCACACCACCCGCAGGCGATTGGGGGCGATCCACTGGTCCTGCTCCTGGATCAGCTGCTGCTCGCCGCCAGCGGCAAACAGTTTGTCGAAGCGATGCTGCGCCTTGAGCAGCTTGGCCTGCTGGATGTTCAGCACTGCGGAGATTTCCCCGTAGCGTTCCAGCCGGGTTTGGTAAGCACCTCCCAATCGCACCAGGCTCACCACAGCCAAGAACGCCAGGCCCACCTTGAGGGTGAGGCCAATGGCACTGCAGGTGAGTTCCTGATGGGGATTGGAGGGCCGAATGCCGGTGGCCGCAGGCGCTGCGTTGGGCGTGCTTGGACCCGGGGCTACGCGAACCGTGCGCAGGCTTGCGCCGCGATGACCACCTGACTGCCGGCTGGCGGATCTCCGCTGAGAGGGTTGGGCTGGCCGGGAGGAGGTCAAGGCGTGAGGTTGGGCGGATCTGGCCCGCTTTTAGCAGGTCAGATCCGCCCGATCAAGGGACTCAGGCGCGATACAGGCTGGCGGCCAGGCGAACGGCGAGAACGCCCGCATGGGCAGCCACCACCAGGGCAATCAGCACTTCGGCCTGGGTGAGGGACGAAACCATGACCTGTTCCGAGCAAAGGATGTCCCGCCCATTGTCTCGGCTTCAGGGGTTCTGGCCAGATCAGGCCGCGGGCCTGTCACAGCTCGACACGCCCTCGCTACGGTCGCCGGCATCGATGAACGGGTTGTCTTGGCATCTCCTCTCTCCGAGGCGCCGGTGCTCATCACCGCCGAGCAGGTGAACCAGCGCGATCTCTCGGCGCTGCAGAGCTGGGCGGAGCTGGAGCCTGAGGCCCTGCTCGAACGCAGTGGCCAGCTGGAGCTGCAGTTCACCTGGCCCCGTCAGGCGGACGATCCCCGTGAGCTCTCGGAGATCCCTGAACTGCGGCTCTGGAGCCTGCGGGCTGATGCCCTCTATCCCTGGTTGCCCTTGGTGCTGGAGCGCAGTGGGGGGCAGCTCACCCGCCACGTGGCCATGCAGTTGCCCCATGGCTTCAGCCGCACCGAAGGGATCCGCTTTGCCCCCGAAGCGCTTGAGCTGTGGATGACCCACCGGCTGTTCCAGCTCGATGCCTGGGGGCAGCGCCATGGCCTCAGCTGCCGCCGCAATCTCGAGCAGATGGCAGCCGTGCTGGGGTTTGAACTGGACGCTGGCTTCTGGGAGGGGCTCTCCTGACCGTCTCAGCCCGCCGCCAGGGCCAGGGCGAAGGCCCTCCTGCCGGAATCCAGGGCCAGCAGCACGGTGAGAAGTCGCAGCAGCCACACCAGCCGACCTTCGCTCACCTGTTGCAGCCGCGCCGCTGACCATTGCGAGGCGAGGGCCGCGGTGCCCCCCAGCAACAGCCCCATGGCCAGATTGCTGCGGCCATCGGCCAAGAAGCCCACGGACGCCGCCGAGGCTGAGGCGCACACCGCCAGGGTGCTGAGCCGAATGGCCAGGTAAACCCTGAGCCCTAGGCCCTGCACCATCAACGGCACCATCACCAGCCCGCCGCCCACCCCCAGGAGGCCGCTGGACCAGCCCGCCACCAGACCCACCGCCCCCAGGGCCATCAATGGCATGGCAGTGCTGGCGGTCTCCGGCTCGCTATGGCGGGGCTGGATCACGACGCTGAGAATCCCGTACATGAGGGCCTGGAGGGCCAGCAGGTGCCAGCCCTCCAGGCCATTGCCGATCCGGCTGAAGCTCACGCCTCCCGCCAGGGCTCCCAGCACGATGGCGGCCATGGCCCGGCGGGGCACGGTGCCGCTGCGCAGGTGGGCCCAGCTGCCCGCCAGGGTGGTGGGCACGATGGCCAGGGTGCTGGTGGCCAGGGCCTGGTGGGGCGTTAATCCCAGCCCAAGCAGCAGGGGTGAGAACACCAGTCCGCCGCCGATCCCCAGCAATCCGGAGAGCAACCCAGCCAGGATGCCGAGGGGAAGTAGGGGCAGCAGGTCCCAGGGCATTGCGCCTTGACGGCAGTTGCGCCCCAGCATCCCCCATCTCTGCGGTGCTCCCCCTTGCCGTTGCCCTGGCGCTGGATCGCTCCCATCGAGGCCCCTGGTTCCTTTCAGATGGCCTGCGATGCCTGGCTGTTGGATCAGCTCGTGCAGGGCGAGGGCACGCCGGTGCTGCGCTTCTATCGCTGGTCTCGGCCCACCTTGTCGCTCGGTTTCCACCAGCGGCGGCTGGAGCCCCACTGGCCTGCCCTGGTGCGCGATGGCCGCTTGGATGTGGTGCGCCGTCCCAGTGGTGGCCGCGCTGTGCTGCACGCCGGTGAGCTCACCTACGCCCTGGTGCAGCCGGCGCTGAGCGGACGCCGGGTGGACACCTACACCCAGGCCTGCCAGTGGTTGCAGCAGGGCTTTGCGGCCCTCGGCCAGCCGCTGCAGTTCGGCCAGGCCGGCGGTGGCGAGGCCCAGCAGCGCAGCAGCTGCTTTGCCACCAGCACCGCCGCCGACCTGATCCACGGGAATGGCGCCAAGCGCATCGGCAGTGCCCAGCTGTGGCGGCAGGGCTACGTGCTCCAGCACGGCAGCGTGCTGCTCAACCCGCCGGCCGAACTGTGGCAGCGGGTGTTTGCTGAAGCTCCGCCACTGCTGCCGCCCCTGGCTCTCAGTTGGCAACAGCTGGCCGAGGCCCTGAGGTGTTCGGCAGAGCAGCACCTCTGTGCTGGTTCGCTGCAGGAGCAGCCGCTCAGCGCGGCTGAATGGGAAGCCGTGGAGTGCCTCAGCCCGGCTTACCGCGCCACGGCGGCAGAGCTGCTCAAGCCCTGACCCTGCACCTCGCCGCTGGCCAGCATGGCGCGGGCCACGGGGGCCAGGCCCATGCCCAGGGGGTACACGCCCTCGCGGCGTGCTGCTTCCAGGATGGCGGCGGGCAGCTTCACGCCCAGCTTGGCCAGCACGGCCTCTGCCAGCTCGGGTCGCTCGAGGGTGCCGCAGGGCAGTCCGGCGGGGCTCAGCACCAGCAGGCGGTTGGTGCTGCTGTCATCGAGCTGGATCACGGCCTGCCACAGGGGGGCGTCGTCGTGGATGCTCGGCAGGCTGCTCAGGGGCTGGATGTGGTCGCCGATGCGCTCGCCATCCCAACGCTGTACCGGCAGTGCCTGGAGTGGGGCGTCATCGATCACCCCCTGCCAGCGGCCGCCGTCACACACCAGCAGCCAGTCGGCGGGGCCTTTGCCCTCCTGCAGCCGCAGGCGGCTCAGCTCCCGCAGGCTGCTGCGGGCCTCCAGCACCCGGAAGCGCCGCTGGGCCGCATCCTTCACCTTCAGCTCCCGCAGGGTGGATTGCAGGGCCAGCAGCTGGGTCTGGTTACGGGCGGCCCCCAGGCCGAACCAGCCCAGCACCATCAGCCACAGGCCCCCCACACTGCCGCCCCGTAGCAGCAGCACGGCCCCCAGGCCGATGGCCAGCAGCGACAGCAGCTTGCCGCTGCTGGTGGCCACCTGGATTCCCTTGCGCTGGCTACCGGTCCACTGCCACACGAGCGCCTTGAGGATCAGTCCCCCATCCAGGGGCAGGCCCGGCAACAGGTTGAACAGGGCCAGGATCAGGTTCAGGCCCCCCAGTTCTTTCACCATGGCCCCCAGCAGGGGGGAGACATGGGCCGCGCTGTGGGTACTGCCCAACAGCAGCCCTGCCAGCGCCAGGCTCACCAGGGGGCCGGCGGCGGCCACCAGCAGCGAACCCATGGCCGTGGAGCATTCCCGCTCCACGCTGGCCACACCCCCCAGCATGAACAGGGTGATGCTGCGCACCTTCACCCCCTGGCTGATGGCGGCGATGGAGTGGCCCAGCTCGTGCAGCAGCACCGACACGAACAGCAGCAGGGCCGTGCCGAAGCCCAGGATCCACAGCAGGGTCCCGCTGGTCTGGCTGGCGAGCTGCTGGCTGTACTGCTGCTGAAAGGCAAAGCTGGCCAGGGCCAGGATCACAAACCAGCTGGGGTGGATGCGCAGAGGGATTCCACGGATCTTCAGCAGCTGCCAGCCTTCGCCCACGCCCATCACCCCAGTGGTCCGATCCTAGAAAGAACGCCCCGTCCCCACCGTTCTTGGCCCTTCCTGCCCCGTCCTGGTCCACTGGCCCCCAGCCCTGGCTGAAGGTGTGTGGTCTGCGCCAGCCCGATCAGGCGGCGGCGGTGGCCCGACTCGGCGTTGAGGCCATCGGCGTGATCGCGGTGGCCCGGTCGCCCCGCTGGCTCCCCCCGGATCAGCGCCCCGATCTGTTTGCCGCCATGGCGCAGGCGAACCCCCGCTGCTGCGGCGTGCTGGTGGTGGCCGATCCGGAGGATGGGGAGCTGCCGCAGCTGGGGTCCGGCCTCGGCCATCAGGTGGTGCAGCTCCACGGCGATGAGACGCCTGAACGCTGCGGCCAGTTGCGCCAGCAGCTGGGCCCAGACCTGGCCTTGTGGAAGGCCCTGCGCATTCGCTCCGCGGCCGATCTGGCTCATGCCGCCCTCTACGCCAGCGTGGTGGATGGCCTGCTGCTGGATGCCTGGGTGCCCGACCAGCTGGGTGGCACCGGCCACCGCATCCCCACGGAATGGCTCGAGGGCTTTGCCCCGGCCTTGCCCTGGTGGTTGGCCGGGGGGCTGACCCCCGAGCGGGTTGGCCCTGCCCTGCAGGCCCTGGTGGCGTCGCCGCCGAATGGCCTCGATGTGTCCAGTGGCGTGGAGCGCGCACCGGGTGACAAAGATCTCGATCGTGTGGCCCAGCTGGTAGCGGCAGTGAACGCGGTCCGTCAGGATCGCCACAGCTGATCGGCTCCCATGGCTCGTTTGTTCCGCTCTGCCGTGCTGGCTGTTGGCAGCTGTGGCCTTCTGGCCCTGCCAGGCCTGGTCAGCGCTGCCGCCGTGGCCCAGGACCTGGTGGGCTGCCAGTTGGTGGGCGCCACCCTGCAGTGTGTACCGGGGGTCACCGAGAGCCCTCAGCAGCAGATTCGCCAGCTCCAGCAGCAGGTGTCCACGGATCTGCAGCTGGAGGGTGCGGTGCAGCAGCAGATCAATGGCTTGCAGCAACTGGTGTTGGCGGGCGATGTGGCCGTGGGAGCCATGCTCACGGCCACGGCTGTGGCTGACGCCCAGGCCGCCTTGCCAAGCGCCAACTACCACTGGTACCGGCTCAAGCCCGGCCAGCGCAGCTGGGTGTTGATCGAGGGAGCCAACGGAACCACCTATGTGCCTGCCCCGATCGACATCGGCCAGAACCTGATGGTGGTGGCTGTGGTGAATCAGAACGGCCAGGTGCAGCGGGTGGCCTCGTCACCGGTGGGGCCGGTGCGCTGACCCTGTTCAGGTGGAGAGCACCGCTTCCTGTTGCTTCACCAGTTCAAAGAACTCGGCCTTGAGGCTCGGGTCGTGGCGGAAATCGCCGCGCACCACTGAATTCACCATGCTGGTTTGGGGTTCTTTCACCCCACGCCACTTCATGCAGTAGTGCTGGGCCTTCACCAGAATCGCCAGACCCTGGGGCTCGCACAGCCGTTCAATTTCATCGGCGAGGATCATCACCGCCTCTTCCTGGATGTGGGGACGGGAGAACACCCAGTCCGCGACGCGGGAAAACTTGGAGAGGCCGATCACCCGTTCGCCGGGCTTGATGCCGATCCAGCAGTTGCCCAGGATGGGCACCAGGTGGTGCGAACAGGCCGAGCGCACCGTAATCGGTCCCACGGTGTAGATCTCGTCCAGCTTCTTGACGTTGGGGAAGCTGGCAATCTTGGGTTGCTCGTGATAGCGACCCTTGAACACTTCATGGAGATACATGCGAGCCACGCGCTCAGCCGTTTCTTCCGTGTTGTGGTCGTTGTCAATATCGATCACCAGGCTGCGCAGCAGGTCGCGCACCTTGCCGGCAACTTCAATTTCGAGTTGGTCCAGCTCACCGTCCAGCAGGTGGTCGGCGATGTTGTCGTTGGCCAGGTAGGGCACGCCCGCGGCGCTGAGGCGCTCCCGGATGCGCAGGCTCACGGGAGCCAGTTGGCCGGAAATACTGGAGGGGAGGGTCGACGTCATGGGGGGGCTCTCAGGTTGCGCTCAGAGAGCGCCGGCGGCGGGCATCAGGGTGAGGTCCTCCACGACTTGGGAGGAAGGCTGTTGGGCCAGCGACAACAGCGCTTCAGCCGCATGCTCAGGTGAAAGCATGGCACGGCGATCGAAGCTGCTGTGGACGGTTTCGCTGTCCCAGAGAGGCGTATTAACCGCACCTAGGGTGAGGGTGCTGACGCGGATCCCGTGGGCCCGTTCCTCCTCCGCCAGGCAGCGGGAGAAAGAGGCGAGGGCCGCCTTGGTGGCGCAGTAGGCGCCCCACTCCGGGAAGGCGTTACGGGCTGCATGGCTGCTCACGTTGATGATGTGCCCGCCCCCCTCACGCAACAGCGGCAACAGCGCTTGGCATACCTGGAACACGCTGGTGACGTTCAACTGAAACAGCCACTGCCACTGCTCCACCGGCATGGCTGCGAGGGGGCCTGTGTAGGCCGCCCCCGCGTTGTTCACCACCACCGTCGGCCGG
>CANHMF010000038.1 GCA_947461705.1 Synechococcaceae cyanobacterium
CCCGCTCAGTTGGGTGCTGTATTCGGTGTATCTCTCCGAGAAGATCGGCTACTGGCGTTACATCCTGATTGATCGGCATCTTGAGGCCCATCCTGAAAATGACTTCGCTCCCCTGTTTGATTTTTTGAAGCTGGTGCCAGGACGAAAACCGCCACGGTGACATCTTCAACATGCTGATCCGCTGCTGGCCGCGGCGGCCCTCGGCGCCAGCACGGCCCTGGCCCACGGAGGCTGACCATCTGCCGGTGGAGCGGGGTCTGCAGGTGCAGGATCCCGGCGTGCTGGAGCGGCGCGAGCTGATCAAGCAGGTGATGTGTCACGTTCAGGTGAGCCTGGAGCTGGAGCGCTTCGCCTGCGAATGGCGCGACCTGCAGGACCTCGCCGCCGATGGCCTGGTGCCGCTCGAGGAGCATGCCGACGTGGGGGGAGGTGCGGGTGACGGCCCAGGGCCGCTGGTTGATCCGCAGCATTGCCGCGGTGTTCGACCCGGAGCAGCGCCGGCTGCCCAGCGGATCGCGGCTGGTGTGACGTCAACGCCCCTCAGCGTGGCTACGGTCCGGAGGTAGCGGCCCGGGTTCGGTTGTGCTGCTCTCAGCTTCTCGGCCGATCGCGAGCCTCAGCGCCGCTGAAGCCCTGGCGGCCCTCCGCAGCGCACCCGAGGGGCTCAGCGCAGCGGAGGCCACCCAGCGCCTCGAGCGCTTTGGCGCGAACCAGTTGCCCCAGATCCAGCGCAGACCCCTGCTGTGGCGCTTCACCGATCAGCTGCGCCATTTCATGGCGCTGTTGCTCTGGGCGGCCGGTGGCATGGCCTTTCTGGCCGGCACTCCCGAGCTGGGCTGGGCGATCTGGAGCGTGGTGTTGATCAACGCCATCTTCAGTTTCTGGCAGGAATTTCAGGCCGAGCGCACCTTGCTGGCCCTTACCCAGGTGCTGCCGCGGGAGGTGCGGGGCTGGCGGGATGGTGCGCTGATGGCCCTGGCTGCCGACACCCTGGTGCCGGGCGATCTGATCGACCTGGAGGCAGGGGATCATGTGCCAGCCGATTGCCGGGTGTTGCAGGCGGCGGGGCTCTATCTGGACGTGTCGGTGCTCACCGGTGAGTCGCTCCCGGTGGCCCGCAGCAGTGAGCCGGTGGCCCAGAGGCTGAAGACCTCCGAAGCCCAGAACCTGTTGCCGGCTGGCACCACCGTGGCGGCCGGCCGGGCGCGAGCCCTCGTGTATGCCACCGGCGCGGAGACGGAATTCGGCCAGGTGGCTCACCTCACCGCCAGCACCGTGCGCTCCCCCAGCACCCTGGAGCTGCAGGTGGGTCGCATCGTCCACACCATCACCACGATCGCGGTGTCGATGGGGGCACTCACCTTCCTGGCCAGCCTGCTGTTCGTGGGCATGACGCCGCTGGAGAGCCTGGTGTTCGCCATCGGCATCATCGTGGCCAATGTCCCGGAGGGCCTGCTCCCCACGGTGACCCTGGCCCTGGCCCTGGCGGTGCAGCGCATGGCCCGGGAGAACGCCCTGGTGCGCCGTCTGTCGGCGGTGGAAACCCTTGGTGCGGTGAGTGTGGTCTGCACCGACAAGACCGGCACACTCACGGCCAATGCCATGGCGGTCCGGGACACCTGGACCACCAATCCAACCCTGCTGCTGCTGGGATCGGCCCTGTGCTCCAACGCCTCACTGGGGGTTGGCGATCCCACGGAAACGGCTCTGCTGCAGGCGGCGATGCAGGCCGGCATCGACCTGGAGCAGGAACGGCGACGGCTGCAGCGCCTGCAGGAGCTGCCCTTCGATTCCGAGCGCCGCATGATGACGGTGCTGCTGCAGTGGTCGTGCGACCCGCGTTGGCCGGAGCCGGTCGAGCTCATGGTCTTCACCAAGGGCGCCCCGCTGGAGGTGCTCAGCCGCTGTGATCGCTGGCTCAAGGCCGGTCAGGCCTTGCCGATCACGGCCGCCGATCGCGATGTGGTCGTGTCGGCCAACGATGTGATGGCCCGCCAGGGCTATCGGGTGCTGGCCCTGGCTTGCCGGCCCATGGCCACGGCGCTGCCGCAGCTGGAGCAGCAGCTGGTGTTTGTGGGGCTGGTGGGGCTCTACGACCCGCCGCGGCAGGGGGTTCCCCAGGCGATCGCCGCCTGCCACAGCGCCGGCATCAAGGTCACCATGGTGACCGGCGATTACGGCCTCACGGCCCAGGCCATCGCCCGCCAGATCGGGCTGCTCGATGGCCCGGCCCATGGCGGTGCCGATCCGGTGCGGGTGATCAACGGCGACGATCTGGAGCGGCTCAGTGATGTGCAGCTGCGCCAGGTGATCAAGTACCGCTCCCGCCTGGTGTTTGCCCGCATGGCGCCGGAGCAGAAGCTCCGCCTGGTGCAGGCCTACAAGGCCCTCGGTGAGGTGGTGGCCGTGACCGGCGATGGCGTGAACGATGCCCCCGCCCTGCGGGCGGCGGATGTGGGCTTGGCCATGGGGCGCAACGGCACCGCCGTGGCCCGCGAGGCCGCCGACATCGTGCTGCTCGACGACAACTTCGCCACGATCGTGAGTGCGGTGCGTCACGGCCGTGCCGTGTATCAGAACATCCGCAAATTCATCACTTACATCCTCGCTTCGAACGTGCCCGAGGTGGCTCCGTTCCTGGCGATGCTCACCCTGCGGATCCCTGCGGCGCTCACGGTGCTGCAGATCCTGGCGGTGGACCTGGGCACTGATCTGTTGCCGGCTCTGGGCCTGGGGGCTGAGCCGCCGGAGCCGGATGTGATGGACGCGCCGCCGCGCCGGGTGGGGGAGGCGATGCTGAATCGGCCCTTGATGCTGCGGGCCTATCTGTTCCTGGGGCTGCTGGAAGCGGTGTTCGCCATGGCGGGCTATCTGCTCACCTGGCGGAGCCATGGTGTTGGTCTGCAGGAGTTGCAGCAGTTGGCCCCGGATTTGCTGCGCCACAGAGCCTCGGCCCCGGTGTTGGCCATCCAGCGCCAGGCTTCCGCTGTGACCCTGGGCGCGATTGTGTTTGGCCAGATCGGCACCCTGCTGGCCTGCCGCTCCGATTGGAAGTCGTTTCGCAGCTTGCCGTTGCGGGCCAATCCCTGGATCTGGCTGGGGATTGGCAGTGAAGTGCTCGTCTATGGCGGGTTGCTGTTCATCCCGGTGGTTGCTGAGACCTTCCAACTGGCACCGATTCCGCCAGAGTTGTGGTGGTGGTTGCTGATCTGCACTCCAGCACTGCTGCTGGCTGATGAAGCCCGCAAAGGGTGGGTGCGCCGTTCCCTGAGACCGGGCTGATGAGCCGCCTAGCTCCGTTGTGGAGGGATCGCCGGGAGGCTGGCCGGCAGCTGGCCAGGAGTTTGACGGCCTGGCGCGGCCACCCGCAGGCCCTGGTGATCGGCTTGCCCCGCGGCGGCGTGGCCGTAGCTGCCGAAGTGGCCGAGCAGCTCCATCTCCCGTTGGCCAGCTGGGCCGTGCGCAAGCTGGCCCACCCCGCCGCGCCGGAGGTGGCCGTGGGTGCGATTGCGCCAGGAGGGGTGCTGATCTGGGATGAGCCCTACCTGCGCCAGCTGCACCTCGATCCGTTGCTGCGCCGTCAGCTGGTGGCCCAGCAGGACGATGAATTGCGCCGGCGCCAGCGGCTTTTTGGCGATCCGCCGCCCGCGTCCCTGCGGGGGCGTCCCTTGCTGGTGGTCGACGACGGCGTCGCCACAGGACTCACCGTGCGGGCGGCCCTGGAGTCGTTACGGCAGGCCAAGCCTGCCCAGCTGGTGCTGGCGGTGCCGGTGATTGATCAACTGGTGGCGGCTCGCCTGCGGCCCCTGGTGGATGAGCTGGTGGCCCTGGCGGAAGTGGCTGGGTTGATGGCCGTGGGCGCCTGGTACGAACGCTTTGAACAGCTTGATGACGCCCAGGTGAAGGCCCTCATGGCCGCTGGTAAGCGGGATCAACCCAGCAGCGTGGCAGCGCTTCCTCCGAGGGGAACAGAAGCTCAGCCTTGAGGAAGGCGGCGGGGTCCTGCAGTTCCTCACCGGCATGCAGCCTGCCGTGAACGGCGGTGGCAAAGGGATCGAAGAGCTGTTGGAGATTGATCACCTCCACCAGGGAGCCGTCCTGGCGGGTCTTGAGGAACATGGTCAGCACTCCAACGCCTGTAGTCCCGTTGTAGTGGTCAGAACCACTCGGACACAGCGGCGGAGGCGGGATTGGTGTGATCTTCCGGGGTGGTGCGCTCGAACTGCAGCACGATTGAGCGGCGCTGCTCTCCATCGGCGGCGATGGCTTCAATGGGGTAAAGCTGTTGGCCGTCGCGGAAGGGAACCTGGATGCGGAAGCTGCCATCGGCGCTGAGGGGGACCACCTCACTACCGATGCGCAGGGTTGCCGTTGGATCGGTGGCGCCGTACACGATCAGTTCGGCGTCCGCCACCAACCAGAAGGAGCGCTGGCGGGCCACAGCCCCAGCCCCCGATTCGTTACTGCCGCTGGCCCACAGGCCCACCCCAGAGGCATTGAGGCCGCTGTGCTCACCCTCCAGGGTTTCCAGGGTGTGGAACACCTCCGAACCCCGGCCCAGTTGCCGCACCCGCACCGTGGCGGTTTGGTACATGCGCTCGTGCAGGGCGGGGGCGATGGGGCCCGCTTCCGGCACATTGGCTGTTGGCGGTGCATCGAACGTCGCTGGAGCGGCAAACGGCTCAAAGCTGGGTGCCGGCGCGGCTGCGTCGTTGAAGCCGGGAATCAGCACCGGCACCGAACGCACCAGTTCCACCCAGCCATGGATGGTGCGCATGCCCAGCTCGGCGCGATAGAGGCGATTGCCAAGGGGCAAGGCCACCCCCCACTGCCCAGCGCGGGGGTCAACGGGTAACTCCTGCAGGGCGTGGGGAGCAGGGCTTGTTCCGTTCAGGCCTGTCACGTCGGCGATGCGCAGGCAGAGGCCGCTGCCGCCAGCCTCACGCAGGCGTGCCTGATCGGCATTGGACAGGCTCCAGAAGGCAAAGCCCCACTGGGGGCCATGGGCCTCAAAACTGAGGCTGCTGCCGCTGCCGCTGCTGCTTTTGCTGCTGCTGCTCAGCGGCGCTGGTGCAGCAGGCTTGGCACTCGCTTCGGGTTTGGACAGGCCGAGGACGCCGAGGGCTTTCTTGGCAAGTTCCTGAAGAGAGAGCGCCATCACAAGCCAACAGTTGGGCCCTTCCTAAGGTGTTCTTGGCTTGGCGATGTGCCTCATACCGCAGACGTTCGGGATTGCTGACGCGCTGCGGGTCATCACCGCCTCGGCTGACCCGTCTAGAACGGACCTTCCCGTTGACCGACGATGCTCGCTCCCGCCGCAGCGCCCCTCAGCTGGACGGAGCTGGAGGCCCTCGCTCCGGCAGAGCCCGATCGCATCCATGGCTCCACCAACCCCCAGGCCCGCTTGCGCCTGTTCGGCCGCCCGGAGAGTGAGGTGCGGGTGACGCTCTACCGCGATCACCACGCCTGGTGTCCCTACTGCCAGAAGGTGTGGCTGTGGCTGGAGGAGAAGCGGATTCCTTACCGGATCCGCAAGGTGACGATGTTCTGTTACGGGGAGAAGGAGGCGTGGTTCAAGCAACGGGTGCCCTCCGGGATGCTCCCCGCCCTCGAGCTGGATGGCCGCTTGATCACCGAGAGTGATGTGATCCTGGGGGAACTGGAAGCGGCCTTTGGCCCCCTCGGCCAGGGCCTTAGCGATCCGGATGTGTTTTCGCTGCGGCAGCTGGAGCGGCGCCTCTTTCGGGCCTGGTGCCAGTGGCTCTGCTACAGCGAAGGCCATGGGCCCCACACCGCTCCGGCGGAACAGCATTTCATTCGCATGGCCCAGCTGGTGGAGCAGGCCCTGGAGGCCACGCCCGGGCCGTTCTTCCTCAGCGAGTTCGGTAGCGCCGATGTGATCTTCATCCCCTACCTGGAGCGGATGAACGCCTCGCTCAGCTACTACAAGGGCTATGGGCTCCGGGCCGAGCATCCGGCGATTGATCGCTGGTTCGCGGCCCTGGAGCAGCGCTCTACCTATCTCGGCACCCAGAGCGATGTGCACACCCATGCCCACGATCTGCCGCCCCAGATGGGCTGTTGTCTGGCCAGCGGCAGCGCCGATCAGAGGGCCGCTGCCGAGGCCATTGATCATGGTCCCTGGCCGTCGCCCAATCCGGCCGTGATCGAAACCCGCCAGCCCGAGCCGGCGGGTGTGGCTCTCGAGGCCCTGGCCAGGGTGGTGAAGCACCGTGCCGTCTTGCTGGCCGTGAATCCCGAGGGCGCTCAGGGAGGCCCTGGCGCCGCCGACCGCCTGGATACGGCCCTGCGTTGCAGCCTGACGGCCTTGCTCCAGAACGGCGTTCCGCCCTGCTCACCGCCCCCTGGAACAGCGTCCGGCCTGCGCTACCTGCGGGATCGCATTTCAGTGCCCCGCGACATGTCGCTGCATGCGGCCCGGCATCTGCGTCAGGCCCTGGAGGCCACCGCCGCCCTGGACGGCGATCACCAGGGCCCGGCCATTCCTGTGCAGCATCGGCGTGATCAGAATCCCCAGCCCTTCCTCGCGGTTGCCGTTCAGCGTTAGCGGCCGGAGAGGCCCTCGCGCTTGTTGCTGAGGTACTGGACCAGCTCCTGCTGCAAGGCGAGGAGCTCGCGGGTGCAACCCCGAAAGGCGGCGCGGTGGCGAATTTCGTCGTGCCGGGTGTTGAGGTCGCGCAGCATCAGTTCGATGGCGTCGAGTTCAGCCCTGTTCATTGGCGTTGGGTCCCGGTGGCCGGAACCCTATCAACGGCTCGGGGATTAGCCCCGGCGCAGCTGGAGATCATGGCTAGTTTCGGGACATTCAGCCTCCCTGGGATGATGGTTACACCGGCACGCTGCGGTGTCTCTGCTCTTTTGGCCCTGCTCGTGGGCGCTGGGGCCGGCGTGACAGTCCACCTCTCAGGGCAGTCATCAGCCCAGGCCGTGGAGCTCCAGGGACAAACCTGGTTCGCCAAGCCTCCCTGGAAGGTGGAGCTCCGCAACTATTACTGGTACGTGATGCAGAGCGGCGGGGAGTATTACTTCACGGTGAACCTGCCCGAGCAGGCCGGTGTGGGGCTGGGCGGCCTGGTGATTCGGCAGATCCGTGGTGTGGACACCAGCTTCGGTTTTGATGCGGCCAGAACCCGCGCCTTTGTGGGGCTGCCGCGGCGGGAGGGTGCTGCCGTGCCCGTGGAGGCCACGTTTGATGCCGATGCGCGCCGGTTCCAGATCCGTTTTCCTGAACCGCCCCAGCCTGGACAGACCGTGACGGTGGCGTTGCGGCCATGGCACAACCCAAGCCAGGCGGATTCCTACATGTTTGGCGTGCAGGCCTTGCCGGCTGGGGTGAATCCGGTGCCGGCCTCCCTGGGCTTTGCCACGTTGCCGATCTACGAGGGGATTCGCTTCTGAGCTCAGAGCTGCCGCCGTTCCAGGGCGGTGGCCAGGCGATTGGCGGCGTCGGCCAACTGTTGTTGGCTGTCGGGCCCGCTGGCCTCGGCCTCGCTGCGCTTGAGCTTCTCGAGGGCGCGAATGATCACGAACACCACAAAGCTGATCACCACGAAGTTGATCAGGGCTACCAGCACGGCTCCGGCGGGCCAGGCGCTGATGGCCGACACGTTGGCGGCTTTGAGGGCCGGCTGTAACAGGGCCCCCATCACCAGGGACACCACGGCATCGATCACCTTGCCGAAAGCGCCGCCGATCACAACGGCCACGGCCAGATCAACCACGTTGCCGCGATTGAGGAAGTCCTTGAAGTCGCGCAGAAAGGAGGAGGCCCGTTGACGCTTGCCCATGACATTGCTTGTGCTCAAGCCGGACCGTAGCTAGCTGGGTTTGTACTGTCCGCGGATTGTGACTCGGCTGGCAAGGGTGTGCTCGCCGCGTTCAGAATTGCCGTTTCTGCTGCCGTTTCACCCTGCTGGGGCAGGATGGAGCCTGTTGATGAGCTCCTGCCCATGCAAGCGCGCTGGAACGGCACGGTGATTGCCAGTAGTGAGGATATTGAAACTGTGGAAGGCAACGCTTACTTCCCTGCTGAAGCTCTCGTGGCGGATTGCTTCCGGCCCTCAAGCCACACCAGCGTGTGCGGATGGAAAGGTACGGCCCACTATTTTGATGTGGTGGTGAATGGCGAGGTGAATGCCAATGCCGCCTGGTATTATCCCGAGCCCAAGGATGCGGCCAAGCAGATCAAGGGGCGAGTGGCGTTCTGGAAGGGCGTGCAGGTGGCCTGAGTTGGTGGCGGTGCAGCATCCGGATCAGCCGGTGGGCAGCAGCGAGGAATGGTGGTGCAGGATCCGCCACTGCCCGTTGCGGAATACATACACAAAGGAATATCGGGCCTGAACGCGTTCCGCTGGCTGGCCCGGGGGATGGAGCAAAAAGCTGTAGGTGCCGGCATCCAGGGCCTGGTTGCAGCCCAGGCGGATCTCGCGGCTCTCGATCCGGCCGTCGGGGGCCTGGGTCAGGAACCCCTCGAAGTAGTTGTTGATGCCTGGCCCGTCGCGGCGGGGTTCGGCCGAGAGTGTGGGCAGCAGCAGCGCATCGTCGCTGTAGAGGCTGCTCACCTGATGGGCATCGCCGCTGCGCAGGGCCTGATTCCAGCGCACGAACAGCTGCTCCACATCGGTGCTGCTGATCGGAGCGCAACTGGCACCGCCCGCCACGCTGGTCGCCTGGGCCGGGCCCGCCGACCAGAGCAGCAGCCAGCCGATGCTGAGGCCCAGCAGCTGCTGCGCCAGGGCTGGGATCCAGCCGGCTCTGCGTGCTCGTTGAGGCCCTCGCTGCGTGTTCAGCATCGGCTGAAACCGTGGGTTGCTGTCTTCAGAGTTAACCCAGCTGAACCCCACGGCGCGATTGGCGGCCTTAAGTTCCTGCCATGGCCCTGCGTTTGCCTCCATTCCAGCCCCTGCCGCCTCCGGCGGCGGATGGTCGTGGCTTGCTTGAGGTGCCGCTGGCGGCGTTGCAGCCCACCCAGATGTGTGTGGGGATGGCCGAGATCCGCAGCCGCCAGCTGGATTTTGCCAAGGACACCCCCGAGGAGCGCCGCCGCTACCTGAGGAAGAAGCCCACCCCTCTGGTGCGCAGCGCCAGCGGTGAGCTCTGGATGGTGGATCGGCACCATCGCCTGCGGGGCCTGATGGAGCTCGATCCCGCGGCCACCGCCTTCGGCTACGTGGTGCTGCAGTTGGAGGTGCAGGAACGGCACCTGGTGCTGGAGGAGCTGCACCGCCGCGGGTGGCTCTATCTCTATGACGGCCGTGGCCTGGGGCCGCTCTCCCCGGCCGCGCTCCCGGCCCAGCTCACTGGCACGCTTGACGATCCCTACCGCAGCCTGGTGTGGAGGCTGAAGCGCGAGGGTGTGGTGGCGCCTGCCCCCCTGATCCCTTTCCATGAATTTCGCTGGGGTGCCTGGCTGCGCAGCCGCACCTTGCCGCCCTTCAGTTCAGATCGGCTGGAGCCTGCCCTGCCCGCCGCCCGCACCCTGGCCCGCTCGGCCGCAGCAGAGCATCTGGCCGGCTGGATCGGGCCGCATCCGTAGGTGCACCGCCCCTGAAAAAAGCTGTCTACCTTGCTGGTGGGTCCCTGTTGCGGCTTGGCCATGTTCCGGCATCTGCTTGTTCCCACCGATGGCTCGGAACTCTCCAAGGCCGCGGTAGCCCGGGCGGTGACCCTGGCCAAGCAGATGGGAGCCAGGATCACCTTTTTCCACGCCCAGGAGAGTTTTTACGGCCGGCCGGAGCTGGCGATCTACAGCGAGGGCCTGGTGATGGATCCGGCGCTTGGGGATCAATTCAGCAAGGCCAATACCGAGTTCGCCGCCACGCTGTTGGCCGAGGCGCAGCAGGTGGCCGAGCAGGCCGGTGTGGAGGCTGCCGGAGAGACGGTCGTGAATCCGCTGATCTATGAGGCCATCCTGGAGGCCGCCCAGCACCATGACTGTGATCTGATCGTGATGGCCTCCCATGGACGGCGTGGCTTGGCGGGGCTACTGCTGGGCAGCGAGACCCAGCGGGTGCTCACCCATGCCGAGATTCCGGTGCTGGTGTGTCCAGCTCTCTCTGCCGACTGAGCTGGCGCCGCTGGCGTTGGCGGGTGCCGGTCCAGTCGGCAAACCAGCCCCGGCGCCACAGCCAGGTGCTCTGCACCAACACCACCGCTGCCATCACCCCCAGGCATAGGGGGTAGCCATAGCGCCAGGCCAGCTCCGGCATGGTCCGGAAATTCATGCCATACACGGAGGCAATGAAGCTGATGGGCGCAAAGATGCTGGAGATCACCGCCAGGGTTTTCATCACCTGGTTCATGCGGTTGTTGGTGTTGGCCATGAAGGTGGCCGTTACCGCATCGCACTGATGGCGCAGCATTTCGGTCTGCTCGTAGATCTGCTCCACGTGCTGGCCCATGTCGCGGAAGCCCTCGTAGGCGTCATCGCTGATCAGGCGCTGGCTCTGGCGTAACAGCACGGCGATCTGGTGTTTGAGCGGCCAGATCTGCTGCTTGATCCGGCGCAGGTTGGTGCGCACGTCGTAGACGCGCCCCAGCAGATCGGGATCGAGGTTGTCGAGGGCGTCCTCCTCGATATGGTCGAGCTTGGCCGCGATCGCATCCAGCAGGGGCTGGTTGTCGTCCAGCAGTTCATCCACCAGAAAATGGAGCACGTCGTCGAGGTCGCTGGCTCCAGGGGGTGGATCCAGGGAGGCCAGCCAGCGGATCAATCCGGGGAAGGCCTGGGGCTTGGGCTGTTCTTCGATGCTTAGCAGCAGATTGGGCGTCAGCAGCAGATTCACCTGCTCGCTGTGCAGGTGCCCGTCCATGGTTCCGTTCTGGAGCCGATGCAACAGCAACAGCACCACCTGGCCGTCACTTTCCACCAGGGTGTGGGGGGAACTGCCCATCAGGGCGCTGTGCAGCTGCGCTGGGATGCGTAGCTGTACCAGGGCTTCCTGAAGGCGGATCGGATCGCCGCTGCCCTGGAGCTGCACCCAGAGGGGATGGCCCGCCTGCACAAGCGGGGTGAGCTCTGCTGGCGTGGTCAGCTGCAGCTGGCGCATGCCCCTGGGCTCAAAGATGGCCACGGAGATGCTGCGCAGCCCCCAGCTCGGAGCTGCCGACCGTCGCCGGCGCTGGGGGGATCGGCCGATGGGAGCGGTGCGCCGGGCGGTCACATCAGCGTGGTGGGAGCCTGTGTTCTAGGTCGGAAATCGAGACGCGCTCGCCGTTCGGGTGCGACGCGGTGATTCGCCACACCAGCGGCGATAGTCCGCCGAGGTGACCCCACAGGCCAGCAGGCCCGCCTCCGCCATCAGCTCGGCGATGCTGCGGTGCGCCAGGTGGGGGTTCTGCAGGAGTTGGCGCAGCCGGCGCAGGCGGAGCCGTTTGGCCTCCGCCATGGGGGTGCAGCCCAGCTCCTGCTGGAAGCAGTACTGCAGGGTGCGGATGGAGAGGCCCATGGCCTGGCTCAGCTCCCCGATGCTGAAGCGCTCGGCCAGGTGCTCCTCCATCCAGCGGCAGGCCTCGGCCACGCTGTGGCGGCGGCGGGTGGCGGTGACCCGTTCGCGTTGCAGGCTCGGATCGAGCGGCTGACCCCACTGCTGCAGGGCGTCGGCCAGGGCTGCCGCCGCCTGCCGCGATCCCTGCGGTTCCCAGGCCGCCGTCTGGGCCAGCTGCAGCCCGGCCGCCATCAGCTTGCGGTGGGCGAGGCCTGCATGGAGCAGCGGAGATCCGGCCGCCAGGCCCTGGAGATGGTGCTCGGGAATCAGGATCGAGACGCCCGTGAGCTGTTCGCTGGTGAGGCCCCGCATGGCATCGCCAGGGCGAAACAGCAGCGCCATGCCGGGTTCGGCCAGATAGTGCTTGCCGTTGATCCACTCCTCCGTGAACCCCTGCAGGGGCAGCCACAACACCCCATGGCCACACTGCTCGCGCAGCATCTGCACCCTGCCGCTGCCCTGCAGGTGCAGCACCTCGAATTCCTCCACGCGGCCGCCGTGCATTTCGGCCACAAAGGGGGGGGATCCCTTCAGTAAGGCGCTGCGGTGGTGCCCCAAGCTGCTGGACACCACCGCCTCCCACTGGTCGAAGTCGTGGCTGTGCAGGAGCGGTTGCAAGCCTGGCCCTCCCAGCAGCTTGTGTGGGTTCAAACCGGGCAAGAGCTCGCTGTGGGGGGCATGATTCTGGCCTCGATTCGCCGTAGCGGCTCAGCTACGAGCTGCTTTCCGCCGCAGCGCTCTGGCAGGCCAGGGGAATGCCAGCCTCCTGCAGGCGCACCACCAGCCGCCGCAGCAGGGCTCGCTCGGCAGCCCACTGCTCGCCCGTGCGGGTGGTGAGCACCACGCTCAGTTCCACGGCCAGGGGTGTCACGCTTTTCACCCCGCGCACCCATGGGGCCTGCAGCAGCGAGGGGCTCCACAGCGGATCACGGGCAAAGGCCGCGCATTCGGCATCCAGCACGGCCATGGCCTCCTCCAGCCTGGTGTGCTGGGGAGAGAGGGGAATCACCACCTCCACACCGGAGCGGATCTTGGTGTGGTTCACCAGTTGCTGGCTGGCGCTGTTGGCGATCACCACCACCCGCTGATCGGCGGTGCGCAGTTCGGTCACGAGGATGCCCACGTCAACCACTTCCCCGCTGATGGTGTTGATCTCCACCACGTCGCCCACGGCGTAGTGATCGTCGAGCAGGGCCACCAGTCCCGCCACTACGTCGCGCAGCAGCCCTTGGAAGGCAATGGCCAGGCCGCCCAGCAGGGCGCCACCGGCCAGCCAGGCTCCCACCGTGAGCTCGCGAACGCCTGGAATGTCGATCAACACCAGCACCGCCAGAACGGCGAAGAAGCTGAGATCAATCAGACGATGGCTGGCCTGGAGCAGGTTGTGGTAGCGCTGCTCGCGCCGGGCCCGCTCTGCCATGGGCACGGCCAGGTTGCTCACCCATTGGCGCAGCACAAACACCACCAACAGGCGCAGGGCCGCGGCGGCCATACCCAGGGCCAGCACCTTGAACAGGATGGAGAGGGGTTGGAGCAGCACCGCAATGGCGAGGGGGATCCGGCCTGGGACGGCCGCCACCGCCAGCCCCACCATCACCACCAGCTGCACCAGCACGGCCAGGAACAGCAGGCGGATCAATCCCTGCAGCAGCTGGACTCGGCTGCTTTGGAGCTCCTGGCTATCCCGGGCTGCCTTCTGGCGGTTGCGCAGGCGTCGCCGCAGCTTGCCCCACAACCACAAGCTGGCGGAGGCTGTGCCCAGCAGTAAGAGCTCCAGCAGGAGGGTCACTTTGAGGCGCAGGCCCACCTGGCTGGGCTGTTCGGTGAAGCGGGCATGGCGGAGGCGCCGTTGCAACAGCTGGCGCCAGCGGCCCGCCAGTTGCTCCCGGCTGAGGCCATGGAGCTGGGCGTCGGCGTCCGTCACGGTGAGCAGCGGCAGTGGCTCGGGGCGACCGCGTAACCGGGCCTGGAGCTGGATGGTGCCGTCGCTGGGGTTGGCCACCTCCAGCCGCAGGTCGTCGGGCTGGCCCAGCACAGCCCAGGGGTCGCCACTGCAGAGCCGTTGGTTGTTGGGCCCGCCCAGCACCAGGCCCTCCAGCAGCTGCTCGGCGATGGTCTCCCCCAGATTGCACAGCTGGCGGGGCTTGTAGAGCAGGGAGAGGTTGCCCTCGATCACGGCGGCCCGTTCGGTGGCCTCCGGGCCATTGGCCTCCCGATTCACCACGGGCGAGGCCACGCTGATGGCGGGCACTCCCAGGATGTGTACCGGTGCCACCTCATAACTTCCCACCGGAGCCGATGCGGCCGTGGTGGGATCAGCGTCCTGGGCCATGAGAGCTGCAGGCCAGGCCAGGCCAAGGCCCACGGCGAGGGCGATCCCCAGGGCCATGGCTTGGCTCCAGCGCCGCCAGCTCCTCACGGGCGCCGGGCTGCCAAGCCGCCGTGCTGTTTCTACGGTTCCGGTGTTGCGTTCTCTGCTTATGACGTTCGGAGACATCCTGCGCATTGTCTTGGCGTTCATTTTGCCGCCGGCGGCTGTGGCCACCCAGGTGGGCTTCACCGGGGCGTTCTGGTTGAACCTGGTGATCTGGTTGTTCACCTTTGGAGCTCTGGGGCTGCCACTGCTGGCGATTGCCTGGCCGATCTGTGTGATTCATGCCCTGTGGATCATCATCACCCGCAAGTAGGGCCTTGGGCCTCACATCGCGCTGAGATGTAAGGCAAGCGCAAGTTTGGTGGGAGCGTTCCTTTCTGGGGGTTGTTAATTGCAACATCCCTCAATTGTGGCTTGGCAGTTCTCTTCTTCTCGCTGCAGAGTGTGTGTTGGTTCCTGGATTGGAACCCTCTTTCTCGAACATCCCGATGCGAAAGCTTTCCCTCGTTGCCGCCGCCGCCCTGAGCTTGGCTGCCATGGCCCCCACGATGGCCCGCGCCGATAATGACGCCAAGATTCAGGCCATGATTCAACGCCTGGGTGGCATCTGCAAAACGCAAGCTTCGGCTCGCAATGGCGTGCCGATGTCTGATGTGCGGGTGGATCTGGCCGCCACGCTGAAGGAATCCATCGATTCTGGCGAAACCACCCTGAAGGACATCAAGCAATATGGCCTGATGTACAACTACAAGCTGAAGCGCAACGGTGTGGTCCTGCATGGCAGCTGTGACGTGGAGGCCAACGGCACCATCGATCACATTGAAGAGAACTGAACAGCGCTAAGTGCGCGGGGGAGGGTCTCTCCTCCCGCTTCAACCCCCGCCGCGGCGGTGGTTTTTTGTGGTGTCACCAGAGGCCGCGGATGATCTGGGGCTGAGGGGTGGGCGCTGGGGAGGGCTCCACAGCGGCTGGCGGTTGTGCTTGGGCTTTGGCGATGGAGGCCTTGGGGGCTCCTCCGAAACGCCAGCGCAGGCCGCCGCCGTAGTTGAGCTCGTTGCCATTGCTCCAGAAGGAGCCGCCCACTCCGGCATAGAGGGAGAACTGATCGGAGGTTTCCAGCTCCACGTTCAGGGCCACGTTGAGGTCGTTGGCGCCGCGGTTCTGACCCAGCACGTCGAGGGAACCGAGGGCCGGCACGTCCGCGAAGGAGGCCGTGAGTTCGTGTTCTTCGTTGGTGTTGGCGTTGAAATCGTGTTCGTAACCCACCGAGAGTCGTGGGATCAGGCGGGTGCTGCTGGCCAGCTGGATGGGTGTTTCCAGCGTGAAGCCGATGCCATACACGAGAGAATCGGCGGTGTGGCTGTCCACGGCCAGGTTGAGCGACTGTGCTCCCGATTCGGTGATGTCCCCCTGGCTGTGGAGGCTGTAGGCCACGTAGGTGTTGGGCTTGAGGCGAATGGCGTTGCGATCGGCCTTGTTGGCCGAGAGGATCCAATCGTATTCGGCTTCTAGGGCTGTGGTGAAGCCATTGCCGCTCCAATTGGCGCTGGCGTTGCGATCCAGGCCGCCGAAGTTGATGTTGCGGTTGGAGTCGTATTGGAAGTTGGTGTAGCCGATCAGGCCCGTGAGCTTCCAGGGGTTGGAGGGGCGATAGATGCCCCAGACGCTGCCGCCGTAGGTGTCGGAATTGATGCTGGAGTTGGCGTACTCGTAGTTGTAGAGGTTGGCCTGGCCATAGCCAAAGGCCGCGCCGATGCTCCACTGCTTGGAGGCGTCGTACTGGAGGCCGTAGGTGCTCTGGAAGATGTTGTAGTCGAGGGAGGCGAGATCGTTGGTGCCCTCCAGGCTGGCCTGGGTGTTGGTGGCATCGATCAAGAGCGACCAACGGCTGGCCTGGGAGAGCTTGCGGGGCGTGCAATCACTCGGGCGTTGGCTGCTATCGGCGGCGATCAGGCTTCCATCCTCGGCGCGGCACACCTCGGCTTCTGTAAACAGCCGAATGGCACGATCACCATCGCTGAGGGCGAGAGAATTCTGGCGGAACTGCTCCATGGCTTCCAGAGCCACCGATTGCATGGAGGCGTAGGGCTCGGCGGTGACTTGGTGCAGGGAGCTGACTAGGGCCGATCGCGTCGGCAGGCTGTTGACGGTATGAAGCACCGTCACGAAGTCACTCGGAAGTCCCGCTGCTTTGGCTTGCTTGCTGGTGTAACCCGTGGGGGCACCATTAGCCGTGAGGATGGGCGAACCGCCGGTGACGCCGCTGTTGACAACTGAAGCGACTGCTGCGTTGCCACCATCAAATCCCGATGCAATATTCTTAACGTTCTGGTTAGGGGGTTGGGTAGGAGGTGTCTGCGTAGCCGCTTTGCATGCATTTGGATTGCCTGTGTTGGCTACACACGTTTGCTGCAGGGTTGGTTGATTGGATTTTGCTGGATTTCCAGAAGTGCCAGAACCTTGCGCAACACGACTGATCCCGCCGCCTTTCTGAATACCTTGCTCAATCGCTTTCTTGGGTGTTTCAGCAGGGCGAAGGGGCTTGCCATCTGGACTAAGAGCCACCCACCCAAATTGTAGCTTTGTCCTGTCCGGGCTCTTTTTGCCATTCAGAATCTGAAAGCATGCGTCGTCTTCTCTGCAGAATGCATACCCGCTGGCCACAACGACACTTGAAACGTCAGCATTTGCAGTGCTTGTACCTTGGTAGCTTGTGGGGCCAGCGATCCCTGTATAAATTAATCC
>CANHMF010000039.1 GCA_947461705.1 Synechococcaceae cyanobacterium
CCCATCCCCTCTTCCGTGGCCTGATCGCCGCGGCCCAGCCACGGCTGCCCTCCTCCCCCCAGGAAGCCCTGAGTGGCCGCCACCAAATCCCTGACCCCCTTGGCCTGCCGGCGGCGCCATGACCACGGCGCAGGTCGCCCAAGTCCCATCCCTGCCGGTGGTGGAAACCTTTCACTCGCTGCAGGGAGAGGGGGTCCATGCGGGCCGCAGTGCCTTCTTCCTGCGCCTGGGGGGCTGCCACGTGGGCTGCAGCTGGTGCGACACCAAGCACTCCTGGCCGGCGGCGGCGCACCCGCAACGCAGTGTCGCCGCGCTGCTGGGGGAGCTCCAAGCCGCCGCCGAAGCGGGCGCCGCCTTCGCGGTGATCACCGGCGGTGAGCCGCTGCACCACAACCTCGATCCCCTCTGCCAAGGCCTGCGGGCCGCTGGCCTGCCCCTGCACCTGGAAACCAGCGGGGTGGATCCGCTCAGCGGCCAGTTCGACTGGATCACCCTCTCGCCGAAAGTCCACAGGCCCCCCACCCCGGAGCTGCTGGCGCACTGCGACGAACTGAAGGTGGTGGTGCATGACAGCAGCGATCTCCACTTCGCCGAGGCGATGGCCGCAGCGGCCAGGACGCGCCCCCACGGCCGACCCGCACCCCTGCTCCTGCTGCAGCCCGGCTGGCAGAGCAACGCAGGGCAAGCCCTCGCGATCAGCCATGTGAAAACCCATCCCCAGTGGCGCCTCAGCCTGCAAAGCCACAAGTGGCTGGGGGTGCGCTGAGGGGTCCCGCAGGCAGCGCACCCGCAACACGGCACTCCAGCCGGCTCGGCATCATGGTGCTGGCGACCTCCGCATGCAGCGCCTTGACCACCGCCATCGCCCTGCTCTCCGGCGGACTGGACTCCGCCACCGCTGCAGCCCTGGCCCAGGAGGCGGGCTACCGGGTGATCGGCCTCTCCTTCGACTACGGCCAACGCCACCGCCGCGAGCTGCAGGCCGCCGCTGACGTGGCCAGCGCCCTGAACCTGGCGGAGCATCACACCATCGCCGTGAACCTGGCCGCCTGGGGGGGGTCATCCCTCACCGATGCCGCCATCGCCGTGCCCACGGAGGGGGTGCAGGAGGGCGTGATCC
Source organism: Synechococcaceae cyanobacterium (assembly GCA_947461705.1). Classification (GTDB taxonomy): domain Bacteria; phylum Cyanobacteriota; class Cyanobacteriia; order PCC-6307; family Cyanobiaceae; genus Vulcanococcus. The sequence goes on from CANHMF010000039.1 coordinate 1,121, forward strand.
CCAGCACCTACGTGCCAGGGCGCAACACCGTGTTCATCGCCCTGGGGCTGAGCCTGGCGGAGGCGCGGGGGGCCGAGCGGCTGGTGCTGGGGGTGAATGCCGTGGATTACTCCGGCTACCCCGATTGCCGCCCCGACTACCTCGAGGCCTTTCAAACCCTGGCGGATCTCGCCACCAAGGCCGGTCGTGAGGGCCATGGGGCCCGGCTGTGGGCCCCTCTGGTGAACTGGACCAAAACCCAGATCGCCCAGGAAGCCCTGCGGCTGGATGTGCCGATTGCCCGCACCTGGAGCTGTTACAGCGGTGGGGAGGAGCCCTGCGGCGTGTGCGACAGCTGCCGCATCCGCGATGCCGCGCTGATCGAGGCGGGCCGCCCCGACCTGGCCAGTGGCCACAGGCCTCCTGGGACGTGAGCCAGCCGGAGCGCCTGCGGCTGGACTGGCGGGAGCCGGCTGCTGTAGCCGAGCTGCTGGCCAGCCATTTCGGACCGGCGGGGCTGGTGTGGCTCGATGGGGATGGCAGCGCCCTCGGCCGCCACACCACCCTGGCGGCAGCCCCCGTGGAACAGATCTGCTGCCGCGGCCTCCCCGGCCAAGCGGGAGCCGAGGATCCCTTCCAACAGCTCGCCACCCTGCCGCCAGGCCACTGGATGGGATGGCTCAGCTACGAGGCAGGCGCCTGGGTGGAACCTGGCGAGCACTGGAAACGGGATGCCATGGCCAGCCTCTGGCTCGCACGCCACGACCCGGTGCTGCGCTTCGACCTCCAGATCCAGGAGCTCTGGCTGGAGGGCACAGATCCCGGCCGCAACCGCGCGCTGGCGAACCTGGTGACCCGCAGCACCCCCCAGCCGCGGCCCCTGGACGAACCAACCACCCCAGCCATCCCTCTCGATCGCTGGCACTGGCACACCAGCCCCCACCAGTACGCCGAGGGGGTGGAACACATCCGCCAGTGGATTGCTGCCGGCGATCTCTTCCAGGCCAACCTCACGGCCTGCTGCGACACCGAGCTGAACCACAGCCCCGATGGCCTGGCCCTGTTCCGCCGGTTGCGGCATCACTGCCCCGCCCCCTTTGCCGGGCTGGTGATGGCCGCGGGCGATGCCGCCGGCGAAGCGGTGATCTCCGCCTCGCCGGAGCGTTTTCTGCAGGTGAGCGCAGCTGGGCAGGTGGAAACCCGGCCGATCAAGGGCACCCGGCCCCGGTTCAGCAACCCCGCCAGCGATGCCGAAGCAGCGGTGGAGCTGGTGTGCAGTGCCAAGGACCGCGCCGAGAACGTGATGATCGTGGACCTGCTGCGCAACGATCTCGGCCGTGTCTGCATACCCGGCTCGATTCAGGTGCCGCAACTGGTGGGCCTGGAGAGCTACCCCCAGGTGCATCACCTCACCTCGGTGGTGACCGGGCAGCTGCGGGGCGACCAGAGCTGGGCGAGCCTGCTGCGGGCCTGCTGGCCTGGCGGCTCCATCACCGGAGCCCCCAAGGTGCGCGCCTGCCAGCGCCTCAATGCGCTGGAACCGGTGGCCCGGGGCCCCTACTGCGGCTCGCTGCTGCGCCTGGACTGGGACGGCAGCTTCGACAGCAGCATCCTGATCCGCAGCTTGATGCTGCGGGGACGGCAGCTACGGGCCCATGCCGGCTGCGGCATCGTGGCCGACTCCGATCCCGCCACCGAAGCCGACGAGCTGGGCTGGAAACTGCAACCGCTGCTGAAGGCGCTCAGCTGAGCATGGGCTTCACAGATCTGGCCTATAAAACGTGCTGACGCACGGGCGAGATCCCCGATGGCGATCGCCTGGATTGATGGCCAGTGGGGCTCCCCGCACACACTGGGCTTACCCCTGGCCGACCGCGGTCTGCAGCTGGCCGATGGCCTGTTCGAAACCGTTCTGGTGGAGGCGGGCGAGCCCCGCCTGCTCCAGCAGCATCTGCAACGCTGGCAGGCCGCCGCCCAGCGGCTGGCCATGGCGTCACCACCGGCGCAGGAGCAGCTGCTGCCGCTGATCGAGCAGGCCGTGCTGCGAGCCCAGCTGCACGCCTCCAGCGGAGCCCTGCGGCTGAACTGGAGCCGAGGCCAGGCGGCACCCAACGGCTCCAGCCGCGGTATCGATCTGCCCGGCGAGGGGGAAGCGCCGCTGCAGCACCAGTTCTGGCTGGTGCTCACACCCCACACCCCCAACTTCACGCCCCTCACGGCGATGGTGAGTCGCCATGAACGCCGGAACGCCGCCAGTCGCCTGAGCGGTTGCAAAACCTTCGCCTACGGCCAGGCGATTCAGGCACGGTGGGAGGCCCGCGCCGCAGGAGCCGACGAGGCCCTGCTGCTCAGCACCAGCGGCGAACTCTGTTGCGGCGCCAGCGCCAACCTGCTGGTGCGCCGCGCCGGCCAATGGCTGACGCCGCCCCTGGCCAGCGGCTGCCTGCCGGGGGTGATGCGACAACGGGCTCTGGAGCTGGGCCTGGCGCGTGAACACCCGCTCGAGCCTGAGCCCCTGGCCGGTGACCAGTGGCTGTTGATCAACAGCCTGAGCTGCCGGCCCATCCAACAGCTCGACGGGTGGCCGCTGGACCTCTGCAATGACCCCGCCGGCTTCTGGCGTCAGCTGCTCTGAACCACACCGGCCAGGCCCGGGTGTCCCTGGGGGACACCCCGGAACCCGCCTGAGGCTCAGACGCTGAGGAAACGATCCACCACGTCCTTGCTGAGCTCTCCGGTGGGGCCGCTGGCCACCACACCACCCTTCTGCATCGCGTAGTACCAGTCGGCCTGGCGCACGAAATGCAGGTGCTGCTCCACCAGCAACACGCTGATGCCGGTGGTCTCGATGATGCGGCGCACTGCCCGCTCAATGTCGAGCACCACGGAGGGCTGAATGCCCTCCGTGGGTTCATCCAACAGCAGCAACTTGGGCTTGCCCAGCAGGGCCCGGGCAATGGCCAGCTGCTGCTGCTGACCGCCCGAAAGGTCGCCGCCGCGGCGATTGAGGAACTTCTCCAGGATGGGGAAGAGCTCGAACACCACCGGGTCGATGTGGCGGTTCCTGGCCAAGCCACCGGGCAGGGCCTCCATGCCCAGCATCAGGTTCTCGCGCACCGTGAGCTGGGGGATGATCTCCCGCCCCTGGGGCACATAGCCGATGCCACCCCGGGCCCGCTGGTGCGGCGCCATGGCGGACAGCTCCCGATCCTGCAGCTGCACCGATCCAGTGCGCTGCCGCAACAGACCGATCACGGTCTTGAGCAGGGTGGTCTTGCCCACGCCATTGCGCCCGATCAGGCACACCATCTGGCCGGGCCGCACGCTCATGTCAACGTCGCGCAGGATGTGGCTCTCGCCGTAATAGACGTTCAGCCCACGCACTTCAAGCAGGTTGCTGGTCATGCGGCCTCCTGGGTTTCGCTGCCGAGATACACCTCGATCACCCGCGGATCGTTCTGCACCTGATCCATCGAGCCCTCGCAGAGCACGTGGCCCTCATGCAACACCGTCACCGGCGACTGCAGATCGCGGATGAAGTCCATGTCGTGTTCGATCACCAACACCGTGTGATCGCCCGCCAGTTGGCACAACAACTCTCCTGTGCGGGCCGTTTCCTCGTCGGTGAGACCCGCCACCGGTTCATCCACCAGCAGCAGTTCGGGATCCTGGGCCACGAGCATGGCGATCTCGAGCCACTGCTTCTGGCCGTGGGACAACCCGCCGGCCGGCTGGTTGGCATGGGTCTCCAGACCCACCACCCCGAGCAGGTGCTGCACGCGGTCGCGTTGGTCCGAACTGAGGGAGCCAAACAGCAGAGCCGCCGGGCCGTGAGGACCACGCACCGCCAGCTCCAGATTGCGGCGGGGGGTGAGGTTCTGGTACACCCGGGGGGTCTGGAACTTGCGGCCGATGCCGAGCCGCGAGATGCGGTGCTCGCTCTGGCCCACGAGGGAGGCGCCGCGGAACAGCACATCGCCCTTGGTGGGACGCACCTTGCCGGTGATCACATCGAGGAAGGTGGTCTTGCCGGCGCCATTGGGACCGATCACGGCCCGCAGCTCGCCGGGAGCCAGCTGCAGGTTGAGGTCGTTGAGGGCGAGGAAGCCGTCAAAGCTGACGGTGACCCCCCGCAGTTCAAGCAGATTCATCGCTGGTTGGGCTGTCGTCATGAGGCACCACCGCGGGGTGTGGTGTCGAAGTCGCTGTGCTCGGCCTGCACCTCGGGATCGAGATCCAGCGACGGATAGGTGGCAGCCTTCGGCGGCCAGCCCACCATGGCGATCAGGCGCCCGGGACCACCCTGGCGCCACCAGCCCACAAGGCCATCGGGCAAGGCCGTGACCACTAGGAGGAACAGGCCACCCTGGATGAACAGCCAGGTTTCCGGCAGCTGTTCGCTCACCAGGGACTTGGCGTAATTGATCAACACGGCTCCGAGCACCGCCCCGATCAGGGTGCCGCGGCCACCCACCGCCACCCAGATCACCATCTCGATGGAGAAGGGCACCGCCATGTATTGGGGCGACACAATGCCGGACTGCACGGTGTAGAGGGCGCCGCTGATGCCGGCCAAGGCACCGGCAACGGCGAAAACCACCGTCTTGTAGGCCGTGGGGTTGTAACCGGTGAAGCGCAACCGCGGCTCGTCGTCGCGGATGGCCACCAGCGCATCGCCAAAACGACCACGGGTGAGCCAACGGCAGAGGAACCAGGCCGCGATCACCAGCACCACCGTGAGCCAGAACAGATGGCGCTGCATGCCATCACTGCCCACCAGCACACCGAAGAGGCGCGCGGTATCAGTCTTGAGACCGTTGGTGCCGTTGATCAACTTCTGCTGGCCGTTAAAGAAGTTGAAGAACACCAGCAGGGCCGCCTGGGTGAGGATCGAGAAGTAAACCCCCTTAATGCGGTTGCGAAACACCAAATAGCCGAGCACGCCGGCCACCAGGGCTGGGATCACCCAGATGGCGAAGAAGGTGAACAGCGGCGAGGTGAAGGGTTGCCAGAAGGCCGGCAGGCTCTTCACCCCGTAGAGCGAGAAAAACTCCGGCAACTGGCCCGGCTCGAGGGAGCTCAGCTGCAGATACATCCCCAGGGCATAGGCGCCCAGGGCAAAGAAAATGCCCTGGCCGAGGCTGAGCATGCCGGTGTAGCCCCAGATCAGATCGATGCCGAGGGCCACGATGCCCAGCGACAGGAAACGACCCAGCAAGTTCAGGCGAAAGGGGGGCAACACCGCTGGCAGCACCAGGGCCACCACCACGATCACCACCCAGGGCAGGGCGCGCCGCAGGTTGCGGGAGGAGAGCAGATCGGCCATCGCTCAGGCCTCCACCATGCGGCCCTTCTGCGGGAACAGACCGGCCGGCCTGATCTGCAGAAACACCACAATCACAGCGAACACCAGCACCTTCGCCATCGAGGTTGTGGCGAAGAAGGTGATCAGCTCATTCAAACCGGCAGGCATGGCTGGCCACACCAGCAACAGGGAGCCAGAGCCCACGATGTAGCTGAGAACGCCGATACCCAGAGCCGCCAGAACGGTGCCGGCGAGTTTGCCCACGCCGCCCAGCACCACCACCATGAAGCAATCCACGATGTAATTCCCCCCCAGGTTCGGACCCACCGAACCGAGCAGGGTCACGGCCACACCAGCCACACCGGCCAGGCCCGACCCGATCAGGAAGGTGAGGGCATCCACCTTCTCCGTGGGAATGCCAAGGCAATCACTCATCGGCCGGTTTTGGGTCACGGCACGAATGCGCATCCCCCAGACACTCTTTTGCAGGAACCAGCTCACGGCCACGAGCGCCACCACGGTGAGCGCGATGATGAACAGGCGCGCCGCCGGCATGTTCACCGCACCCACATCAATGGATCCCCGCAGCCACACCGGGGCCGTCACGTCGATGTTGCGAGCACTGAACCAGGGCTGATCCAACACCCGCTGACCACCCAGCAGCGAGGCCACCACGATGCCAATCAGGCCGCTCACAATCCAGCTGCCGGTGCCGAGCAGGGGCGTCCAGCGCTGCTGCCACCACTGCTTCGGGGTGAGGCGGGGCACCAGCCAACCACCCACCACCGCCAGCAGCAAGCCAATGGCGAAAGCACTGGAGACCGAGCGCACAAACTGCTGCAGGATCAGGCTCACACCCCAGGTGGCCAGCAGGGTTTCCAGGGGCCTCCCGTAGAGCCGCCGAATCACGGTTTTCTCAAGCAGCAGGCCCACCAGGCCACTCACGCCGAAGGCCAGGGGAATCGCCACCAGGATGTACACCGGGAACAGGGCTTCCGGCAGCACAGCCTTGAAAATGTTCTGCACCACAAACGTGGTGTAGGCACCGAGCATCATCAACTCACCATGGGCCATGTTGATGACACCCATCAGGCCAAAAACCACAGCCAGGCCCAGTGCCGCGAGCACCAGAACCGAACCGATGGCTAGACCGTTGAACAGTGTGTCGTAGAGAAGATCCATCGCGACCCGCAGGGATCAGGCAAAGAGGAAGAAAGACATCAAAACGGCAGGAATAAAAAGAGGGGGAGATTTCTCTCCCCCCCAAATCCTGCAATGGTGTGAGATGGAGCCGGCCGAGTGCCGGCTCCTGCCGGATCACATCTTGTACTTGCCGGCGTCAGGGCGGTTCTGGGTCCAGTCACAGGTGTAACCCTTGGTTTCGGGCACGTACTGGTTCCAGGCCACGGGCTTCACGAAGCCCTTGTTCTCGAGGATCTTGAACATGCCGTCCTTCTGCACCTCACCGATCAGCACGAGCTTCTCGACGTGGTGGTTGGGCTGCACGGTCACCTTGCCTTCGGGAGCATCGAAGCTCACGCCAACCAGGGCTTCACGCACCTTGTTGTCGTCCACGCTGTTGGCCTTCTCGGCAGCAGCGGCCCACAGATACACCATCATGTAAGCGGCTTCAGCGGGGTCATTGGTGACCCGCTTGTCGCCGTACTTAGCCTTGAAGTCTGCGGTGAACTTCTTGGAGGCGGGGGTGTCGAGGCTCTGGAAGTAGTTCCAGGCGGCGTAGGTGCCCTCGAGGTACTCAGGACCAATGGCGGCGATCTCCTCTTCGGCGATCGAGAAGCTCATGATCGAGTAGCCGTTAGCCGGGGTGATGCCGGCAGCCTTCATCTGCTTGAAGAAGGCAACGTTGCTATCGCCGTTGAGGGTGTTCACGATCACACCGCCCTTGGGCAGGGCCTGCTTGATCTTGGCGATGATCGGCGCCACTTCGGTGTTCCCGAGGGGCAGGTAGTCCTCACCCACCACCTTGCCACCAGAAGCCTTGAGCTGCTCCTTCATGATGGTGTTGGCGGTACGCGGATACACGTAGTCCGAGCCCACCAGGAAGAAGTCCTTGCCCTTGTTCTTCAGCAGCCAGTCCACGGCAGGCTCAGCCTGCTGGTTGGGGGCAGCACCGCTGTAGAAGATGTTCTTGGAGCACTCCTGGCCTTCGTACTGAATCGGGTAGAAGAGGAAGTGATCCTTGGCTTCGAACACCGGCAGCATGGCCTTGCGGCTGGCGGAGGTCCAACCGCCGAACACCACAGCCACCTGATCCTGATCGATCAGCTTCTTGGCCTTTTCAGCAAAGGTGGGCCAATCGGAAGCGCCGTCTTCCTCAACGGGAACAATCTTCAGCTTCTTGCCGTCGACTGTCACGCCACCTTTGGCGTTGATCTCATCGATGGCCATCAGCTCGGCTTCGGCCACCGTGTTCTCGGAGATGGCCATGGTGCCGGAGCGGGAGTGAAGGATCCCCACCTTCACTTCGCCATCAAAATCTCCGGATGCCTTCTCGCCACCGCCGCAGGCAACGAGGGACAGGGAGGTAGCGAGAGCGGTGGCCCCGCCCAGCAGCCGCAGCGAGGTCTTCCGCATCGAGGGAGACGTCATGGGTTCTAAAAGCACGAAATGAGCACCCGCCGATCAGCGGTAAGGCGGACCGTATCGAGCCACCCAAGCGCCACTTGGTAGCAAAACGAACAATTTGAGGAACCCAAGAAAAAGGCGCCTCCCCAAGGATTTTCAAGAATCAGGTTCGGCCTCACCCGCTGTGCGCACCGCTACCAAATGCCAACTAGCTTGGTAGCTGTTGCAACAAAAAGGCCTCCACGGCATCCAGGCCCTCGCCCGTGTGCAGGTTGGTGAAGCACCAGGGGCGTCCGGGCCGCATGCGCTCGGTATCCCTCTGCATCACCTCCAGGCTGGCTCCGACCATCGGAGCCAGGTCGATCTTGTTGATCACCAGCAGGTCGGAACGGGTGATCCCAGGCCCGCCCTTACGGGGAATCTTGTCGCCGGCGGCCACATCGATCACATAGATGCAGAGATCCACCAGCTCCGGACTGAAGCTGGCCGCCAGGTTGTCGCCGCCGCTCTCCACCAGCACCAAGTCAAGTCCGGGGAAGGCCTGCTCCAGGTCCTCCACCGCCGCCCGGTTGATCGAACAGTCCTCGCGGATAGCCGTATGGGGGCAGCCCCCGGTTTCCACCCCGCGAATGCGCTCCGGCTCCAGGGCACCGGCGCGGGTGAGGAACTGGGCATCCTCCTGGGTGTAGATGTCGTTGGTCACCACCGCCAGCTGCAGCTGCTGCCGCAGGCGGCGGCAGAGGGCCTCCACCAGGGCGGTCTTGCCGGACCCCACCGGGCCGGCCACACCAACGCGCAGACGACTGCCGCCCATGCCGATCAGCTCACCACCTTGTTGGCCTGCTTCAGCAGGTCCTGGGGCAGCGTCACCCCGATGGCCTTGGCGGTGGCCTGGCTCACCAGAAGATCGGTCTTGGTGAGGGGTTCGAAGGGCATCGTCGCCGGCGACTCACCCTTGAGCACCCGCACGGCCAACTTGCCTGCGGCGTAACCATCGTCGCGATAGTTCCAACCGATCACCCCTAGGCAACCGGCCAGCTCAATATCAGGCGGATCCACGGAGTACACCGGAATCTTGTTCTCAAGCCCCACCTTGCAGATGGAGTTGAAAGCCTGAATAGTGGCGTAATCGCCGATCTTCACGAAGGCCTCCACCTTCTGTTGCGCTAGAGCCTGGGCGGCCTGCAACACCTCACCGGAATTCGCCACGGCCTGCTTTTCGAGCTGGATGCCGCGCTGATCCGCTTCCTTCTGGAGAATGCCGGCCTCGTATTCGGAGTTGGGCTCGCCGGGGTTGTAGATGAGACCCACCGTCTTCAAAGCGGGATTCACCTGCCGGGCCAGGTCGAGCTCGCGGCCCACGGGGTTGGTGCCGATCGTTCCCGCCACGTTGGGGCGGTGCTGGCCCACGCCCCCGGGCGGGGTACCGGCGCCGGCACCCCAGGGATTCGAGCAGTAGCAGAAGATCACCGGCACCGACTCGGGCAACACCTTCATGGCGGCCTGCAGCGGCGGCGTGCCCACCGCCAGCACCATGTCCACCTGCTCGCCGAGGAACTGCTTCATCACCAGGGTGGTGTTGGGCAACTCACCCGCTGCATCCTTCTGGATGAAGGTGACGGTGCTGCCGTCGCGGTAGCCCGCATCGGCCAGGGCCGCCTCAAAACCCTGACGGGTGAGATTCGGAGGCGGTGCATCCACCATCTGCAGCAGACCGATCAACGGCCCCTTGCGCTCCGGCCGGCCACCGAGCTTGCCGCAGGACGCAAGCAGGAGAGAGCTGCCCCCGCCAGCTGCCATCAAAGCGATGAACTCACGCCGCCCAAGGGTCATGGGGACTCAGAACTGTGGGTGCCAACTGTGACGGAACCGTAGAGGGCCCGCAACGTGGCTGGGGTGAACTGTTGCCGCTCCTCGGCGTTCCAATCGCCGATCAACTCGCCCGCCTGAAGCATCACCAGCCGATCGCCGTGGCGCAAGGCCTGCTCGAGGCTATGGGTCACCATCAAGGTGGTGGTGCCCAGCCGGGCCACCAAGCGATCGGTGAGCTCCATCACCGTGGCTTCCGCCCGCGGATCGAGGGCTGCCGTGTGCTCATCCAGCAGCAGCAACCGCGGTTGGCCGAGCGTGGCCATCACCAAGCTGATGGTCTGGCGCTGACCGCCGGAGAGCTGCCCCACGGGGGTGTCCACCCGATCAGCCAGGGGCAAACCCAGCTCCTCCAACAGCTCGGCATAGCGACGCCGATCCGAGCGACTGGGATGGAGCCCGGCCAGTCCCCGCCAGGAAAACAGCGAGCGGCGGCGACACTCCGCCAGGCGCAGGTTTTCCGCAATCGTGAGCCCAGGGGCCGTGCCATCGAGGGGGTTCTGCATCACCCGACCGATCCAGCGGGCGCGGCGATGATCCGGCATGCCCACCAACTCACGCCCCTCGAGCTGCACGGAGCCGGCATCGGCCTGCAGGGTGCCCGCCACCAGGTTGAGCAACGTCGACTTACCGGAGCCATTGCTGCCGATCACGACAACAAACTGACCAGTGGGACAGCTGAATTCAAAGTTGTCAAAGAGCTGGCGCCAGCCACCCCCGGGCTGGGCATGGCCCCAGCGCAACCGTTGGACCTGCAGGCTCACGAGCGGCCTCCCGCATCGGAGAGCCCGGGGATGCGCAGCCGGCCCAGCCCCAAGGCCGCCAGCAGCAGCAGGGCCGTGGCAAGTTTGAGGTCCACAGGGTCCATGCCCAGCTGTAGAGCCAAGGCGATCATGGCCCGGAACAACACCGAGCCCAGTACCACCGCCAGCAGCGCCATCGGCACGCTGCGAGGCCGCAGCACCGATTCCCCCACGATCACGGCCCCCAGACCAAGGATCAGCGAGCCGAGGCCCATGGTCACATCGGCAAAGCCCTGGTAGGTGGCCACCAAGGCACCGGCCAAGGCCACCAGCGCATTGGCGGCAGCGATGCCGAGGGTGAGACCGCGGCGGGTACTCACCCCATTGGAGCGGGCCATCACCGGGTTGTTGCCCAGGGCCCGCAGGGCGAGGCCCAGGTCGGTGGCCAGCAGCAGGGTCAGCAAGCCGATCAGGCCAGCCACCACCAGCAACAGCGCAAGCAGCCAGCGGCCATCACTGGCCAAGCCCAGGTCGGGCCAGCTGTCGATCGTCAACCGCAGATCGGTGAGGGGAATGTTGGAGCGGCCCATCAGCCGCAGAGTGATCGAGTAAAGGCCGGTGGTGGTGAGGATGCCGGCGAAGAGGTCGTTCACCCCGAGCCGGGTGTGAATCAGGCCGGTGATAGCCCCGGCCAGGGCCCCCAGCCCCATGGGCACCAGCAGCGCCAGCGGCGGGGCCACGTGGTCGCTCAACAGCAGGGCGGCACTGCCACCGCCCAGGGCAAAGGAGCCATCAACGGTGATGTCGGCGAAGTTGAGAACCCGCAGGGTGAGGTACACGCCCAGGGCAAGACCGGCGTAGGCCAGGCCCTGGTCGCAGGCACCGATCCAAATGGAAAGCATGGGCGCATTGTGCCGCGGTTTTCATGCCCGGATCAGGCCCAGGCCGGAACAATCGTCAGCTGCGGAACAAACGGGTGTAGAGCTCCGCGTGCTGCAACTGCGCCAGGCCAGCACCAACGCCTCCACTCCACAGCTCCTGGGGGTCACACCCCGCCAGCAGCGCCGCCCGCTCCGCCAGCAGGGGAGCCAGCTGCAACTGCAGCCGCTGGCCCTCGGTGGGGCCCAACGGCACCAGCCGCACCGCGGCGCTGATCTGATTGGCGACCCAGCTGTAGAGGTAGGCCTCCTCGATAGCGGGGGATGCCAGCTCCAGGCAGTGGGCCGCCCAGGCAAAGGCCGCCGGCCAGCTGAGGGCCGTGCACGCCGCCGGCAACGGCCAACCCAGATCTCCCAGCAGCTGGATGAGCGATCGCCCCATTTGCCGCTGCTGGGCCCGCACCTCCGCCGCTTCCCGCTGGGCACACAACCAGCCATCGAGATCGAGCACCGCGGCGATGGCCTGGGTCTCCCCGTCACGGCAACGGGGCAGCAACGCCACCAGGGGCGCCAGGGCAGCCGTTTCCACCCCGATGGCCCCCCGCTGCAGTTCCGCCGCCAGCCACTGGTGCAGACCGGCGGCATCGGTGAGCTGGCCGGCCTGCACCAGCACCTCCAGCCCCTCGGAATAGCTGAAGGCCCCCACCGGCAGGGCCGGGCTCACCAGTTGAAACAGCCGCAGACGAGCTGCGGCTGCCCCAGAGCCAGAAGCGGACATCACGGGCATCAATGGTTGTGGTGGTGATGGCTGTGGTGGTGAGGCTGGCCATGGCCGGCAGGTGCTCCCGCATAGGCGCCGGCCTCAGGCTGGAAGGGGGCCTGCAGCCGCTCCACGCTGAGGCCCCGTTGGCGCAGCAGGTCTTCCAACACGCTGTCCTGCAGGAGCAGCAGCTGGTCGGCGTGGAGTTCCATCGCCACATGGCGATTGCCCAGGTGATAAGCCGCCTGCAGCAGGGCCAGACGATCCGCGCTGCGCACCCGCAGCAAGGCCTCCGGGGCCGCCTCCACCCGCACCGCCACGCTGGCGTCGTGGCTCAGCAACACCGCCCCAGGCTCCAGGGCCGCACCCCGGGGAAGCTGCAGCACCAGATCGCGGCCGCAGGCACTGCGGCGATGGCCACGGCTGCTGGTGCGCTGATCGGCACTGAGAGGCAGACGCAGGCAATCCGCCGGCGGTACGGCCCCTGGGGCAAGCCGTTCCACCAGGACGATGGACGAGGGGCAGCCAGGCTCAACAGTCATGAATGGCACCATCGCGGGCCAGGGGCCCTAAAAGTGTGCCTATGGCTACGAGAAGCGGCTCCAGGGGAGCAGAGCATGCACCCATGGCCCCAGAAGACACACCCAGCGGCAGCGCCTGGCAGGGGGAGGCCTGGCTGCACTTCAGCCGCAGCAACGGCCGCACCATCCACCAGGGGGGGGCCAGCTCACCCCTTAAGTTGCAGCGGGCCTTCCAGCAGACCAGCGGCCACACGGAATTGCCACTGCTGCACACCGCCGGCGGGCTGGTGGGAGGCGATCAACTCCTGGTGCGCGCCGATCTCGGCGCCGGCAGCCAGGCCCTGCTCACCAGCGTGGCGGCCCAGAAGGCCTATGGCTCCGTGGGCCGCCTGCACCACAGCCCGGGCGGCCGCTGGGCGCGGCAAACACTCAACTTCCAGCTGGCGGCCGGCGCCGATCTGGAGTGGCTACCGCAGGAGCTGGTGCTCTATGCCGGCGGCCTGTATGAGCAGCGGGCCCGGGTGGAGCTGGCGGCTGAAGCGAGCTTCCTGGGGGCTGAGGTGGTGCGCCTGGGCCGCACCGCCGCCGGCGAACAACTCGCTTCGGGCCGCTGGCGCTCGCAGCTGGAGATCCGCCGCCACGGTGCCGGCGGCCCCCGCTGGGAGCTGGTAGATCGGCTCGAGCTGGACGGTGAGGCGCTGGCCTGCCGTCACGGCCTGGCGGGGCAACCGGTGTTTGGCTCCCTGGTGTGGGCAGCACCACAGCCCCTCGATCGGCCGGTGCTGGAGGCACTCCTGGATGCCTGCCGCGCCGACCGCGGCGGATTGGAAGGGGAGATGGCCTGCGGTCCCCTCGAGCAGGGCCTGGTGGCCCGCTACCGGGGACCTTCCAGCCAGGCGGCTCGCTACTGGTTCACACGCATCTGGCACCACACCCGTCGGCTGCGACACCTTGCCCCACCGGAGCTGCCGCGGGTGTGGCCCTTCCAGGAGCAACCCCTGCTGCTGCAGAGCACCCAGCTGCGACCAACGCCCGGAGGTTGCATCGCAGCCGCCTCCTGAAATGGTGCTCCCTGGTGCACCATTTCAGGAGAGTGCCAGCCCAGCCATGGCCGCGCCAGCGACCCCTGGCCGGTTCACAGTGAACCGGCTGCACCCCTGGGCCCTGCCACAGTCATGCCATGCATCTGACGCCTCAGGAAAAAGACAAGCTGTTGATCGTCACCGCCGCCCTGCTGGCGGAGCGGCGACTCAACCGCGGCATCAAGCTCAACCACCCCGAGGCGGTGGCCTGGCTGAGCTTCCTCGTGATCGAAGGCGCCCGCGATGGCAAAACCGTGGCGGAGCTGATGAGCGAAGGCACCACCTGGCTCAACCGCAACCAGGTGATGGAAGGGGTGCCGGAGCTGGTGCAAGAGGTGCAGATCGAGGCGGTGTTCCCCGACGGCACCAAGCTCGTCACCCTGCACGACCCGATCCGCTGACCCCCACGCCCAAACCATGGCCCCTCTGATCCCCGGCGAACTGATGCCCGAACCCGGTGAGCTGGAGCTCAACGCGGGCCGAGCCGTCACCACCCTGCTGGTGGCCAACACAGGCGACCGGCCCGTGCAGGTGGGCTCCCACTTCCACTTCTTTGAAGCCAACGGCGCCCTTGCGTTTGAGCGGGAGGCGGCCCGTGGCCTGCGGCTCGACATCCCCGCCGGCACGGCGATCCGCTTCGAGCCCGGGGACAGCCGCGAGGTGCAGCTGGTGCCCTTTGCCGGCGACCGCCGCGTGTTCGGCTTCAACGGCCTGGTCAACGGCCCGCTCGACTGAAGCCCAGCAGCCCGTACTCCGCACCTGCACCTATCCGCCGACCATGCCCTACCGGATCTCCCGCCGCGCCTACGCCGAGACCTACGGCCCCACCACCGGCGACCGGCTGCGGCTGGCCGACACGGAGCTGATCCTGGAGGTGGAACGCGACTTCACCACCTACGGCGATGAGGTGAAGTTCGGCGGCGGCAAGGTGATCCGCGATGGCATGGGCCAGGCTCAGACCACCCGCGCCGAGGGCGCCGTGGACACGGTGATCACCAATGCCCTGATCCTGGATTGGTGGGGCATCGTGAAGGCCGACATCGGCATCCGCGATGGCCGCATCTGTGCCATCGGCAAGGCTGGCAACCCCGACACCCAGGCCGGTGTCGACATCGTGGTGGGTCCGGGCACGGAGGCCATCGCCGGCGAGGGGCACATCGTGACCGCCGGCGCCATCGACACCCACATCCACTTCATCTGCCCCCAGCAGATCGAAACGGCCCTGGCCAGTGGCGTCACCACCCTGCTGGGGGGCGGCACCGGCCCGGCCACCGGCACCAACGCCACCACCTGCACCCCCGGGGCCTTCCACATCGGCCGCATGCTCCAGGCCGCCGAAGGCCTGCCGGTGAATCTGGGCTTCTACGGCAAGGGCAACGCCAGCACCCCTGAGGCGATCGAGGAGCAGATCCGTGCCGGCGCCTGCGGCCTCAAGCTGCACGAAGACTGGGGCACCACCCCCGCCGCCATCGATTGCTGCCTCACGGTGGCCGATCGCTTCGACGTGCAGGTGTGCATCCACTCGGACACCCTCAACGAGGCGGGCTTCGTGGAGGACACCATCCGCGCCATCGGTGGCCGCACCATCCATACCTTCCACACCGAGGGAGCCGGCGGCGGCCACGCGCCGGACATCATCCGCATCTGCGGCGAAGCCAACGTGCTGCCCAGCAGCACCAACCCCACTCGGCCCTACACGCGCAACACGCTCGAGGAGCACCTCGACATGCTGATGGTGTGCCACCACCTCGATCCGCGCATCCC
>CANHMF010000040.1 GCA_947461705.1 Synechococcaceae cyanobacterium
CTTCTCGATGTGCTGGCGGTGCTCATCGAGGGTGGTGGCGCCGATGCAGCGCAGTTCGCCTCTGGCCAGCATTGGTTTGAGCAGGTTGCTGGCATCCATGGCGCCGCCGCTGGCGCCGGCCCCCACCACGGTGTGGATCTCATCGATGAACAGCACGATCTGCCCCTCGGAGGAGGTCACCTCTTTGAGCACGGCCTTAAGCCGCTCCTCGAACTCGCCGCGGTACTTCGCACCGGCGATCAGCGCGCCCATGTCGAGGGACACGAGCTGACGGTTCTGCAACGCCTGGGGCACATCGCCATTCACGATGCGCTGGGCCAGGCCCTCCACGATGGCCGTTTTGCCCACGCCGGGCTCGCCGATCAGCACCGGGTTGTTCTTGGTGCGGCGGCTGAGGATCTGGATCGTGCGCCGGATCTCCTCATCCCGGCCGATCACCGGATCGAGCTTGCCCTCGCGGGCTGCGGCTGTGAGGTCGCGACCGTACTTCTCCAGGGATTCGTAGGTGCCTTCGGGGTTCTGGTCGGTCACGGTTTGGCTGCCTCGCACAGCTTCGATCGCCTGCCGCAGTTTCGCGGTGTCCACGCCGCACTGCGAGAGCAGCTGCTTGCCGCAGCGCCCATCACTGGCCAGGGCCAGCAACAGATGTTCGATGGAGATGTAGCTGTCACCAAAGTCGCTCTTGAGGCTGTTGGCCTGATCCAGGCAGGCGTTGAGGTCCTTGCCGAGGTACACATTCTCGGGTGCGCTGCTCAGGCTGGGCTGCGCGGCGGTGTAGGCCTCCACCTTCTGCAGCAGGGTGCCCACATCCACCCCTGCCTTCTCGAGGATCCGACCCGCCAGGCCCTGCTGGGCCAGCAGGCCCGCGAACAGGTGGTTGGTGTCCATGTGCTGCTGGCGCTTTTGTTGCGCCAACTGCTGGGCCGCCACGATGGCGCCCCAGGCCTTCTCGGTGAACAGCTCAGCGGTGGGATGCATGGTGTGTTGACTCGCTGCAGAAACCGTATGGGCAATGGCCGATGGCCAAGCAGAGGAGCCCCGTACCAACCGATTCGGTCCTCACCCCCAAGGTTGGGCAGCCCGAAGCGTCTTGGCGTGCAAACCGTCCGTTTGTGCCGTTTGCACGCCTCAGTTGCTACATAGAAGGGCATGGGTCTTCCTTTCCCGAACATGCGCTTGTCCCGTCAGCAGTTGGCCGCCACGGCCATGGCCGTGAACCTCGGCCTGTTGTCCCTTGCGGCTCTGGCTCCGGCAGCCTCTCTGGCCCGCGGCGGGGGCGGAGGTGGCGGTGGCGGCCATTGGGGGGGTGGCGGTGGTGGCTACCACTGGGGAGGCGGCGGTGGGAACACCTGGCGCGGTGGCTACAACGGCTACCACCCCATGTATGGAGAAGGTGCCCGCCCCGCCTGGCGCGGCAACAATGACTTCAACAACGACACCATCAACGTTCACAATAACTACTACAACCGCAACTACAACGGTTGGAACAACAACTGGCGCAATGGCGGTTATTGGAACAATCGGCCCTGGAATGCGGGTTGGTACAACGGCTGGGGAGGCTGGGGCTGGTGGGGTGCCAACGCGGCAGCCTGGGGTGTGGCCGGCCTGGCTACAGGTGCGGCGATCACCAGCCTCGTAGATGCCGCCTCGGTGCAACAGTCCGCGGTGATCGTGGTGCCCCAGACGAGCTACGAGCTCAACTACGGCTCCGTGGAATCCGTGGGCAGCTACGGCGTGAGCTTCAACTACAACGTCAATGGCACGCTGTTGCTGGGGGCCGCCAACTGCCAGCAGGGTCTGCTGAATGGGCAGGTGCCAACGGATTCTGATCAGGCTCAGCTGCTTAACGCGGTGTGCCAGGTGGCCTACGGAGCCGGCAGCTGAGGGGATCCCAGCGGGGCGCTGTTTCTGTTGGATGGCAGGGGGATCACCCCCTGCCCAGTGGCGCAGAACCGCAGCGGGCAGCCATCAGGGCCGTAGATGGCATCGCTCGAGGAGAGGCAGCCGGCTCGGTTCTTGGCAGCCACCACGGATGGGTTGATCCGCAGCGGTTGAAACATGGCTTGGCTGGCTGGAACGATCAACGGGCAGCTGGCTCCGAAGTTGCGTTGCTGTCCGTTGATCGCCTCAGGTGTGGCCCCCAGTTGTGCCCTGGCGGCGCTGGGGGATAAGGCCAGCATCAGCAGTCCGCCTGTCCAGGCGGCAGCCAGGCGGCAGCTGGCAGGGGTCGGCATGATGGCCCGCATGACGTTGTGACCAGTGTGGCGGATGACTGACGACATGCCGACGGCGCTGGTGAACCAACTGGCTGACGAGTCGTTCGCCTTCGATGCCACCAGCCGAGATGCCGAGCGCAACTGCTGGCTGGTGGTGCACCGCCATGCCCACGGGGTGCTGCCCAGTGAGTACGACATCCGCGAGGTGCCTGAGGCGCTCTACCTGGCGGTGTTGGCGCGGCGACGCGAGCTCAGCTGAGCCTCGCGATCGGACTCAGCCTGGCTTTGCGCAGAAAGCCTGCAGCCCTGGCTTGCCGCTGAACAGCGCAGAGATCCTCCGCGCTGATCGCGTAGCCCTGGTGCCGGGCTGTGCTCCCCAACTCCTGCCAGCTGGCACAGCGATCCAGCTGGCGGCGAAGGGCTGCATGCTGCTCAGCATCCCTGATCAAGCGCAGTAGCTCGGGGCGGCTCATGGACTCTCCGCGGGGAGCCCCACCATGACGGCGCCAGCGACCCCGGGCCAGCCATCGCCCTTAAATCATCCAGGCATTAAAAAACCGCCCC
The DNA here is from genome assembly GCA_947461705.1 of Synechococcaceae cyanobacterium. Taxonomy (GTDB): domain Bacteria; phylum Cyanobacteriota; class Cyanobacteriia; order PCC-6307; family Cyanobiaceae; genus Vulcanococcus. Next base: position 2,781 of record CANHMF010000040.1, read on the forward strand.
AGTTGGGGCGGTGCGTTGGTGGATTGGATCGATGCCAATCGGAGCAGAGATTCAGGCCCAGCCCTTCTGGGACATGGTCTCCACATAGGCAGCCACGTCGGCGATGTCGCCGGCGCTCAGCTTGCCGCCGAAGGCGGGCATGGCGTTCTTGCCGTTGGTGACCTGGTACTGGATGGCCTCTTCATGGCCAGCGCTGTAGTTGGCCAGATAGGCCTCGAGGGCATCCTGCTTCAGGGTGCGCTCGGCGTTCACCACGTTGCCGCCACCCATGTGGCAAGCCGCGCAGTTGGCGCTGAAGATCTGGGCGCCGTGGTCGGCATCAGCGGCGAAGCTGGGGGAAGCGCCCAGCACCAGCGTCAGGCAAAGAGCGATCAGGGAAAGAAGACGGCGCATGGGTGCTCGTTCAACCCGATCAAGGTAAGGGGCCGCACCCACCTGCGTCGTGGTTGCTGCAGAGGTTCGCAACAATTCAGATCCGGCCGCGCTGGGGCAGGCCAGCATCTTCAAACACGGCCTCCAGGGTTGGGGCATGGCTCACCAGGCCGAACCGCTCCGGTGGACTCACGGGCTGGTGCACGAAGTGGCGCTGGCGGATCGAGAAGCGATCCCAGGCATTCACCTCGATGCGCAGCAGCTTGATCAGGCCCTCGATCAGCCAGCCCTGTAGATCCACCCCCATGGGGGGGTACCAGCTGCGACGCCAACGGCAGAGGCGCTGCACCGTTTCGTTCACAGTCACCAGTGGTTGCCCCAGCACCAGCCGGCGCACGGCTCCCTGGCCCGGCTCCGGGTTGGCCTGGTGGGGTTGGGTGGCGAGGTGCACGCACACCCGGGCAATGTCGGCGGCGTGGATGTAGTGGAAGGAAGCCTCGGCCCGTAACCACTTGGCCAGCCACAGCCAGCGGGCCCCCTCCTTGAGGCCGGCGGTGAGGTAGCTGGTGGGGAAGGGGCCACTGCCATTCACACGGCCGCCGAACACCAGGGTGGGGAACACGGCAACGATCCGTTCCGCCAGGGGGTGTTGCTCCAGTTGCTGCAGGCACTGGGCCTTGGTTTGGATGTATTCAGTGCCGTAGGCCATGGCCTCGGGCAGGAGCTCCAAATCGCGGTTCAGGATGCTGGCGGTGGAGAAATAGATCACCTGCTCGAGCACTGCCGGGTCGGCGGCGGCGAGCATCTCCTTCACGGCCACCACGTTCACCTGGCGGGCCCGCTCCGGATCCCCCCAGGCCGTGGCGGTGTGGATGATCCGGCTGGCGGAGGCGATCAGGTCCTGCTGGGGGGTCACATCCCGCAGGTCGCCCACCAGCAGCGTGATGCGCGGATCATTGGCAGGCACAGCGGTGAGCTTGCTGGGATCGCGCAGCCAGAGGAGCAGTTCCGCATCGGTTTCCCGATACAGCTGCGCCGCGATGTGCTGGCCAACGCAGCCCGAGGCCCCCGTGATCAGGATCCGGGCCGGCTTGCCCGCCGTGGCTATCGCCTGGGTGCTCAAGCCGCCGCTCCGATGCGCTCCATCACACTCTTGCCGGCTTCAAAGAAGGCGCGACCATTCTCCTCAGGGGTGCCGGGCAGGATGCCGTGGCCGAGGTTGAGGATGTGCTTGCGGCCGCGGGCCTTGCGCACGGTGTCGTCGATGCGGGCCTGGATGGCTTCGGGGGTGCCGAACAGCAGGCCGGGATCCACGTTGCCCTGCACACCCACGTGCTCGGGCAGCCGGGCCAGGCCCTCGGCCATGTCCACGGTCCAGTCGAGCGACACGATGTCGACACCGGTGCGGGCCATCCGCTCGATCACCCCGGCGCTGCCCGAGATGTAAAGGATGAAGGGCGTATCGGGGTGGGTCTGCTTCACCAGATCCACCACCTTCTTCTGGTAAGGCGCCGCGAAGGTGTCGTAGTCAGCGGGGCTGAGTTGGCCAGCCCAGGAATCGAACATCTGCACCACCTGGGCCCCGGAATCGATCTGGTAGCGCAGGTACGTGGCGATCGATTCGGCGAAGTGATCCAGCAGCCGGTGCAGCAGCGCGGGCTCCTGGAAGGCCATCGCCTTGATCACGGCGTAGTTCTTGGAGCTCTTGCCCTCCACCACGTAGGCGGCCAGGGTCCAGGGGGCACCCACGAAACCGAGCACGGCGGCCTCGTTACCCACGGCCTGGCGCAGGCGGGTGAGCACCTCACCCACGAACGGCATGGTCTCGGCTGGTTGGAGGGGCCGCAGAGCCTCGACCTGGGCCAGGTTGCGGATCGGGTCCTGGATGATCGGGCCCTTGCTTTCGATGATGTCGAAGTTGATCCCCATGCCCGGCAGGGGCGTGAGGATGTCGGAAAACAGGATCACGCCATCGGGTTTGAAGGCGTGGAACGGCTGCATCGAGATCTCATAGGAGAGATCGGGGTTCTCCGAGCGTTCCCGGAAGCCGGGGTGACGATCGCGCAGGTCGCGGTACACCTTCATGTAGCGGCCGGCCTGTCGCATCATCCAAACCGGGGGCCGCTCCACCTGCTCACCTCGGGCGGCGCGCAGCAGCAGGGGGGCGGTTCCGGTCATGGGGAGAGTTCGGCGCGAGCCGCGAACTTACCCGAGCAGCCCCCCGATCGTGGCGCTCCAACTGGCGGTCTCAATCGGTTCGTCACAGACCTCCTGATCCAGCTCCTGGCTGCGCTTCTCATCGCGCTGGAGCACGAGCACGGAGAGGGGAGGCAGGCAGAGGTCGAGGGAGTTCTCGTAGCCGTGGATGCCCCAGGCGTCGCTGAACTTGCCGCCCAGGTTCCCCAGGTTGCTGCCGCCGTAGCGCTCGGCATCGGTGTTGAACACTTCGCTGTAGTAGCCCGCCATCGGTACGCCCACCCGGTAGTGGGCGTGGCTCTGGGGGGTGAAGTTGGCCACCACCACCAGCCAACGGCCCGTGGTGCTCTCCCGGCGCATGAAGCTGATCACCGAGTGGCGGTTGTCGTTGCAATCAATCCACTGGAAGCCGTACTCGCTGAAGTCGTCGCCCCAGAGGGCCCGCTCCGACTTGTAGAAGCTGTTGAGGTCGTCCACCAGACGCTGGAGGCCTTGGTGGGGGGTGTGCTGGAGCAGTTCCCATTCCAGATCACCCCACACATTCCATTCGCTGCGCTGGCCGAACTCCATCCCCATAAAGATGGTTTTCTTGCCGGGATGGGTCCACATGTAGGCCAGCAGAGCCCGCACGTTGGCGAATTTCTGCCAGTCATCGCCTGGCATCTTGTGGAGCAGGTTGCTCTTGCCGTGCACCACTTCATCGTGGCTGAGGGCGAGCATGAAGTTTTCGGTGTAGGCGTACCAGATCGAGAACGTCACATTGTTCTGATGGAACTGGCGGAACCAGGGATCGAGCTCGAAGTAATCGAGCATGTCGTGCATCCAGCCCATGTTCCATTTGAGGTTGAAGCCCAGGCCGCCGATCTCGGTGGGCTGGGTCACCATGGGCCAGGTGGTGGATTCCTCCGCGATCGAGAGGGCTCCCGGGAAGTGCTGGAACAGCACGTGGTTGGCCTGCTGCAGGAAGCGCACCGCTTCGGTGTTCTCGCGGCCGCCGTGCTCATTGGCGATCCATTCGCCATCGGGCCGCAGATAGTCGCGGTAGAGCATCGAGGCCACTGCGTCCACGCGGATGCCGTCGATGTGGAACTGTTCAAACCAGTACACGAGGTTGGCAACCAGGAAGTTGCGCACCTCGTTGCGGCTGTAGTTGAAGATCAACGTGCCCCATTCCTTGTGCTCACCGATGCGGGGGTCGGCGTGCTCGTAGAGGTGGGCGCCATCGAAGAAGGCCAGGCCGTGGGCATCCTTGGGGAAGTGGCCGGGAACCCAGTCGAGGATCACGCCGATGCCTTCAGCGTGGCAGCGATCCACAAAGGCGCGGAATTCATCGGGTGTGCCGAAACGGCTGGTGGGCGCGTACCAGCCGGTCACCTGGTATCCCCAGGAGCCATCAAACGGATGCTCCGAGATCGGCATCAGTTCGATGTGGGTGAAGCCGCGGGCCTTCACATAGGGGATCACCCGATCGGCGAGCTCGGGATAGGTGAGCAGGCGGGCACCGGGCTTGAGATCGGCCGCCGGCACGGGTGGGCGTGGCGTGCCATCGGCTTCGATGTAGGGCTGGTCGGCGCTGCCGTGCATCCAGCTGCCCAGGTGCATCTCGTACACCGTGATCGGCTGGTCCAGGGGGTTGCGGCTGTCCCGTTCCTGCATCCAGGCGCTGTCGCCCCAGTGGTAGCCCGCCAGGGGTTCAATGATCGAGCCGTTGTTGGGCCGCACCTCATGGCGGAAGCCGTAGGGATCAGCTTTCTGATAGCAATGGCCCGCTTGGGTGCGGATTTCATACTTGTAGATCTCGCCGGGCTTCAGGCCGGGCACGAACAGTTCCCAGCACCCTCCCAGGCGGGACTGCATGGGGTGATGGCGGCCATCCCAGCCATTGAAATTGCCGAGCAGCGAGACGCTGCGCGCATTGGGGGCCCACAGGCAGAACATCACGCCGTCCACCCCATGACGGCTCACCACATGGGCGCCCATGCGCTCCCAGATGTGGTGGTGGTTGCCTTCAGCGAACAGATGGCGATCCATCTCGCCCATCCACTCCTCGCGGAAGGCCCAGGGGTCGTGGGTCACGTGTTCGATGCCGCCGCGGAGCACCCGCACTTGGTAGGCACTGCCGGGATCGCCGGACAGCTCCGCCTCGAAGATCCAGGGGTGGTGGGGGCAGCTCGTGCCGATGGCACTGCCGCCGGTCAGCAGCTCAACCCGTTCGGCTTCGGGCATCCAGACCCGCACCACCCAGTTGCCGTTCTCCTGGGGCTGGGGACCCAGCACAGCAAAGGGGTGGTCGTGGCGGCACTCCGCCAAGCGCTGGGCATCGTCCACCATCCAGTTGAGCTGAGCCAGCACAGGTTTGAGCGCAAAAGCGTGGCTGGGAGCTTAGGCCGCTTTTACCTTGGAGCTGAGGCCAGGCTGCCGCTGAGATTCAGCGAACCGGTTGCGGTTGTGCTGGGTCTTCGGGGAAGTCAACGCCGGTGATCTGATTGTTGGCGTCGAGGATCACGTAAAGGGAGTCGGTGAGGCGGTTGAACTCCACATTCACCAGCACCAGGCGGGTGTCGGGCGTGCTGGCAGCCTCCACAACCTTGCGCACCCCCACCACGTTGCCGGTGATCCGCTGCAGACCCTGCCAACGCGCCTGCAGGGCGGCGGCGGTCAGGTCCTTCTGCAGCTCGGGGCTGAGGAAGCTGCGGGCGCTGATGTAATGGCCCTTGCTGAGGGCCGTCACGAAGTTGGCGGCCACCTTGCTCGGGGCCTCATCGGTGAGATCGAAGTAGTAGCCGGCGATCTTCCCCTGGGGGTTGAGCACCATGAACAACTCACGTTTGCCGGCGGCGGTGGTGAGTTCCGCCTCCACGGTGCTGTTGCGGGTGCCGCTGCGCACGCTCAGCAGTTCGTAGCTGAGCAGCTTGGGCTGGCTGCGCATGGTGGCGGCCACCATGCTGGGGCTGCTCACAGCCTTCAGTTCATCGGAGAACTGGGAGAAGCGGGTGTTGGCATCGCCATTTTTGATGGCATCGAGCACGCGGGTCGCGGCAGCCCGGGCCTGCTCCACGCTCAAGGCAGGGGCGGCGGCCCCGCCACTGGACCCCTGGGCGGCGGCAGGCTGCGGTGGCGCAAGCACCGGGGTCAGGGATGCAAGTCCTGCCACCAGCGACAGGGCAGCGAAAGTGGGTCGCAGGGAGCGCAGCATCACTGGGGCGCGTGGGAAGTCGGCTCAGTTTGCCCCAACCATCGGGTGGATGCAGAGCTGCGCACCGGCCAGATGCAGTTCCAGGCTGATCACGCGATGGTCGATGCCGCTGGGGCCCTGGGGCATGGCGCCGGTGCCGGGATTCACCGCGATCTGGGGCCAGGCGGCGGCCCCCACCGAGAGCCGCAGCCGTTCGCCGGGTTGCACGGTGAGCAGCAGCGGTTGCAGGGCCACGCGCCTGGTCTGCAGGGTCAGGCAGCTGGGCCCGAGGAAGCGGGCCACCCCCGTACTCACTTGCCGAACGTCCCCCCGGCTGTTGAGCACGGAGAGGGCCACGCAGAGATCAAAGCCCGGCTGGTCGGCGCAGGCTGGTAGGTCCAGCAGCGGCCGGCCCAGCACTTCGCTGGCCTCGCCGAACGGGGCTGAGCTGAAGCAGGCCACATCGGCGCGGCTGTCCAGGTCGGCCCGGTCCACCATGCCGGCATCGAGGCCCAGATGGCCACCTCTGCCGGGGAGGGGTCTCCAGGGGTCGTGCACCAGCACCACCATGCCGCGGCTGGGCCCGGTTCCCAGCACCCCTTCGCTGGCATCGATGGCCGCCAGGCCGTCGCTGGCCAGGCCCCAGTGCTGGCCGCTGCTCTGCCGGGGGGAGCGGGCACACCACTGACCCGTGCCCAGGTCGGCCATCAGCTCGCCGGGGGGCTTGGCCCTGCCTTCGCGGGGCGTCTCGTGATCCTTGAGGTGGCGGTCGAAGAAGGCCAGCTGCAGCCTGTCCAGGCCGCCCTGCCAGTTCAGGTGGGTCCAGGCACCGATGCGCAGGCGCTGTTCGCTGTTGCCCTGGTGGGCTCGCTGCCAAAGGTCCAGGACCCCATCCAGGTAGGGGTCGTGCCAGCCGCCGATCTGCAGCATGGGCCGGCTCCAGATTGTGGCCAGCGGCTCGTGGTGGGTCCAGCCCGCTGGATCGGCAGGATCCCGTTGCAGCCAGGCCAGGCCCATGCCGCTGGGATCGTGTTGGCGCAGCAGGTTCAGCCCATCCGTCAGGAACCCCCCGCCCGCCAGGCTGGAGCGGATCGCCTGCCACCCGCTGGCGTTGGCTTGCCGCCGGCAGCTTTCCGCCGCCAGTTGGAGGGCCCAGCCAAGGCCGAGGGCCCACCAGTGGGCGTTGCCGCTGCTGGCCCAGTGGCGCCGTTCATCCAAGCCGGCCATCGCGGGTGCCAGGGCATCGGGCAGCTGGTGGGGATCGTTGCTGAGCAGTTGGCTCAGCCCCTGATACGAAAACCCGTAGGTGCCCACCCGGCCGTTGCACCAGCTCTGGCTGCGCAACCATCCCAGGGTTTCGGCTCCATCGGCAGCCTCCTGGGCGAAGCCCCTGAAGTGGCCTTCCGAGCAGCCCCGGCCCCGCACGTCCTGAACCACCACGGCGTAGCCATGGCTGGCGTACCAGTGGGGATGCGCATAGGTGACCGTGGAGGCAATGGCCCGGCCATAGGGCTGACGCATCAGCAGGGTGGGCCAGGCCCCTGGGCCGCTGGGGCGCCACACCCGGCTCACCAAGGCCGTGCCGTCGCGGGTGGTGAACCGCGTGTCGGTCACGTCGATAGGGGCCATGCCCTGTGGCACCTCAGCGCACGTCGGGGCAGTGCAGACCCACCACGTAAGTGCTGAGGATTTCCGCGTCGGTGTTGCTCAGACCCTGGCGGGCCGCCAGCTGCGCCACGGCCTGGGGCGAGGTGTAGGAGAGGCCCTGGGCATTGAGGGCCCGCAGCTCAGTGCACAGGGCCTTGGCCCGTTGGGGGTTCTGCTTCACGGACTCCAGCAGCGAAGAGTTGGCCAGAGCGGGAGCAGCCGCCAGGCTGGCCAGCAGAGCGGCTGCCAGGGGCAGGCTGCGGGACAGGTGATGGGTCACGGCGGGGGCGGGCCGGAAGGCCTGCCGGCAGGGAGTATCCCCATTTCAGTGGTGGGGGCCTACCGCCCACTGCAGGTGTGGGTCAGTTCCCGGAGCGACTGGACGCCGCCTGGGCCTGCCCGATCCAGCGCCTGAGGGTGGTGGCCGTGACCCGCGCGGGGGCCATGCCCAGCAGGGAGCGTTCCAGGCGCCCCAGCTGGGTGAGCAGTTGTTGGGGCGAGGCTTCCGCCAGGCCCTTGCAGCTGGCGATGCCGGCATAGAGCAGCAGGGCTGCCTCCTCAGGTTCCAGGCCCACCTGCACCACCAGGCGGGCCTGGCCCCGCAATTTGATCAACTGCCGCTCTAGGGCCCCGCCGTTGCGGCAGAGCATCCGCAGCTGGGCATCGGTCTGGAGAGCCAATTGCTCCCAGCTGATGATGCCGGCAGCCTCAAGCGCGGCCTGTTCCTTGTGGAAATGGCTCGGCAGCGGATAGAGGCGGGCGGCGCTCAGGGCACCAGCGTGACGCTGCCGTCACGAAGATCGCGGATGGCCTCAGCCAGGATCACCGGTCGATCGCTGCCGGCACCGGCGGGTTCCACCCGGCGCAGTCGCACATGCACCAGGTCGTCATCGGTCTTGCGGCCGCTGCCCCGCAGGTTGAGGGCCACCTGTTCCACGGTGGGCTTGAACGACTCGGGTTCCATGCTGGCCGTTGCGGCCGCGATCACCAGGTCACTGCCGTTGTCGTACACCACTGGCACACTCACGGCCCCCACCACCTGGGCGCGGGGTGAGTAGCTGATGGCGAAGGCCAGGCAGGAGAGCGAGAGCAGCACCGTGAAACTGGTCACGCCCACCAGGCGGAAGCGGATGCCCCAGCGGGCCACAAAACCCACCACCGTGAGCACGGCCAGCACCCCTCCAGCGATCCCTAGCCATTGGCCAGCCGTCAGCAGTAGGGGATCGGCAGGCATGTCGGCTCGGGGCGCAGGAAAGAACACCCTTATATTGCGGCCTCCTCAGTCGTTGACTGCCACGGGCCGATGGGGCTGCAGCCTGAGGATTCCACAACTTCTCCCCCCGCCGCGCGGCGCCGTCTGGTTCCCGCCCTGGTGCTGGCCTCTGGCCTACTGGGCGCTGCCTGGTTCGGCGCCGATGCGGCAGGAGCGGCCCTCTACCGCCAGCTCAAGCCCTGGCTGGAACGCCAGGCCGGGCGGGCCATGGGCCATCCCCTGGAGCTGGGTCCCTACCGGGGCCTGAGGCCCTGGGGGCTCAGTGCTGGGCCCAGCCGCTTTCGCCCGGGGCCCGACAACCCTTCCACCATCGAGGTGTCTGGGGTGTCTGTGGGGTTTGATCCCCTGCGCAGCCTGGTGCAGCGTGCCTGGGTGCTGCCGCTGCAGCTGCGGGATGCCCGGGTGCAGCTGCGACGCAACAGCCGCGGCTCCTATTGGACCCTCGGGGCCATGGCTCCGGGCCGGGAGCCGCCCCGCCTCTCCCTGCGCCTCCACCTCCAGGGGCCAGCCGAGGTGACCCTGGCGCCTGCCTCTGGAACACCGCTGCGCTTCCGCCTGGAGGGAGAGAGCGAGCTCCAGTTGCGCCGCCGCCAGATCAGCCTCAGCGGTGTTGCGCGGTTGGCCCAGGGTGGAGAGTTGCGGTTTGCGGGCGCCGGCAACTGGCAGAACGGCTCCTGGCGGTCGCAGTTGATGCCGCAGCGGTTGCCCCTGGCTCCACTGGTGCCTCTGCTGCCCGGCGGCCTCCAGCGGCAACTCGCGGGTCGGCTCGACGGCCGCGTGCATGGCCGGATTCTGCTCCAGCAGCCGGGGCGGCTGGCATTGCCCCGCGCGGCAGCCGCCCCGCGCTGCCAGGGCGCCCTCGCCATTGACGGGGTCCAATGGCGTTGGGGGGCCTTACCGGCACCACTCCAGGCGGATCGCCTGGACCTGGTCTGTGAGGCCCAGCGCTTGCTGCTCAGGCGCTCCAATCTGCGCCTGGGGGCTTGGCAGGGCCAGTCCCAGGGCAGCTTTGCCCTTGGGGGCCCTCAGGCTGGCCGCCTCCAGCTGCTGCTCGATGCCCGCAACCGGCAAGCGGGCCACCGGCTCCAGGCGGATCTGTCGGGCCCATGGCGGCACCCCAATCTGCGCCTCAGCGGCAGCCTGCAGGGGCCCAAGCTGAAGGGGCAGCCCCCCCGCCGGCTTGATCTGCTCGGGCTGGTGGCCCTGGAAAGCCGCAGGGGCCTGCGCCTCGACCTCCGCCAGCTCAGCCTGCGGAGTGGCGCCACCCAGCTGCAGGCCAGAGGCCAGCTCTGGCCCCGCCTGGCCGTGGCCAGCGACCCCTTCCTCCTCGGGGCAGATCTGCTGACGTTGCACCCCGCCTTGCGCCAGCTGCTGGGACCCTCAGCCCGGGTCAATGCCGAGCTGAAGCTCAGCGGCAGCCTGCCCCAGCCCCAGCTCTCCCTGGCCCTGCGCCAGCCCAATAACCCCCTCCTGGGCTCCACCCTGGCCCGCCTGCATTGGGCCGCTGGCCTGCTCAAGCTGGAGAGCCTGCGTTCCCCCGAGCTCACGGCCCAGGGAGAGCTTCCCGTGGATTACAAGCGAGGCCGTGGGCTGCAGATCGGTGCCTTGCGCCTGCAGCTGGATCTCCGCCGCTACCCCGTTGCCCGCCTGACGCCACTGATCGGCTCCACGCTCCAGGGCCAGCTCGATGCCTGGGGATCGATCGGCGGCTCGCTCCAGGATCTGCGGCCGGATCTCCAGCTGCTGGTGCAGGCCCCGGGGGCCGGCCCCGTGCTGCTCAACGAAACCTGGAGCGGCGTCCTCACGCCCCGCAGTGGTGGTGGTGGCGACCTGCGGCTCGTGCCCCAGGCCCCTGCAGCACCGGGCAGCCTCCAGGCCCTCCTCGATCGCCGCTGGCTTCCCAGTGCCGTGCAGCTGAGCCGGAGCGGCGGAACCCTCAGCTTCAGGGGCAGTCCCAGTCGTTACGCCTGGCTCTCGTCTGCCTTCCCCCTGGACGGCCTGCAGTTGGCCATGGGGCCCCGCTCCACCCGCCAACCCCTGCAGGGCACCCTCAGTGGCCGGGGTTTTCTCGATCTCCAGCCCCTGTGGATGCGCGGCACGGTGCAGGTGGACCAGCCCGCGCTGCTGGGGGTCCGCGGACGCCGGCTGGTGGCCACTGGCGAATACCGGGAGCGTCGTTTCCGAGTGAGTGGAGCGCTGGACGCCGACCAGGACGCTCGCGTTGGCCTGCAGCTCAAGGGTGAGCGGGGTGGTGCGATCTGGAGCCGTTTCGAGGGGCGGCGGCTGGCTTCCCCCCTGCTGCGCCAGTTCCTCGCCGCCTGGCCCCTGTGGCGTGGTGATCCGCAGCCACCCCCTGGAGCAGCCAGGGATCTGGGCTCCCTGGTGATCGACACCCTGGGCGGCAGCCTCTCCGATCAATTGGCGGCCCTCCAGGCGGCCAAGGCGCGCCTGGCGGCAGCTGTGGCCCTCCAGAACGCCCCGGGCCGCCGCCTGGATCTCGCCGATCTGGAGGGTCTGATGGATGCCGATCTCACCCTGCAGGGCCCCAACCCGGATCGCCTGGTGCTCGATCTGGCCGCCCGCGGCCATCTCTGGCTGCAACGGGATGATCGTGATCTGGCCCTCGGCGCAGCACCCTTCACGGCCCGGCTGCAGGGACCCCTGCGGCAGGGGGGAGGCAGCTTCAGCCTTGAGCACCTGCCCCTGTCCTTGCTGGCCCTGCTGTCCCCGGTGCCGGCCTCCCTACGGGGGGGCTTGATGGCCCAGGGGCGTTACAGGCTGGGCGGTGCCCACCCGGAGCTGGAAGCCTCCCTGGGTCTGCAGCAGGCCGAACTGCAGGGCCGTCCCCTCAGCCTGGAGCGGGGCCTGGTGCGCCTTGAGCCTCAGGCGATCGCCGTCGATTGGTCGCTGCGCAGCAGCGGGGCCGCCAACAGCCTCGATTTGCGCGGTCAGGTGCCGCTCGAGCCCGACGCCACCGGCCTGGAGCTGAGGCTCTCCAGCCGTGGCGATGGGCTGCACTTCCTCTCCGCCTTCGGTGGTGAGGGGGTGAAGTGGCAGCAGGGTGATGCCGACCTGCAGCTGCTCGTGCGCGGCAGCCTCAGCGATCCCATTGCCAATGGCTTCCTGCGCTTCAGCAGGGGGGTTCTCCAGGTGGCAGGCCAGACCATGCGCGAGCTGGAGGCCACCGTGTTGTTCGACTTCCAGGAGCTGGAACTCCAACAGCTCTCCGCCAAGGTGGGGCCAAAGGGGTCCCTCACGGGCTCGGGTCAGTTGGCGCTGGTGCAGGAGCGATCGGCTGCCCCGCGGCTGCTGACGCTGCAGCTCAAGCAGGCCCCCTTCGCCGTGCCGCGGCTGCGGGCCCAGGCGGATGGCAGGGTCTTGGTGAGTGGAGCCCTGGTACGCCCGGTGCTCTCTGGGGAGTTGCAGCTCAGTCGCGGCAGTCTGAACGTGCAGCCTGGCCAGCTGGCCACTGAGGCGAACCCGCGCAAGCCCGTGAGTGTGCGGGAGCTGCTGGAAGCGAAGTGGGACTTCCGCCAGCCCCTGGTGGTGATGGGGTCCGATGTGGAGAGCAGCACCAGCCGCGATCTGCGCGAGGCGGTGCCCAACCTGCCGTTCATCAGCCTCAACGGTCTGCGGCTGCGGCTCGGCCCCGACCTGGCGGTGACGGTGCCGAACGTGCTCAATTTCAACACCGGTGGGATGTTGACCCTCTCCGGTCGCCTGGATCCCTCCATCCAGGCCAGTGGTGTGGTGCGCCTGCTCAACGGTCGGCTGGGCCTGTTCACCACCACCTTCAGCCTGGATTCCAACGCCCCCAACGTGGCGATTTTCACGCCATCGCTGGGTTTGATCCCCTACATCGACATCGCTCTGCGCACGCGGGTGTCGGACACCTTGGGCACCAGCGACGCCAGCCGCTCGAACATCTACGACTGGACCGTGGCGGCCCCCACCAGCGCCATCGATCAGCTGCGCCTGGTGAAGGTGATGCTCACCGCCACAGGGCCCGCCGATCGCCTGGCCGAGAACATCCGCCTCACGAGCACTCCGCCCCTGCCCGAGGACCGGCTGCTGGCCCTGGTGGGTGGCAACTCGCTGGTGGGGTTGATCGGAGGCAATGCCGGGGCTGCCCTGGCCACGGTGCTCGGCCAGTCGTTGCTGTCCCCCCTGGTGGGCGGCTTGAGTGAGGCCTTCGGCCAGAGGCTCACCTTCGCCCTCTATCCCACCTACTTCGCCCCGGCGGAAGCCGTCGCGACCGAAAACCGCTCCCGCCGCCTTCCCTCCCAGTTGGTGCTGGGTTCGGAGATCGGTCTCGATGTCACGGAGCGCTTCAACGTCTCGGTGCTGGCCGCCCCCAATCGCACCGACATCCCGCCGCAGGTCACGGTGCGGTATCAGGCCAGTGATCTGCTGGGTGTGCAGACCTCCGTTGACACCGAGGGCCGTTGGCAGAGCCAGCTGCAGATTTTCCTGCGTTTCTAGTGTTGGCGGCTGCGCCCCTGGCCCCGCTTGTGATGCCCCAGCTGATTGGTGTGGATCTCGGCGGCACCGCCATCAAGCTCGGCCGTTTCAGCCGGGAGGGTGAACGGCTGGCTGCCCTGCAGGTGCCCACCCCCCAGCCCGCCATGCCCGGGGCGGTGAGTGTGGCCATTGCCGAGGCGGTGCAGCAGCTCGATCCCGAGCGCCTGGCCGATCGGGTGGGCATTGGGTTGCCCGGTCCGATGGATGCGGCTGGACGGGTGGCTCGCATCTGCATCAACCTGCCGGGCTGGCAGAACGTTCCCCTGGCGGATTGGCTGGAGCCCGAGTTGCAGCGGCGGGTGACCCTCGGCAATGACGGCAACTGTGCCCTGCTGGGGGAGGCCTGGTGCGGGGCTGCCCGGGGCAGCCGGGATGTGGTGCTGCTCACCCTTGGCACCGGCGTTGGGGGTGGGGTGTTGCTGAACGGCACACTGTTCACGGGCCATGGGGGTGCCGCCGCTGAGCCCGGCCTGATCTGCGTGAATCCGGAGGGGCCCGCCTGCAACAGCGGCAACAATGGCTCCCTGGAACAGCACTGCAACATCGCGGCCCTCGGGCGGTTGTCGCCCCTGCCGCCGGAAGAGCTCGCCCGTC
>CANHMF010000041.1 GCA_947461705.1 Synechococcaceae cyanobacterium
CGCAGAGCCTCAGGTGGGTGTGACTGACCGCAGTCGATGCAACGTGCCTGCACAGCTGCATCCACAAAGAAGGCCTGACACGACCGGCAGCTGTAGTTCTCCATCGGTCGGTCGTAGTCGCTGCCGATATGGCGAAGTTGTGTCAGGCAATTGGGGCAGACCAGGGCGCTGTTGCGTAGAAAGTTGTGCTGAGATCCAATATGGCCACACACGAAACAGTGCAATGACGGCTCACGGATGATGTCCAATCCATCGCATTCCGGGCAGAGATCCACATAGTTCAGACGACTGGAACGACACGACGGACATTGGCGTAGGCGGTCGATCAACTCTCCTGGTTCCAGGTCATGGCGGATGTGGTTCTGCTCCAGCCAGTGGAGGGCATGGATGCTTGGATCATCCGCAAAGGCCTCCACCAGTGGGTAGCGGTACACGCTTGAGCTGCCCGGATCGCTCACCGGCCTGATCCAGGCGCCGGGCCGAAGCCATAGCCATCGCAACAGCGTTTGCTCCAGTTGGTTGGTCTTGGTGCAGCAGGCCGGCCGGAACCGCTGCTGCAGAGCCATCCATTGCCGCCAGGCGCTATCGATCCGCTCCGGATCGCCGGGCACCGGTCCATCTGCCAGGGCCTCACCCCAGTCATCGGTCTGGTGGTTGAGGTAGATCAGGGCCATGGCATAGGCCGGGGTCGTCCGCAGATCCATTAGGGCCCTGGCCACCGCCTCTCGATCGCCAGGTGCGTCGATTACCACCACATCGAACTGGGGAGCATCCAGTAATGCCGCAACGCTGTTGAAGCGTTCTGCTCCAGGGCTGGTGCCTGCCGATCGCTGACCCAGCTCGATCCAGGCAATGGAGGCTCGGGACTCTGGCGACACCAGCATGAGTCTGTGGATCGCAGCCGTCGACGGGGCTGGATCGGAGGACATGGAGCTACGGCTCATCGGGCGGGGGGAGCGGGCGTCGATGGCCATCCCTGCTCCGCTGCAAGGGACTGGCCGCCACCAGTGTTTGCCCGAGTTGCCGTTGTGGCGGGAAGATCCGCACTTCCCGCGTAGACCTGCCGCACTGTGGTGGTTAGTTCAGCGGGCTGCTGCTGCCGGCGCTGCTGCGGTTCAGCAGCTCGCCTGAGCCATCACGCTTCGCCGGTGATGGACAGGCCCTCCACCCACACCATTGGGCAGAGCCCATCGGGGGTGATCTTGGCCTCCCCTTCAAAGCCCACGATCGCCTTGAGCAGGGTGCGGATGTCGCCGGCCACCGTGGCCGCTTCCACAGAGCGCACCTCGCCGTTCTTTACCAGCCAGCCATCGAAGGGCAACGAGAAGGAGCCCTGGCTGGCCTTTACTCCCGCATGCAGGGCCGAGAGCGAATCGATCCACACGATCGGTTCGTCTGCCTTGTAGCGATCCAGTCCCTGTTGGCCACCGCCACTGCCAGGGGTTGGGCCGATCTCGAACCAGTCGGGGCCTACCGACACCTTGGCGCCCAGCCCCGCATGGCCGGTGGGGGCCACGCCGAAGGCTCGGGCGGTGGCTTCGGAGTGCAGGAAGTTGCGCAAGGTGCCGCCCTCGAGCAGCGAGAGCCGCCGGGTGGGGGTGCCTTCGCCATCGAAGGCCGAGGCGCCGATGTTCCCCGGGTGCAGGCCGTTGTCGTGGAGGTCGAGGAAGGGCACCGCCAGCTGTTCGCCG
This sequence comes from Synechococcaceae cyanobacterium, assembly GCA_947461705.1. GTDB lineage: Bacteria > Cyanobacteriota > Cyanobacteriia > PCC-6307 > Cyanobiaceae > Vulcanococcus. The sequence goes on from CANHMF010000041.1 coordinate 1,692, forward strand.
ATTGCGTCCCGGTTGCTCAAGCTCACGCCGTCGAGCACGGCTCGGCCGTTGAACAGGCTGCTGAAGGCACCGATCAGATCGAGGAACGCCTCGGGACTGAACACGCAGGTGTAGCGCCCGGTTTCGATCGGTGCGTAGTTGAGGTGGCTGATGGTGCGCTCGGCGGCCTCGTTGATGCAGCCGGCGATGTCGAGGGCGCTGGAGCCATAGGCGAGGCGCACGGCTCCTGAACTGCGGGGTTTGCGGCCGGTTTCCTCGGCCCTGGCATAGAGATAGAGGCTGGCGGTGCTCAGGCGCTGCTGGCGGCAGGCACCGTCGCTGTTGAGATAGAGCCGCTCGCTGCTGCGCTCGGCGAGGCCGTTGTACGGCACCGTTGCGATTGCGGCGTGGCGATTCAGCAGCTGTCGTTCAGCGTCCTTAAGGGTGTCCAGCAGCGTGAGGATCCCCTGGGGTTCGTGGATCGGTTGATCCAGCGCCGCCAGGGGAGCCGTGGCTAGAGGGGAGAAGGCGGGGGTGTCGTCGGCATTGCCGAAGGCGCTGGCATCGCGGGCACCGGCGAGGGCGCGCTCCAGCCCGTCATCGGACAGATCGGAGGTGCTGGTGATGCCCACCAGACCTGCGTCGTTCCACACCCGCACGGTGATGGAGCTGCGCTGGGCCCCTTTCATCTGCTTGGCTTCGCCCCGGTCGACCTGCACGGAGGTGTCGGTGCTGCAGGCGGCGCCGAGGTCCCACTGGCGGATGCCGGCGTTAGTGGCGAGCCGCTCCAGCTTGCTGCGCAGCTGTTCGGCCTGGAGGCCAGCGCTGGTGGGAGCGCCGTTGGGAATGGTGGCTGTCATGCTCAGCGGCCCCCCACGGTGATCGAGTCCACCTTGATGTGGGGTTGTCCCACGGTGACGAAAATGCTGCCGCTCACGGAGCCACAGAAGCCGGCCGCGAGTTCCAGGTCGTTGGCGCACATTGAGATGCGCGGCATCACCTCTTTGGCCTCACCGATCAGCGTTGCGCCCTTCACCGGCTTGGTGAGCTGCCCATTCTCGATCAGGTAGCCCTCCTCCACAGCGAAGTTGAACTGGCCGGTGGGGCCAACGCTCCCGCCCCCCATGGACTTGCAGTAGAGCCCCTTGTCTACCGAGGCGATCAGCTGCTCTGGGGTGTGGGGGCCGGCGGCGATGAAGGTGTTACGCATGCGGCTTGCAGCGGCAAAGGTGTGGCCCTGGCGGCGACCGCTGCCGGTGCGGGCGTGGCCGGTGCGTAGTTCCCCGGCTCGGTCGGAGATGAAGCGCCGCAGGATGCCGTTTTCGATCAGCACGGTGCGTTGGGCTTCCATGCCCTCGTCGTCCATGCAGAGGGAGCCGAAGGCTCCATCGGTGAGGCCCTCGTCGATGGCGGTGACCGCTTCATGCGCGATGGGTTCCCCCACCTTCTCGGCAAAGGGTGTGGTGCCCCGCTCCACCTGGGTGGTTTCCAGCAGGTGCCCGCAAGCCTCGTGAAAAATCACGCCGCCGAAGCGGTTGGCCAGCACCACCGGCAACTGGCCGGCCTCCACGTAGTCGGCGTAGAGCATGGTGCCGGCGCTCTCGCACACCTCCTGGGCGCTGGCTTCCGCATTCCAGTGGCGCAGGTCGTCAGGCCGGCCCGAGGTGCCGTAACGACGGCCCACTCCGGCGCGGTGGTCACCATCGGCGGCGAGCACGTTCAGCCCCACCGACTGGTGCAGCCGCACATCGCGGGCAAAGGTGCCATCGCTGGCCGCCACCAGCACTTCCTGCCAGTCGCGGGCGTAACTGCCGCGGCGGGCCTGGAGATGGGCGCCGTGGCGCTCCAGCAGACCAGTACCCTCCAGCAGCTTGCCGGTGGCCTCCTGGAGTTCAGGACAACGGGCCAGCCAGTCGGCTTTGGTGGCTGCGAAGTCGCGAAGATTGGCCAGGCCTTCGAAACCGCTGAGAGCGTTGGCGTTGCGCTGCAGTCCGAGCATCCCCAGGGCCTGCTCGAGGGCCCGCTGCAGACCGGCATCGCTGAGGTCGTTGGTGCTCACGAAGCCGTCGCGGTCGCCACGAAAGACGCGGATGCCAGCCCCCATGCCAAAGGCGGGGCTGACGCTGGTGATGGTGTCCTGTTCGGCCAGCACGCCGATGTGGTCGGTGCGCTCCAGGAACACCTCCACCAGGTCGGCTCCCGCTGCTCGACCGCCGGCCAGCAGGGCTTCCAGCCGGGGCTGCCAGAGGTGATTGAGCTGATCGGTGCGGGGTCCGGGGGACCCGGCCGGAAGTCCGGTGGGGGAAGCGGCGGAAACGACCACGCGTTGGGAGAGTGCAGGGTGAAGGCCAGGACTGGTCCTAGCAAAAAGGCCCCGGCCGCAGTGGCCAGGGCCCTCGGGATCTGCCGACAAGGCCGGCGGCTGGTGAGACCTCAGCGCACGGCTGGCTGGTACTGCTCGCTGCGAATCGGGTTCATCAGGAACAGCTGGGCCATCTCCAGGCCATTGGCTGCCCAGTAGGGCAGCTTGCGCAGCAGCTTGATCGGGGCCGGGGCCATGCCCTCATCCGCCTTGGCCAGGGCGTTGTTGTTGTTGACCAGCCGCTCGAGGCGCTCATAGAACTTGGGATGCTCCACGTTCAGCACCACGGGGAACACCCGCGCGGAGGTCTCGTTGGTCTTGGCGATCACGTACTTGTCGTACTCGCGGGCATCGAGCCCCAGGGCCTCGTAGAACTCCTTGCGGGCCACGTCGCGCACGTACATGGTCGCGAACACCGCCAGCAGGAAGAAGCGGCACCACAGCCGGGCCCGCAGGCCGGTGACAGTCTTGGGCTGGGCCTTCATCAGGGCATCGAAGAAGTCGCCGTGGCGGTTTTCGTCCTGGCACCAGTTTTCGAAGAAGTTGAAGATCGGGAAGATCTTGCTGTCGGGGTTCTTCTCGAGGTGGCGGAAGATGGCGATGTAGCGCCAGTAGCCGATCTTCTCGCTCAGGTAGGTGGCGTAGAAGATGTAGGCCGGCTTGAAGAAGGTGTAAGCCTTGCTGGCGGTGAGGAAGCCGAGATCGAGCTGCAGGCCGAAATCGCTCATGGCCTTGTTCAGGAAGCCGGCATGGCGGGCCTCATCCCGCGCCATGTGAGCGAAGCACTCGGCCAGGAGGGGGTTCTTGTCCTTGATGCGACGGCTCAGTTCCTTGTAGAGGAGGAAGCCAGAAAACTCGGAGGTGCAGCTCTGCTCCAGGAACTCCACAAACACCCGTCGGGTGTCGGGGTCGAGCTTGTCGGCTGCGCCTTCGAACTCCTCGTTGCGGACGAAGTGGTGGCGGTTGTAGTCCTTGCGGAACTCCTCACAGATCGCTTCGAGCTCCGCCTCGTTGGGGCGAAGGTCCATCGCCGCCATGGCGTCGAAGTCCGTGGTGTAGAAGCGCGGGGTGAGGATCGTGTCCTTCACAGGGTCCTTGATCGCCGGCGCCTCGGGGGTGCCGATGGCGGGGGTAGCAACGGCTGTGGGGGGCACCATCGGGTGTTGCAGCTATGGACGGAGCAGCATCGTAGGAGCCACAGCGTCCTCGTCGGCGCTCTGTAAACAGTCCGGGCTCAGCTCGCGCTAGTTGGCTCCCAGCCACTTTTGGCCGTTGAGCCGCTGCACCAGGCGCGACACCAGCAGGGCCAGGGTCATTTTCTTTTCATCGATCAGAAACGACTCCAACACTGTCGGCTCGGCACCGGCTTCGGCTACCGCGATGGTTTTCGCTGAGCTGATCGCGTCGCTGGTGAAGCAGAGCCAGAAGCGCCGGGCCCCTGGCAGCACTCCCTTCACCATCCAACAGCTGCTGCCCACCACAGGCATCGGACCCTGCTCAAAGCTGATGGTGGTGTCCGGTCCGCCGTAGGCCTTGATTTCCTTGGCGAGGGCCGGGATCAGCAGATTGGGCACAAAGTCGGCGAAGGGCTGATCCTCAGGGGCCGGCGGCTTTACGGCCTTGGTTGGGGAGGTCTGGGCCGTCGAGGCGGCGGGTTCGGGGCTGGCGGAATCGGTCACCGTCGCGGGCCTCGGGCAGAACGCTGGTCCGAACTTTAGGGATGCCCCGCGGCCGTTTCGTCACCAGTCGTCGCTGGACGGTGCATCCCAGCCGTCGCCGTCGCTGTGAGCGTCGCTGGCAGCGGCGGGTGCTGCCGCTGTTGTGCCTTTGCGGATCACCCGGAAGGGCACGGAAACCGTGGGCGGCGGATCGGCGGGGGCGCGGCTGGGGCCGGCCCATCCCCCCCAGTTCGTGGGCCCTGCAGCTTCGGGTTCGCGCTGGTGGCTGCGGCGGCTCGGCTCGGCCCACTCCTCCGGGCGGGAGGCGCCGCCGCCGCGCCGCACCTGCCGGCTGGGGGCGGGCCCGGCAGTGCCCTGCAGGGCCAGGGCGGTGCCCGCGGCACTGAGGCCGGCACCAGCTGCTGCTGCTGCCGCCATCCAGGCGCCCACGGGCCAGGCGGGGCTGCGCCAGGTGAGCAGCTGCAGGCTGGCACCGGGCCGCGGATTCAGGGCACCCACCAGCAGCACGGCCAGCAGCGGGGTGAGCAGGGGAAGCAGCAGGAAACGTTGCAGCACGAGTTCAGGCTTGAATCGGGCCGCTCCAGCGGCGCAGGGGGCCCAGGTTGTAACCCAGGCAATCGAACACCCTGATCACCAGAAAATCCACCATGTCGTCGATGCTGGTGGGCTGGTGATACCAGGCGGGCACCGGTGGGGCGATCCGGGCCCCGGCCTCCGCCAGGGCGGTGAGGTTGCGCAGGTGAATCAGGTTCCAGGGGGTTTCCCGCGGGCAGATCACCAGCGGGCGTCCCTCCTTGAGGTGCACGTCCGCTGCGCGCTCCACCAGATCGGTGGCCACCCCCGCGGCGATGCGACCCACCGTGCCCATGGAGCAGGGCAGGATCACCATGCCGCGGGTGCGAAAGCTGCCACTGGCAATCCCAGCGGCCTGGTCGTTCCAGCGGCGGCAGCGCAGTTCGCCGCCGCTGGCGCCGGTGCGCTCGCGCCAGAACTGCTCCTGGGCCTCGGGTTCACTGGGCACCCGCAGGCCCAGTTCCGCCTGCCACACCCCGATGGCACCGCGGCTCACCACCATCTCCACCCGCTCGCCGGCCTGCAGCAGCAGTTGCAGGGCCCGCTGGGCCAGCGGCTGGGCACTGGCGCCGGATACCGCCAACACCACCGGATCGGCACCTGCCGTGGGGGTCACCGATCAGGCCTCGTCACCGCTGAGCTCGTCGTCGCCACCGGGTTCGTGGTCGCCGTGGCCACCCTTGTCGTACTCCTCGTAGCCCTCGGGCAGCACCACGGCTAGGTCGATCTGGTGGCGCAGCACATCCACTTTCTGGATGATCACCTCCACCTGGTCGCCCAGCATGTAAGTGCGGCGGTTTTTGCGGCCCACCAGGCGGTTCTGGCGGGAGCGGTACTCGTACCAGTCGTCCTTGAGGGAGCTCACGTGCACGAGCCCCTCCACCTGGGAGGGAGGCACCTCCACGAAGAAGCCGTAGCTCTGAACGCCGCTGATCACACCGGTGAGGGTCTGGCCCACCAGCGGCTCGGCCTGACGGGCCTGGGCCATGGCCAGGGCATCCGCCTGCAGGTCGATGGCGAAACGGGAGCGGGCGTTGAGCCGGTGCAGCAAGGCGCCGCTGCGGGCCTCCTCCACGGGGGTGAGGTTGCTCGGGGCCAGCAGGGGCCAGTCAATGGTGCCGTGGCTGCTGTCGCCGGCGATGTCCACCCGGGTCTTGTGGCGCACGGAGGGGCGGTCCTTGCCCTCACTGAGCAGCAGCACCAGCACGTGCTGGTTCCACAGATCGGCGTAGTGGAGGGCGGGGCAGCACCAGGGGGCAAAGGCCACCGGGTCCCCGGCCAGCATGTTGGCGCCCGGCTCCGTTGCCAGGGTCACGGGGCGCAGGGGGTCCTTCAGCTGCTGCTGCAGCACCCGGCAGCGGTCGGTGGCGGCAAACGCCACGGCCAGTTCCTGGGCCGTGGCGTTGCCATCGGCGGCGAGCTCCAACGGGATCTCCAGGGCCAGGGCCGCCTTGGCCACTTCGTTCACGGCCTCGGCATCGGGCGCCGGGTTCTGGGCATAGATCGCCGGCAACTCCAGGGCGGCCAGGTGGCGACCCAGGGCCCGATGGGCCGGCAGGATCAGCTCTCGCAGCAGGCCCATGGGGTCACTGCAGGGGTCCAGCTGCACCATCCAGCCCTGGCGGCTTTCATCTGGTTCGGGGATGGCCAGATCACCCAGGCCGTCGATGGCCGGCATGGCCAGGGCGAGATCGATGGAGCCAGCGGCGAGCCGCTGTTGGCGCAACAGACCCGCCAGGTCCACCAGTTGTTCGAGCAGGGGCAGTACGTCCTTCACGGCCTTGAGGGCCGCGGGCGTGGTGCGGGCCTTGGGCTTGCGTTCCGCCAGGGCCTGCAGGGCCTTGGAGTCCACCAGTCCGTCAGCCTTGATGGTGCTGCGGCAGAAGCGGTAGTGCTCCAGGGCCCCATCGCTGCTGAGCTCTAGGGCCACGGAGAGGGCGGCCTCCGCCGTTCCCACCTTGAAGGCCGCAGCCTTGCTCAGGGCTTGGGTGAGCAGCGGCAGCCAGCTGGGACCCACACACAGGGCTTCCGCCTGCTCCCGTAGGAATAGATCCAGGGCGCTGCCAAAGCTCACCCGCTCGGCAACGGCCGGGGCATGCACCCAGAGCCGCAGGCCGGTGTCGGTGGTTTCGAGCGACACGGCGGGCAGGATCGGCGCCTCTGTGCCGCTCCAGCTCTGCAACAGCAGCGTGGGCAGGGCGGTGAGGTCGTCGCGATCCTTCGGCTCAGGGGTCTTGAGCGAAGTCTTTGGTGCCGCGGGGCGTTCCCGCAGCCCATGCTTGGTGAGCAGCAGGTCGAGGTCGGCCTCCGGCCCCGCATTGATCGCCAGGCTGCGGGCCACATGCCCCTGGGGGGCCAGCTGCCCCACCGGGTAGCGATCCACCTGCACCTCCACCACGGCCTCATCGGCGGGTTTCAGGTGCTTGGCATCGCCCTGTGGCAGCTCCAGGGCGGTCAACAGCCGATCGTCCAGGGGCACCGCCACCAGGCGCTCGTTCTGCTGCTCCACCTGGGCCAGCAGGCTGGTGGTGTGGCGCTCGAGAATGCACTGCACTCCCCCCTCGGGGGAGCGGCGCCGACCGCCCTCGCGGGTGATGCGCACTAGGACCCGATCGCCGTTCCAGGCGTGGTTGAGCTGGTTGTCGCGAATGTAGATGTCTTCGCCGCCGTCGTCCCGCAGGGCAAAACAGAAGCCCTTGCTGCTGCAGCGCAGCCGCGCCGTGATCAGGCCGTCGTCCTGAATACGGCTCACCCCAGCGTCGCTCTCCTCGAGAACCCCCACCCGCACCAGGCCGGTCAGGGCGATGCGGAGCTGGTCCTTGTCGGCCTTGGCACTCAGCCCCAGAGCTTTTTCGAGCTTGGCAACGGGGAGCTGCGCCTCGGCGGGCAGCTGTTCGATCAGGTCGGCGACCGTGAACTTCATTGGCGGTTTGGGAGGGCGCGGTGGCGGCTGTTGGGGCCCCTGGAGTGCGTGTCCAGCGATGCGCTATCGGAACGGCAACAACGCCCCGATGGCCAGCGCCAACACCACAACTTTAGGGAGTGGGGGTCGCGGTGTCTTCAGCACCGTCGTCGCTCTGTCCTGACTTGATCACCAGCCGCAGCCCGATCACGAGGAAGCCAATGGAGGCGGCCAGCTGCAGTGCATTGGGGGGAATCACGGCCGAGAGGGAGCCGCCGGCGCCGGCCCCCAGCAGGCTGGCCAGAACCAGGGCGGCCGCACTGCCCGCAAACACCGCCCCACTGCGGTTGGAGGTGCCGCTGATGGTCACGATGGCCAGCTGGGTCTTGTCGCCCAGTTCCGCCAGGAACACCGTGGCGAAGGTGGAGGCCAGAAGGGGAAGTTGCATGGCGCTCAGGCGGCGAGGGGGAGCATGCTCACAGCGGCCTGGCGGCCCAGCCACAGGCCCAGGCCGATCATCAGGATGCCGGCCAGCCGCTCCAGCTGCTGCGGGGGCAGCACCCGCGCCAGCCAGCGGCCGAGCAGCACCCCCACCAGGCTGGAGCTGATCAGCGCCAGGGAGGCTCCGATGAACACAATCACCGGCCGGCCCGACTCTGCCGACAGCAGCAGGGCCGCGAGCTGGGTCTTGTCACCCAGTTCCGCCAGAAAGACCGTGGTGAAGGTGGTGAGGAAGACGGCGCCAAAACTGCCAGCTGCGGCCGTATCGGCGGGAGTGACTGTTTTGGGGTCGGTGTCGGTGACGGTGTCCGTTCCGGTGTCGGCGGGGTCCTGGGACATGGAGGTCAGAGAGCCTGGTCGGGGGGCTGCCGGATCGCCTGCTCGAAGCGTCGCATCACCATGCCACGGCCGCCATGTTCGCTGCGAATCTGTTGGCGGCAGCAGTTGATGGCGAAGGCATTGGCGTCCTCCGCTGGAACCTCAAACAACCTGGCCAGGTTCTCCACCCGGCAGAACATCGGCCGCTCCTCGTAGATGCGGCAGCTGCTCGAGCCTGTGTCGAAGTGGATGCACCAGCCATCAGGGCCCACCATGGCCAGATATTGCTCCTGCTGTGCTTCGGTGAGGGCGGCCAGGGCTTCCTCCCGTTCACCCGGATCCAGGCGGCAGCAGGAGCCACAGCCGCTGATGCAGCGCCAGTGCAGGTCCGTGCTCATCGTGGCAATCCCTGCGGCTGTGACAAGCCGTCACAGTGCGGCGCGAGCTCCCTGGGGTCCGGCCACAACGGACCGTATGGTTGGGCCTGACTTGTGCAGCCGCTGCGCCGTTCTCCCATGGGAATCGACTTCCATCTGATCGCCAACTTTGCTGCTCTGTTCTTGATCACCATCGCCGGGCCGGCCGTGATCTTCATCCTCTTCTATCGCCGCGGCGCCCTCTGAGCAGGTTGTGAGATTCGTGTCCCGCTTCTGGGGCCCAGGCCCCTGGCTCTCCTACCCGAGAGCCAGGGGTTTTTTGATGGCCTGGTGGCCTGCCTCAGGCCACCAGGCCCAAGGCCATGGCAGCGTCCTGGATCAGGGCCTGCACATAGGGGTGATCGGCCTGGGGATGGTCGGCGCTGAGCCCCTCGCCCGCCAGGGCCAGGCCCCGGAGTTCATCGCCGGCGGCATTGCGGATCACCAGGCCCTCCCCGTCCCTGGTCACCCAGTAGGTGCGCCCCTGCCGCTGCAGGCGCACCGCATCGGCACCGCTTTCCCGCAGGGCTACGAGCTCCAGCTGCAGCCGTTCTTCCCCCTGCCAGCGGTTCAGCCGCAACCTGTAGGCCACATCCACGTGCTGGGGAAGGTTCCAACCCCCCTGCCAGCGCCAGGCCACGGCACGCACCCTGGTTTCTCCCTGGCCGAGGGTGAGCTGGAGATGGCCGCCCCGCAGTTCTTTCTGCTGGGTCACCCGGCAGCGGCTGCTCCAGAAGATTGGGGTGGGGTGCCCGATTCCAAAGGGCTCCAGCCGTTGCAGTTGCTGCCACAGGCCCCGGTCGATCTGATGGAGCCGCAGCAGAGCCTCCGGCTCCACCACCAGGCCACTGCCCTGCTGGTTCAGCCAGAGCAAAGCCATGCTGTTGAGCGCCTCATGCAGGGCCGCCACTCGCTCCGCCAGCACGGTGAAACCGCCGGCGGCCGGATGGCCGCCATGCCGTTCCAGCAAGGAGCTGCACTGCTGTAGGGCCTGGTCCACCGCAAACCCCTTGGGAGCCCGCACGGAGGCGCGCAGTCGGCCATCCCCCTCACTGGCCAGCAGGGCCGCCGGCAGTCCGAAGCGCTCCACCAGCCGCGCCGCCACGATGCCAATCACGCCGTGGTGCCAGTGGCTCTGGGCCAGCAGCAGGAAGGGGCTCCGCTGGGCGCCATCGGCATCCACCAGGGCCACCGCCTCCGCCTCGATCGCATCACACAGTTCCCGCCGCTGACGGTTCAGGGCTTCGCACTCCCGGGCCAGGTCGAGGGCGCGGTCCTGGTCCGTGGTGGTGAGCAGCTCCACCACCAGCTGGGGATCGCCCAGGCGTCCCACCGCATTGATGCGCGGGGCGATCTGGAAGCCCACGGTGCCTGCATCCACCGGAACGTCGTCCAGCCCTGCGAGCTGCTGCAACGCCTGCAATCCCGGCAGGGCACTGGCCTTCAGCCGTGGCAGGCCGTCCATGAGCCAGCGCCGGTTCACCCCCTGGAGTGGGGCCATGTCGGCGATGGTGCCGATGCAGAACAGATCGAGGGCGATGGCCAGCCCTTCCTCTGAGCGGAAGGCCTTGGCCAGGGCCACCGCCAGCACGTAAGCCAGGCCCACCCCGGCCAACCCTCGGTACGGCGACCCCTCCGGGGTGCAGGCCGGGTGCAGCAGGGCCAGGTAGGGCGGATGCTCGGCCGGCAGGGTGTGGTGATCGGTGAGCACCACATCCAGTTCGAGGGCCTTGGCCCGCTCGAGGGCCTCGCGGGCGGCGATGCCGTTGTCCACCGTCACCAGCAAGCGGATGCCCTCACCAGCCAGCCGCTCCACCATGGCGCTGTTGAGGCCATAGCCATCGTCGAGGCGGCTGGGGATGGCAGCCACCGGTGCTGCCCCCAGCCGTTGCAGCACCCCCACCAGCAGGGCCGTGCTGGTCATGCCATCGGCGTCGTAATCGCCGCAGATGGCCACCGCCTCGCCGCCCTTGCAGGCCTGGCGTAGGCGTTTCACGGCGGTTTTCAGGTCCGGGAAATGCTTGGCGGGATCGGGCGCGTTGGCTGGCTCCAGGAGGTTTTCAATGGCTTCACGGCTGCACAGGCCCCGCCGCTGCAGCACGGCCAGCAGAGGTTCGCTGAGCCCCAGGCCCTGCAGTTCAGGGTTCGGAACCGCCGGTACGGGCAGCTGCCAGCGTTGCTCGGGGGCTGGGGAGAGCAACACCATCGGCCCAACAGCCGTCCATCCTGCAGCGTCATGTCGGCAGGATCCAGCGCCCTAACCTCCTGGCCACGGTTGTGATGGCCCGGTGCCCTTTCCCGCGGCGCTTCTCTGGGATGTGGATGGCACCCTCGCCGAGACCGAGCTCGATGGGCATCGGCTCGCCTTCAACCGCGCCTTGGCCGAGGCGGGTTTGCCCTGGCGCTGGGATCCCGCCACCTATCTCTCCCTGTTGCCGATCAGCGGCGGGCGTGAGCGCCTGCGCTCCTTTCTCCAGCAGGTGGAGGGCGCACCCCCCAGCACCGCGCGTGTGGAAGCGCTCCAAGCCGCCAAGCAGCGCCATTACGCCGCCCTGGTGGCGGGGGGTGGCCTGGGCCTGCGCCCTGGGGTGGCCAGGCTCCTGGAGGCTGCCGCCGCTGCTGGCATTCCCCAGGTGATCGTCACCACCAGCGGCCGCGCCGCGGTGTCTGCCCTGCTGGAGCAGGTGTTGCCACGCTCGGAGCAGTTGTTTCGCTTCTGGGTGTGTGGGGAGGATGTCGCCCGCAAGAAGCCCGATCCCGAGGCGTACCGCCTCGCCTTGGCGCAGTTGGGTTGCGACGCTGCGCAGGCTGTGGCGATCGAGGATTCCGGCAATGGCCTGCGGGCGGCCGTGGATGCGGGGCTCAGCACCCTGGTGACCCGCAGTGCCTCCAGTGCGGCCGAGCCCGCGGAGGCGTTCAGCGCGGCTGCGGGGATGGTGGACCACCTCGGTGAACCCGGTTCCCCTTGTGTGCGGATGTGCGGCCCGGCTTGCCCCGATGGCCACATCACGCTCTCCTACTTGCAGCAGCTGCTGCAGCGGCCATGAGCCCACTGCCCCTCCAGGCCACCCGCTTCAACCGGCTCCAGAGCCGTGTGGTCACGGGCCTGGTTGGTGGTTTTCGCGGCAGTTGGCGCCGCCGCAGCCTGGGTCTCCTGGCCCTGCTGCTGGGCCTCTATGCCGGCAACAACCTCACGGCCTACTGGCTGCAGAAACTGGGCCAGCGGCCCTTGGTGGTGCTGATCACGGTGCTGCTGGTGGAGCTACTGGTGCGCCTGCGCACCCATCTCGTGAAGGGCCAGCCGGCTCTGGGCTGGGTGATGCTCGACAACCTGCGCATCGGCGTCGTGTACGCGCTCATGCTGGAGGCCTTCAAGCTGGGCTCATGAGCCTCGAGTCCTGGATCCTGGCCGAGCTCAGCGGGCGGGTGAGCCGGGCTGAGCGCCCCTTCATCGGCCTCAATGGACCCGTGGGGGCAGGCAAGAGCACCCTGGCGCGCCGCCTGCAGGAGGTGTGTGCCCAGGCTGGGCTGCGCCTGGCTGTGGTGTCCATCGACGACGCCTATCTGCCCTGGCAGGAGCGGCAGCGGGCCATGGCGGGCAATCCCTTCGGTGTGACCCGGGTGCCGCCCGGGAGCCATGAGCCGCAGCGGCTGCTGCACGGTTTGCAGCAGTGGCGCGCCCAGCCCGCCAAGGGCCCGGCGCAGCTGGTGCTGCCCCGCTTCGACAAAACCCTGCGGGGCGGCGATGGCGATCGCGTCGCCGATTGGCATGGCGAGGCCGACGCCCTGCTGCTGGAGGGTTGGCTGGTGGGCTGTCGTTGCCTGGATCCGGGAGCTCTGGAGGCTGGCCTGCTGAGCGGCCAGGGCCTCGAGGGGTTGTCTGCGCTGGAGCACCAGTGGTTAGGCCATTGGAACCAGCAACTCATGGCCTATCAGCCGCTGTGGGATCAGCTGGATCTGCAGTTGGTGCTCTGGCCGGCACGCTGGGAGCTGCCCCGGCGCTGGCGGTTCCAGGCCGAAGCACGGCAGCGCAAGCGCGGCGGGGGCTGGATGGCCCCTGCCGCGCTCAGCGCGGTGGTGCGATCCAGCCTGTGCTCACTACCGCCCAGGCTCTATCAACGGCCAGTGCTGCAGCGGGCGGATTGGGTTCGCGTGCTCGATGGGCAGCGCCGCAGTCTCTGGGAGGGAAGCGGCGCTGGGATGCTGGAGCAAATCGAGGGGTCTGACGAGGATCAGGCCTCGTCGCCTTCCTCTTCAGCCACGGGGTAGACGAAGCCTTGGGCGCGGCCACTCAGCACGGCCTTGCCGATGGAGAGAGCCTTCTGGGCGGCCACAGCTGCCTTGCCTTTCCAAGTGGCGTGGCGCTGGTTGCGCTTGCCCTTGGACGTTTTCTTCTTGGGAACAGCCATCCCGCTCTCGATCTGCCAAACCAAGATCTTCCATTGCCGCCCTCCCTTTCGTCAAATCGCTAAGCTCGGGACACTGGTAGATCCCTGTGAGCAACGGCGTTCAATCCCCTTCGGAACGCCCCGGCGATCCGCCTACGAAGGCCCCTGGTCTGATGCGGGATCTGGGCCTGTCCAAATCGCCTCCGCCCAGTTACAGCGAGCTCTTACAACAGCTGCGCAGCGGCAAGATTAAAGAGTTGGAGCTCTCCACGGCCCGCCGCGAGGTTGCTGTGACTTATGTCGATGGCCGGCGGGTCACGGTGCCGGTGTTCAGCAACGACCAGTTGTTGCTGAGCAGTGCCCAGGAGGCGCGCGTGCCGCTCACGGTGCGCGATGACCGCAAGGATGAAGCCACCGCTGGCCTGGTGGCCAACGTGCTGCTGTTGCTGCTGCTGTTCGGCGGGCTCAGCCTGTTGATCCGCCGTTCGGCCCAGGTGGCGAACAAGGCCATGGGCTTCGGCCGTAGCAAGGCCCAGGTGCAGCCCGAGGGAGCTGTGGCGGTGCGCTTCGAGGATGTGGCCGGCATCAATGAGGCCAAGGAGGAGCTCCAGGAGGTGGTCACCTTCCTCAAGGAGCCGGAACGCTTCACGGCCGTGGGCGCCAAGATCCCCAAGGGTGTGCTGCTGGTGGGCCCCCCCGGCACCGGCAAGACGCTGCTCGCCAGGGCCATCGCCGGTGAGGCCGGCGTGCCCTTTTTCTCGATGGCGGCCTCGGAGTTCGTGGAGCTGTTCGTGGGCGTGGGGGCCAGCCGCGTGCGCGACCTGTTCCGCAAGGCCAAGGAGAAGGCTCCTTGCATCATCTTCATCGATGAAATTGATGCCGTGGGCCGCCAGCGCGGCGCTGGCATCGGGGGTGGCAACGACGAGCGGGAGCAGACCCTCAACCAGCTGCTCACCGAGATGGACGGCTTTGAGGAGAACTCTGGCGTGATCCTGCTGGCGGCGACCAACCGCCCCGATGTGCTCGATACCGCGTTGATGCGTCCTGGCCGCTTCGACCGCCAGATCCACGTGGACCTCCCCGATCGCCGGGGCCGGGAAGCCATCCTCTCGGTGCATGCCCGCAGCCGTCCCCTAGGTCCTGAGGTGTCCCTGGCTGATTGGGCCAGCCGTACCCCCGGCTTTTCAGGGGCAGATCTCTCCAACCTCCTGAATGAAGCGGCGATCCTCACGGCCCGCCGCGACCGGCAGACCATCGACGATCAGGCCCTTAGCGATGCCCTGGAGCGCATTACCATGGGTCTCACGGCGGCACCCTTGCAGGACAGCGCGAAAAAGCGCCTGATCGCTTACCACGAGGTGGGTCACGCCCTGCTCACTACCTTGCTGCCCGCAGCCGACAAGCTCGATAAGGTGACGCTGCTCCCCAGGGCCGGCGGCATCGGCGGTTTCGCCCGAACCATGCCCGATGAGGAGGTGTTGGACTCGGGCCTGATCAGCAAGGCCTACCTGCGGGCCCGCATGGTGGGGGCCATGGGTGGCCGGGCGGCGGAGCTGGTGGTGTTTGGTCCCAGCGAGGTGACCCAGGGCGCCTCCAGTGATCTGGAGATGGTGTCCCGCATCTCCCGCGAGATGGTGACCCGTTACGGCTTTTCCTCTCTGGGGCCGGTGGCCCTAGAGGCCGATGGCGGCGAGGTGTTCCTCGGTC
>CANHMF010000042.1 GCA_947461705.1 Synechococcaceae cyanobacterium
CGAAGATGCTCACCAGCGCGGGCATGTGCCACACGTGGATACCGCCGGAGGCCACGGCGAACACGCCGCCCATGGAACCCCAATCTTGGTCGAAGAAGTTACCGCGGCTGCGATCTTCGGGAACGAAGGATTCGCGCAGTTGGTCGATGTAGCCCAGGGTGGACTGACGATCGCCTTCCAGCTTGCCCACCACGGTGCCGGTGTGCAGCTGGTCACCACCGGAGAGACGCAGGCACTTGGCCAGCACACGGAAGTGAATGCCGTGCTTGGGGTGACGGTCAATCACCGCGTGCATGGCGCGGTGAATGTGCAGGAGCATGCCGTTCTTACGGCACCACTTGGCCAGACCGGTGTTCGCGGTGAAGCCGCCGGTGATGTAGTCGTGCATGATGATGGGCTGGCCCAGTTCTTTGGCGAACTCGGCGCGCTCATACATCTCCTCGGGGGTCGCTGCCGTGCAGTTGAGGTAGTGACCCTTCTTCTCGCCAGTTTCCTGTTCGGAAAGCTTCACAGCTTCGGCAACGAACTCGAAACGGTTCTGCCAGCGCTGGAAGGGCTGCGAGTTGATGTTCTCGTCGTCCTTGGTGAAGTCGAGACCGCCACGCAGGCACTCGTACACCACACGGCCGTAGTTTTTACCGCTCAGGCCGAGTTTCGGCTTGATGGTGCAACCCAGCAGGGGACGGCCGTACTTGTTCATCCGGTCGCGCTCGACCTGGATGCCGTTCGGGGGACCCATGCAGGTCTTGATGAAGGCCAGCGGGAAGCGGATGTCTTCCAGGCGCAGGTGGCGCAGGGCCTTGAAGCCGAACACGTTGCCGACCAGGGAGGTCAGAACGTTGGTGATGGAGCCTTCCTCGAACAGGTCGAGGGGATAGGCGATGAATGCATAGAAGGCTTCCTTGTCGCCAGGAACGTCTTCGATGCGGTAGCAACGGCCCTTGTAGAAGTCGAGGTCGGTGAGGAGCTCGGACCACACAGTGGACCAGGTGCCGGTGGAGGATTCAGCAGCCACAGCAGCGGCCACTTCCTCGCGGGGCACACCTTCCTGGCCGGTGCACTTAAAGCACGCGAGCAGGTCGGAATCGAGGGGAATGTAATCAGGAGTCCAATACGTGTCGCGGTACTCCTTGACCCCAGCGTCGTACTTCTTTGCCATGGAGAATCTCCGGGTGGGTTCGGGAAAAAGAATCAGAGAGTTGAGCGGCCGTCAGCGGCGCGGCTCAGTGCTCAGTCCTTGGAACCCACGAAGCCGGCGCTGCTGTTCAGAGCAGGCTCCACTTCACGGTGGGGGCGGGCAATGATGTGAGCGGCCACCAGGCCATCACCCACGCGCTCGCAGGCATCAGCGCCGGCGCGAACGGCAGCGTTCACAGCGCCGGTTTCGCCGCGGACCAGAACGGTCACGTAACCGCCGCCCACGAATTCGCGACCGATCAGGCGCACTTCGGCGGCCTTGGTCATCGCGTCAGCGGCTTCGATCGCGGGCACGAGACCCCGGGTCTCGATCATGCCGAGGGCGATGCCCATGGTTTCGTTAGCCATTACCTGCTCCTGGAGGAGGGGTGGAATGTTCGCCTGCAACCATGGTCGCCAGGTCATCCTCCCGTCAAGCCATTGGGGCCTGTCTGTCCATCACCGTCTGTGCACCCATTGATAAGCGGTGCTCATTGGTGCATCACAAAACTTTGGGGATGCTTGTTACCGGCCCCAAAACCGTCCCTGGATCTGTCAACAGGGACACCGACATCACAGGGGTTCAGCCTCTGACACGTACGCCACGCCACCGTAGTAATCGAGCAGGGGCTGGATGCCCTCCCGCAGTTTCGCCAGGATCGAGGCCTCGCAGAAAATGATCACGTGGGCGTTGGCCCCGAGGCCGCTGAAGTCCATTGCTTCCGACACGGAGCCATGGGGGCCCTTGCCGGTGACGTGCTTCATCACCGAGTAGCCCGGGGCGCCGGCGGCATCAATGGCCTTGATCACGGAATCCAGTTCCCGCTCACTGAGGATCAGATCAACGCGTTTCATTAGCTCAGCCCGCAGCGGGAAGGAGTTTGTTCACCAGCGCCATGTAGAGGGGAATCCCCACAATGATGTTGAACGGGAAGGTGACCCCCAGCGCGGAGGAGATGTAGAGGCTGGGATTGGCCTCGGGCACAGTCATGCGCATGGCCGCCGGCACGGCGATATAGGAGGCGCTGGCGCATAGCACCACAAACAGCAGGCCGTTGCCGGGGCTGAGCTGCAGGCCTCGGGCGATCAGAGCCCCCACCACGGCGTTGAACAGGGGCATCAGCACCGAGAAGGCAATCAGAAAGGTGCCTGCCCGCCGCAGATCGTTGAGTCTCTGGGCGGCCACGATGCCCATGTCCAACAGGAAAAAACTCAGGGCTCCATAGAAGAGCTTGTCGGTGAAGGGCAGCATCTTTTCGGCGCTTGCCGGGCTGTAGGCCGACACCAGCACCCCGATCACCAGGCTGCCCACCAGCAGAAACACGGAACTGTTGAGGAAGGCTTCGTTCAGCACGGATCCCCAGCGCATTCCCTTGGCATCAGGCCGCTGCTGCTGTTGTGGGGCCGCGAGCTTCACTAGCAGCAGACCCACGATGATCGCCGGGGACTCCATCAGGGCCAGGGCCGCCACCATGAAGCCGTCGTAGGTGATCTTCTGGGTTTCCAGAAAGCTCTGGGCGGTGATGAAGGTCACCGCACTGATCGAGCCGTAGGTGGCGGCGATGGCGGCCGCATTGAAGCTGTCGAACTTCAGCTTCAAGGCCAGGAAGCTGTAGAGCGGCACCGCTAGGGACATCGCCACGGCGGCTGCAATGGTGGGAAGCACTTGCCCCCCCAAGCCGCTGTGGGCGAGTTCCAGGCCTCCTTTGAAGCCGATGGCCAGCAGGAGATAGAGGGAAAAGAGCTTCGGCAGGGGCGCTGGAATCTCCAGATCGGAGCCCACCACCACGGCGATGACGCCGAGAAAAAAGAACAGAACCGGCGGTGTGAGCAGGTTCTGCAGAACCAGGCTGGTCTCCATGGTTCGCCCGGTCCCTCAGGTTTCTTCACCCTACGCGTGCTCGCCTGTGATGTCCGTTGCTGCGCACATGCGGCACCCCACCCGTTGCTCTCCCTGAAGGACCTGCCTACGGTTCGCCCGAGGCAGGCACCCCTGGAGCTTTCCGGGGGGTGGAATGTTCAACCCAGCCTGCCTCCCCCCTCCAGTCCCGCCATTGGCGACAATGGCGGGGCAATTGAATCGCATTGTGCAAGGGCAGCTGCAGCCTCCCGTTCTGGTGATCGCCAGCGGCAACGCCTACAAGGTGGCGGAGATCGCCGCCATGCTCGATGCTGTGGCTCTGCAGGTGCGCCAGCAGCCTGAGGGGCTCGAGATTGAAGAAACCGGCAGCACCTATCTCGAAAATGCCCGCCTGAAAGCGGAAACCGTGGCCCGGCTCACCGGCCAGTGGGCCCTGGCGGACGACTCCGGCTTGGAAGTGGATGCCCTGGAGGGAGCGCCGGGTCTGTATTCCGCCCGCTACGCCCCCACCGATCACGAGCGGATCCACCGGATCCTGCAGGCGCTGGGCTCCACCCCTTACCGCAGCGCCAGTTTCAACAGCGCCATGGCCCTCGCCGATCCCAGCGGCACCACCGTGCTGGAGGCGGAGGGCATCTGCCGCGGGGAGATCCTCACCGCACCGGATGGCCATGGCGGTGGTTACGACCCGATCTTCTGGGTGCGGGAAGCGGGGATGACCTATGCCCGCATGGCCCAGCACCTCAAGGACAAACTCGGTAGCCGCGGCAAGGCGGCCCGCGCCATGGCCCCTGGCCTGCGCGAGCTCCTGGGGGTGTAGGCGCTCAGGTTTTGGCGCGTCGGTTCACCATCTCCACGGCGCGCATGGCGGCGGCGGCCGCCTCTTCCACATCGCCCTCCCGGCCGGCCAGGGTGAGACGACCAAAGGCACCCACGGCCTTCACGTCCACGATGGTGATGTTGGAGGCCTTTTCTGCTTCGTTGGCGGCGATCAGCACGTAGCCGGCTGGCTCCGTTTCGAGGATGAACATGCTCATCCCCGATTGGATCATCGAGCCACGGCGGTTCTGGCGGTTGATCAGCACCGCGTGGTCAGGGGTGATCGCGCGGATGATCTCCGTCCAGCTCACCTCGCAGCGGCTGCGCTGTTCCACCCTGCTGCCGATGGCCTCGAGCACCACATCGCCAGAGTGGAGCACGTTGCTCTGGTCGCGGTGGTATAGGGCCAGGGAGCCAAAGGCCCGCTCCACGATCATCTGGCCCAGCCGCACGGTGCTGGCCTTGAGGGCAATGTCGGTCACCCGGTGCACCGCCATGCCGGGGGACACCTCCAGCCAGAGGCAGGCATCGCCGGGAATCGGCAAAAAGCCCTGGCTCACCGTGCCCATGTAGGCCGCCAGCTGGGGCTGCAGGGAATCGAGAAACACATAGGTGCGCAACTCGATGGACTGCACCTGGCTGGACTGGCGGGCCAGGCGTGAGCCTTCGCTATCCGTGGTGATCACGCAGCTGGCCGCCGATGGCTGCTGGGCGTCGAGGCTGGAGCCGCTGCCGCTGAAACCCAGGTCGGTTCCGGTGATCTGCACGGAACGCGAGCGTTGCCTGGGGGTTCGATCGGCCAAGGAAAGGGTGCGCTCCCTGCGGACGTTGCGGTCGTTGTCCTCAGCGGTCCAGCTGAAGGAGCCCGGCGATCTTACTGCTCTGTCCCGGTAGGCCCCTCTGATCCAGCCCCTGCGCTTGCGAGGCCGGGGATGGACCGGTACCTTCCAGCCATTCCCCGCCAACCTGCCCGTGGCTGCCAAGCGCTCTGCCTCCAACGCTTCCGCCCAGGCCAGCAAGCCCCTGGAGCAAGAGAGCGGTCAGGAATTCAGCGGCGTCAAGCCGGAGCAGGCCCTGGCCCTGGTGGGCATGGGCTTGATGCAGAAGATGGCGGCCAATGGCGAGCTCCCCTGGGCGTGGAGCGATTCGGAGGATGGCGGCCAGTGCGACACGGCCGCTCTGCGCCACCGGCTGGAGCTCACCCAACTGGCTCTCCAGACGGGCGCTCCCCTCAGTACCGCTGAGGTGACCTACCTGATGGGGGCCCGCCCCGGCGCCGCCCTGGTGGAGCGCGGTGGCCTCAAGGCCCGGCGGGTGAGCCGCAATGTCTGGAAGCTCAGCCAGGCCAACGGCGGCAGCGGTGAGGTGGCGAGTTTTGCCAGCTTCAACGATGGTCGTCGCCGCTTTGCCTGAGCTCAGGGCATCTCACCGCCTGTACTGATTTCCCGGTCCCAGGCGGCCACCAGCTGATCGCGCAGCCAGCTGGCCTGTACCAGGGCAGCGTCCAGGCCGCCCCACCAGTTGATCAGGGCCACGGGCACGGGCATGGCGTTGCACTCCAGCTCGAAGGATTGAATCGCCTCCTGGGGATCAGCCAGCACCGTGAGGCTGAACTCCAGCAGTCCCTGCTGCCAGGGATGCAGAGTCACCGTCGTGACGGCGCCCAGTTCGATCGACCACCAGGGGCCGCAGGGGGCCGGTCGCGGCAGGCCCGGGGTGGGGTCCACCTTGGCCCAGCCGCGCTGGACCAGTTGGTTCAGCAGTTCGTTGAGGGTGGCGCGCATCGGTCCTCCCTCCGCGTGTGTGGTTCTGTCATGGCACCGGTGGCCCTTGGGCAGCAACCGCAGATCTGCTGCAGGTTCGCGCCGGTCCCATAAGACAGCCTTGCCGGGGGCATAGGTAAGACCTGTTGCTGGCGGCACCCAACGGGCGGCTGGGGTTTCTACCGTTCGCGCCACGTCGGAGGCCCGGCGCCCCCAGATCCCCTCCGGTGGCGTTGGTTCCAACGGTTTCTCCGTTGCCCCTTTTGCTCTGATTGCCGATGACCGTTTCTCTGATTGAGACGGCCTGGTTGGTGCCTCTTTATCCCCTCGTGGGAGCCCTGGCGAGCCTGCTGTGGTCGCCAGGGTTGATTGCCCGCACTGGCCCCCGGCCCTCCGGCTACATCAACCTGCTGATGGTGGCCATTGCCTTTGGCCATAGCTTGCTGGCCCTGCTGGGGCTGCATGGCAACTCCGCTGCCGGTGCCGCGGCCCTCTATGCCCCCCCCAGCTTCAGCTGGACCTGGCTGAACACCGCAGGCCTGCGCATCGGCTTCGACGGTCTGGTGACCGAGCCGGCCTTGATCGCCATGACGGTGATCACCGGCCTGCACGTGCTTGTGCAGATCTATTCGATTGCCTACCTCGAGATGGACTGGGGCTGGCCCCGCTTTTTCGGGGGGCTGAGTTTCTTTGAGGCCGGCCTCTGCGGCCTGATGCTCACCGATTCGGTGTTCTTCAGCTATGTGCTGCTGGAGCTGCTCACCGTGGGCACCTACCTGATTGTCGGCACCTGGTACAACCAGCCCTTGGTGGTGAAGGGGGCTCGCGATGCCTTCCTGACCAAGCGCATCGGCGACCTGATCCTGCTGGCCGGAGTGATTGCCCTCCTGCCTGTGACCGGCACTTGGAACTTCCACGGTCTGCAGGCCTGGGCCGCGGATCTCACCAACAACGGTCAGCCGCTCCCCCCGGGCTTCCAGCTGATCCTGCTGGCCCTGATTGCCGGACCGATGGGCAAATGCGCCCAGATTCCGTTGCACTTGTGGCTGGATGAGGCCATGGAGAGCCCGCTGCCCTCCACGGTGCTGCGCAACTCCGTGGTGGTGCTGGGCGGCGCTTGGGTGCTGCTCCGGCTCGAACCTTTGATTGAGCTGAGCCCCCTGGTGCAGGGGGTGCTGGTGGTGGTGGGCGGCACCACGGCCCTGGTGGCGGCCTTGATCGCCCTGGGCCAGATCGATGTGAAGCGCGCCCTCAGCTTCCTGGTGAGCAGCTGGCTGGGCCTGTTGTTTGTGGCGGTGGGTCTGGGTGGCATCACCGTGGCCGACCACCTGCTGCTCGTGTACCCCCTGCCCATGGCGCTGCTGTTGATGGCGGTGGGCACGGTGGTGATCAGCAATGTCACCCAGGACCTCACCCAGCTGGGCGGGTTGTGGAGCCGCCGGCCGCTGATGGGGATGGCCTTCCTGGCCGGTGCTGCCGGGCTGATGGGGCTGCCTCCCTTTGGCGGTTTTGCGGCCCTGCAGGAACTGCTGGCTCTGGTGGCGGCCAGCCCTCTGCCCCTGGTGTTGGGCGGTTTAGTGCTGATCACCAATGCGCTGATCAGTGCCTCGCTGATGCGGGTGTTCGGCCTGATCTGGGGCGGTGTGCCCACCCCCTTCACGGCCCGCTCAGCTGAGGTGCTCTGGTTGATGGTGCTGCCCACCCTGGTGTTGATGGGGTTGGTGCTGCACATCCCCCAGCTGTTGGTGCAGATCGGTGTGTACCAGCTCACCCCCCTGCCCGGCTGGGGCCCCTGGGGTGTGCCGCTGTTGCTCTCCACCCTGGTGGGGGCAGGCAGTTCGGCCTTCTTCTACCTGCGGCCTCACCCCCTGGCGGAGCTTCCCGCTGGTCTCGGTGGCCTGCAGCACTGGCTGGCGGAAGACATGCACACCGAGGCCTTCTATCACCGCACCGTGGTGGCCCTCGTGGTGGGCCTGGCGCGGCTCAGCTCCTGGAGTGATGCCCAGTTGGTGGATGGTTTCAGCAGTGGCACCGGTGGTGCGGCCCTGGCCGGGGCTCGGCGCCTCAGCTTCACCACCTCCGGCCGCTCCCAGGCCTATGCCCTCACCCTGGTGCTCGGCGTGCTCTTGATGGCCGCCTGGCTGTTGGCCCACTGATTTCAACGCTGGCCCACTGATTTCACTGCTCGACCATGGCTTTGCTGTTGCTGTTTCTCTTGCCCTTGCTGGCGGGAGTGCTGATTCCCCTGCTGCCGGATCGGCCTGGGTTGGCCCGCGGGGTTGCCCTGGTGGCGCCTGTGCTGCAGCTGATCACCGCCGCCTGGCTCTGGCGCCATCCGCCTGGGGATCTCGTGGTGGAATGGCTGCCCCGTCTCGGCCTGGTGCTGGAGCTGGGGCTCGATGGCCTGTCGCTGCCCCTGGTGCTGCTCACGGCGCTGCTCACGGCCCTGGCCGTGCTGGCTAGCCCGGAACAACAGAGTCGCCCGCGCCTGTTTTTCTCGTTGATGCTGGCCACCAACCTGGGGCTGGTGGGCTCTTTCCTGGCTCGCAACGCCCTGCTGTTCGTGCTGGCCTACGAGCTGATCCTGATCCCCACCACCCTGTTGGTGGCCATCTGGGGTGGCGATCGGCGGGCCGGTGCGGCCATTCGCTTCCTCACCTATGGGGCGGTGTCCGGCATCGCCCTGCTGGCGGCGGTGCTGGCCTTTGGCTTGCTCCAGCCTGGCGGCCTGGATTTCAGCTACAGCGCCCTGGCCCACCATCAGCTCACGGAGCCGCAACAGCGCTGGCTGCTGGCCCTGGTGCTGCTGGCCTTTGGCCTGAAGCTGCCGATCGTGCCCCTGCACGGCTGGCAGCCCTACACCTACAGCCAGGCCCCAACACCGGTGGCGATGGTGCTGAGCGGAGCCGTGTCGAAATTGGGGGCCTATGGCCTGCTGCGCTTCGGGGTGGAGTTCCTGCCCGACGCCTGGACCGCCTGGTCGCCCTGGATTGCCGCCGCCGGCGCCATCAGTGCCATCTACGGCGCCCTCAATGCCATTGCCCAGCTCGACATGCGCCGGTTGGTGGCCTACAGCTCCCTGGGCCACATGGGCATGTTGCTGCTCGCCCTGGCCGCTGCCACACCCCTCAGCCTGCAGGGGGTGATCGCCCAGATGCTGGCCCATGGATTGATCATCGCCCTGCTGTTCTGCCTGGTGGGGATGATCGAGGCCAAGACCGGCACCACGGCCATTCCGGAACTCTCCGGGTTGCTCAATGCCCAGCGGGGCCTGCCCTTCACCCTGGGTCTGATGCTGGTGGCCTTGATGGCCGCCGCCGGCGTGCCAGGCCTGGCAGGCTTTGTGGCGGAACTTCTGGTGTTTGAAGGCAGCTGGCTGGCGTTCCCTTGGCCCACGCTGGTTTGCCTGGTGGCTTCTGGCCTCACCGCCGTGTATGCGGTGAGGCTGTTCAACCGGGTGGGCTTCGGCCGGCTGGACAACAGCAAGGCTGATTGGGCCAGCACCACCTGGGCTGAGCGTGCCCCGGCCCTGGTGCTCACTGCCCTGGTGATCGGTGCTGGCCTGTGGCCCGGGGCGCTCACCGGTTGGAGCGAAACCAGCACCGCCGCCATCGCCCTGCGCTACACCGATGCGCCGCCGCTGCTCGCCAGGGCCTCCGGTTCCGCGGGCCCCCTGTTCTCCGCCGTTGTGTTGCCCTCGCCGCTTCTGCCCTCATGACTGCCACCGTTGCTCCCGGGCGCACCCAGGCTCCCCTGATTCCCCCCTCCACCCACCGCTTTGCCGAGGTGATTCATCGCCTCGAGGCCGGTGGTTCGATGCTGCCGGACACGCCTGAAAACCTGCAGCAGATCATCGGCATCTACAAGGCCTATGCCGTGCCGATGGACTTCTATTGGCGCGACCTGCTCTACATCGCTGAGCGGGTGTTTTTGAATCCGCTGCCGGCCTTCAAATACTTCATCTCCAAGCAGTATCTCGATCTCCCCAACAGCTATGCGGGGGATCAGGCTTCCCTGCGCATCTGGCGGGGCGGTGAGAAGGCCCATCCGGAGCTGCTCGCCTTCATGGAGCGCGGTGAAACCCGCCGCATGCCCAAGCTCCTGCACCACCTCTGGCACGACCGGGTGAACATGGAGTTCGCCGAGGCCTGCATGCAGGCCATGTTCTGGCACCAGGGCATGGGCGGCCGCTTCAATGACTACCTGGCCAGCGAGGCCTACCGGACCAATGCGGATCGGGCCATCAAGGCCTATTTCAAGGGCAACCCGGTGATGCTGGGGCTCTATCGCCTGTTCCCAGAGATGTTTCTGGAGCAGGTGCGGCAGCTCTCCTATTACGCCAATCTCGGCCTGTTCTGGGAAGTGATGGCGCCGGTGTTCTTCGAGATGAGCGACCTCTACGACGAGGGCCAGCTCACCTCCGTGCCCCAGGCGATGGACTTTCTGGTGAATGGCATCTTTGCCGTGGCAGGCCGGCCGATCTATCACCATGTGTTCATCGGTGATGAGTGCTTCGAGATCATTCCCAAGGGCGAGGGTTTTACCTGGCTCTATGAGGCGGCGTTGCCCTATGTGGAGGCTGTGTTCTACCGCACCTCGCCCTTCCGGGGCACCAAGAGTTACAACGCCCAGGCCCATCAGGTGCCGGCCGACCAGGCCGATTTCCACTACGGCATCCTCTATGCCGATGTGTTCCCGGTGGGTTCCGCTGGCATTCCGCCCACCCTGCTGATGCAGGACATGCTGCATTTCCTGCCCCCCTACCTGCAGGAGCTGTACAAGCAGCATCGCCGCGGTGAGGAAGATCAACTGATTCAGTTGGGCATCACCTTCCAGCGCTCGATGTACAACGTGACTTCGGCGGTGATTCAGGCCCTGCGTGGCGCCCTGCTCTATCCCCTTGACGACACGGACCCCGAGCACCTGATGGCCAACCGGCGCTTCTTTGAGGCCCAGATGGATCGCTTCCTCAGGCCTGAGGCCCGCCTCGCCGACATCCAGACCCAGGACTACCGCTAGGAGATCCGCCATGGCCACGATTCTTGAAACCGCTGCTGGCGCCGGGGTGTTCAACACCCTCCTCGCTGCCGTGGATGCCGCCGGTTTGCGGGGTGCCCTGGAGAGCCCCGGACCGTTCACGGTGTTCGCCCCGGTGGATGATGCCTTCGCTGCCTTGCCGCCGGGCACCGTTCAGACCCTGGTGGACAACCCTCCACAGCTGGCACGGATCCTCAAATATCACGTGCTCAGTGGCGCCCACAGCCGCAGTGTGTTGGTGGCGCAAGCCGAATGGGAAAGCCTGGAGGGTGCACCGATTCCCATTCGTCGTGCCGAGCCGTTTGAGGTGAAAAACGCCACGGTTGTGACAGCCGATATCGTCTGTGACAACGGTGTGGTGCACGTGATCGATCGCGTGATCCTGCCGGGCTGATCGCCCCTTACTTCCACCTACGTGGGTTCCTCCCTGCTCAGCACGCTGCTGTTGCTTCTGGTGGGGGCCCTCGTGGCCCGGCTCACCGCCACACGCCTAGAGCGGTGGGCGGTGCCGGCCATCGTGCTGGAGCTGCTGGTGGGCTTCCTGTTGGGCAACACCCTGGTGCCCTTCAGCCGGATTCAGGCCCTCTCCGGCATCACCGAGTTGGGCGTTCTCACCCTGTTTTTTCAGGTGGGCCTGGAGGTGCGCGGCGGCTTGTTGGGCTCGCGTCCGGCGGCGGTGCTGCGCACGGTGTTGCTATCGGCGCTGACCCCTCTGCTGGCCTGGCTGCCGCTGCAGCAGGGCTTCGGGCTCTCCACCGCCACCACCCTGTTGTGCGTGGCGGTGCTCAGCGCCACGGGCACGGGTGTCACGCTGCGGGCCCTCGCCCAGGCCTCGGCCCTCAAAACCCCCTCGGGTCGCCTGTTGGTGGGGGTATCGGTTCTCGACGACCTGCCGGCCATCGCCTTGCTCACTCTCTCGGTGCAGCTGGGAGCTTCCGCCATGGCGGCTCCACCGCAAAGCCTGGGAGTGCTTCCTCCTGGCTTGGGTGCCGCTCTGGGGCTTGGCGTCGCCCTCGCTAGCTTCCCGGCCACGCGCTGGTGGCTGCGCCGCCATGGCCCCTGGCGGCCGGGGATTCTGGGGGTGCTGCTGTTGCTGATCGGCTGCAGCTGGTTTGGCGAGGTCACCGGGCTCACCAGCCTGCTCGGGGCTCTCTGGGGCGGTGTGTTGCTCAGCCGGCTGGCTCCGATGCCGGAGGGCAGTGCCGAGGCGGCTGAGCTTGGCGGCCGCCTGGCCCTGCTCTCGGATGTGTTCCTGCCCCTGTATTTCATCAGCGTGGGCATGCGCATCCAGGCCAGCACCCTGCTGCAGCCACAGGCCTGGGGCCTGGCCCTGTTGCTGCTGCTGTTGGCCATCAGTTGCAAACTTATTTGCGGGTTGGGCATCACCCGCTCGGATCAGGCGGCCGGCATCGATCGCTGGGTGGTGGTGTTTGGCCTCATCCCGCGAGGCCTGCCTGGGTTGGTGTTTGCCTCCACGGCCCTGGGGGCCGGGTTGATCACGCCGCTGCAGTTCTCCTCCCTGGTGCTGATGGTGAGCTGCACCACCGTGGTGGGGCTGTTGCTGCTGGCGCGGCGGCTGAAGCGGAGCGGCTGCTAGGCCCTGTCCCCCAGGGTTGCCTCGATCGCCGCTGCGATGGCCGCATAGCAGCGATCCAGTTGCGCATCGCTGATGGAGAGGGGAGGCAGCAGGTACACCACGTTGCCCAGGGGTCTGAGGTACACCCCCTGGTCGCGGCAGTGGCGTTGGATCTGTTTGCCGACCGGATTGAGGTAGCTGGCTTCACCCGCCTCCAGATCGAAGGCGGCCATGGTTCCCAGGCAGCGGGGCCGTTGCACCCGTGGGTGCTGGCTGAGCTGCTCGAGCCGCTGCTGATGCCGCTGTTCAAACTGCTGGAAGCGTTCGGGATCGTGCTGCAGCAGATCCAGGCTGGCCAGGGCGGCGGCACAGCCCAGGGGATTGGCCGTGAAGCTGTGGCCGTGGAAGAAGGTGGCGCTGGGTGTGTCGCTGATGAAGCCCTGGTAGAGCCGTTCACTGGCCATGGTGACCCCCATGGGCAGAAAGCCGCCCGTGAGCCCCTTGGACAGGGCCATCAGATCCGGCTGAATGTTGGCCTTCTGGCAGGCAAACAGGGCTCCCGTCCGTCCAAATCCCGTCATCACCTCATCGGCAATCAACAGGGCGCCCGCGGCCTTCACCCGTGCCGCCACAGCCCTGAGAAAGGCTGGCCTCACCACCCGCATGCCAGCGGCTCCCTGGATCAGCGGTTCCAGAATCACGGCTGCTGTGGGGATCGCGAGCGCCTGCTCCAGTTGCTGCAGGGCCTGGGCTTCTTTCTCCTCCACGGCCGTATCGCCCCACCACGTGTGGGGCCAGTCCACCCGGCTCACGTCGAACAGCAAGGCGTCAAAGGGGGCCGTGAGCACGGATCGTTCCCCTAGGGCCATGGCTCCGAAGGTGTCACCGTGATACGAGCCGCTGAAGGCGATCAGTTGGCGCCGCTCACCGCTAGCTCCGCTGTCCTGGTTGCGCCACCACTGCCAGGCGATCTTCAGGGCCACCTCCACGGCCGTGGAGCCGTTATCGGAGAAGAACAGGCGATCCAGGCCCGTGAGCCGGCTGAGGCGGGTGGCCAGCTGTTCGGCGGGCGTGTGGCTGAAGTTGGCGAAGATCACCTGCTCCAACACCTGGGCCTGGCGGGCAATGGCGGCGGCAATGGCCGGCTCGCCATGGCCGTGCAGGGTGACCCACCAACTGCTGATGGCATCGATCAGATGCCGACCATCGGCCAATTCCAGTTCACAGCCACGGGCGGCGCGCACCAAAAGCGGCGGCTCGCTGGTGGCCACCTGGGTGGTGGGGTGCCAGAGGTGGGGGTGCCAGCTCATCGGCGATCTCCTAACGGCAGGTGGAGGTCCAGTAGCGCACCCGCTGGTTGGCGGGGAAATAGCTCACCCGCTGCAGCTGGCACTGGCGCGGGGGTTGGGAGGCCTTGCGGATGCTCACGCTTCCCTTGAGGCAGGTGAACACGGCCATGCGATAGGGCGACTGGACGGCCGTTTGATCAGAACACTGTGCCAGCTGATCAAAGCGGAGCTGTTCCCCCTGGGGCCAGTCGCGCTGCGCATTCAGCCAGCGCTGGAAGGCGGAGGGCAGGGGATCGAAAGGCAAGGCTCGCGCCGCTGGTGGTGCGGCCACCCCCGTGACCAACAACATCCCCAGGCCCCAGGTCACCCAGCGTTGCGTCGGGATGGTCATCAGGCGTCCTCATCGTGGGCGAAACGGTTGTAGAGGAAATCGAGGGCTTGATTGCGAAGCTCGTAGTAGCGCGGATCTTCCATGATGTCCTCGCGGCTGCGGGGCCGGGGAAAGTCAATGGTGAGCACCTCGCCGATGCCTGCGGCGGGGCCGTTGGTCATCATCACCAGCCGATCGGCCAGGAACAGGGCCTCGTCAATGTCGTGGGTGATCATCAACACGGTGCATTTCTGGGTGTTCCAGATTTTGAGCAGCTCCTCCTGGAGCTCCTCTTTGGTGATGGCATCGAGGGCCCCGAAGGGTTCATCAAGGATCAGCACCTCGGGTCGGATCGCCAGGGCACGGGCGATGGCCACGCGCTGTTTCATGCCACCGGAGATCTGGGTGATGGTTTTCTCGGCGGCTGCCGTGAGGCCCACCAGCTCGAGGTGCTCCATCACGATGTCTCGTTTTTGCCGTTCCGGCAGCTGGGGCTTCACCGCATCGATGCCGAGATACACGTTGTCGTAGGCCGTGAGCCAGGGCAGCAAGGCATACCCCTGGAACACCACCATGCGATCGGGCCCTGGCCGCTGGATCGGGGTACCGTTGAACAGCACCCGCCCGCTGCTGGGCTTGGCGAAGCCGGAGACGGTGTTTAACAACGTGCTCTTGCCACAGCCAGAGTGGCCGATCACGCAGATGAATTCACCGGCCTGCACGTCGAGATTGACGCCTTCAAGGACCGGGTAGGGACCTTGGGGCGTTGGGTAGGCCAGCCCCATCGCTTCAAAGCGGAGTAGGGGTGGCGCCAGCGCAGCAGGGCTGGCTTGATCAGCAGAGAGGGTGGCGGTCATGGCGGTAGGGGTAAGCGATGGATTTGGCTGCAGGAACAACGGCGACCTCAGGACGCCAGGGCACGGGGGACGCCAATGGGGATTTCGGCCACGCTGAAGTCCTGGTGGATCGAAAGCTGGTTGAGGTAGCCGATCGGGTCCTCGGCGTTGAATGGCACTCCATCGAACAGTTCGATGCCGCCGCGCTGATACGACACGTCGTCGAGCCCCAGTTCGCGGGCAGCGGTGCTGTACACCCCCACGGCACACACCCGTTCCAGGATTTCCACGTAGTTGCGCGGGAAGGGAATCTCACTCCAACGGGCCAGTTGGCTGAGGATCCAGAGGTGCTCGCTGCGGCTGGGTCGATTCACCCCGGCTCCGAAAAACACGGTGTGACCTGAAGCCTCCCGAATGTCTTCGCTCGCCGATTCCATGCCGAAGCGAATCAGCTCGGCTTTCATGCCCAGATAGCGGCGGTCGCTGAGCAGTTGGCTGAGCTCATCGCGGTGCGCTGGGTTGGCGCAGTAGCGGCAGGCCTCCAGCAGTGCCTTGGTGAGGGCGATGTGGGTGTTGGGGTAGGCCATGGCCCAGTCCTCGCGGGCCCCGAGCACCTTGCCGGGATGGCCCGACCAGATCTCCAGATCGCCTGCGATCGGGAAGCCATGGCCCTCCCGATCGGCGCGCACATTCCACGGTTCGCCTACGCAGTAGCCATCGATCGACCCATCCTTCAGGTCCGCCAGCATCTGGGCCGGCGGCAGCGTCTGCAGGTGCACGTCCCGGTCGGGGTTGATAGCGTTCGACGCCAGCCAGTAGCGCAGCAGCAGGTTGTGCATGGAGGCCGGATGCACGATCCCCATGGTGTGGGGCTCCCGATTGGTGCGCAGCAGGTAATCCCGGTAGTCCGCCACGTTGCTCACGCCTTGTTCCGCTAGGCGGCGGGCCAGGGTGATGCCATTGCCGTTGCGGCTCAGGGTGAGGGCCGTCACGATCGGGGTGGGATCGCCGCCATGGCCGCCTGCCGTGATCCAGGTGGGCATGCCCGAGGGCATCAGCGCTGCATCCAGGGTGCGATCGAGCAGTCCATCGGTGATGCCGCGCCAGCTGGTTTCACGCACCAGTTGCACGCCATCGAGCCCGTGCTTGGCGAAGAATCCCTTGGCCTCGGCAACGGCCAGCGGAGCGGAGGCCACGAGGGGGATGAAGCCCAGATCGAGATTCACCTTCTCCAGGCCATGGCGGGCCAGCACCTTGTGGGGCTTGGCCTGCCACTGCTTCACCCGCTTCTGGCGGTTGAGGAAGTAGATGATCTCCGAGCGCAGGCTGTAGTAGCTGGGGTGGTGAACCACCTCCAGCCGCTGGCGCGGCCTGGGGATATCCACCTTCAGGATTCCACCGATTTTGGATCCGGGCCCATTGGTGAGCATCACGATGCGGTCTGAGAGCAGCACGGCCTCATCCACGTCGTGGGTCACCATCACGGCGGTGAG
>CANHMF010000043.1 GCA_947461705.1 Synechococcaceae cyanobacterium
CAGGCACTAAAAAACCCAGTCAGTGACTGGGTTACTGGAGTCTCAAGGACGTCTCAAGATCGCATTTAAGCGGAGAGGGTGGGATTCGAACCCACGGAAGGTTTCCCTTCAAACGATTTCGAGTCGTTCGCTTTCGACCACTCAGCCACCTCTCCAGGCGACCGAGTCAGTGTACGGATAGAGGGGCCGGTTTCAGGCCTGGCGCCAACCGCTGGGTGAACCGGCAGCAGGGAGCCACAGGCGGTTGGCGGGCAGTGCTGGGAGGGCCTGGCGCTCGCGGTGGCCCGGCTCAAATCCCAGCCACAGGCCATCCACTCCCCGCCGCGGCTGGCGCTGCCAGCTCCACCAGGCCTGACGATCCGGCAGCAATCCCCACTGCAGGCGTCCAGCCTGCAACAGCAGTGCCTGGCTGTCCTCCGCCAGCGGCTCCACCTGCAGGCCGGGGCTGGCCAGCCGCTGCCCCAGCTGCAGCCCCTCCACCAGGGTGGGCGTGAGTGCCTGCCAGCAGCTGGCCCCCTCGGCCGCCACCGGATCGAGCAGCAGGGCCCAGTCGTAACGCTGGATGCCCAAACCCACGGCCAGCTGACGCGCCCGGCTGCAGCTGAGGCCATCGGCGGAGCTGGTGATCAGGGCTGCCCGGCCGCCATGGCGGGCCACGAGCCAATCCCGCGGCGCCTCGTGCACCAGCAACAGCTGATCGCCATGCAACAACCCCAGGTGCAGCGCCATCACAGCCGCCATCGCCGCCATTCCCCAGGAACGCCAGCGGCGGCCGCGGGCCTGCTCCGGCAGCAGCCATGGCAACAGCCCCAGGCCAAACACGAGCACCAGCAACGGCTGCACCTTGCCCAGCTGCCACTGGGCCATGGGCAGGCCTGCGAAGAACGCCGCCAACCAGAGAAACATCCGGGTGAGGGGCACCAGCGCCCAGCCCAGCAGCGTCACCAGCGGTGTGAGCGTGACAGCCGCCACCGCCATGGCCATCGCCCCGAGGGTGAGGGGCGACAGCAGTGGCGCCACCACCAGATTCGCAGGCACGGCATAGAGGGGCAGGGCGCCGAAATGCAGCAACTGCAGGGGCAGGGTCCAAAGGGACGCGGCCAGGGGAACGGCGATGCCTGCCGCTGCCCAGGTGGGCCACGGCCACCGCGCCAGGGCCTGCTCCAACGGCCGCGCCGTGAGCATCAGGCCGGCGGTGGCGGCCACGCTGAGCTGAAATCCCACATCCAGGAGCCAGGCGGGCGCCACCAGCAGGATCAGCAGCAGACAAAGCAACAACACGCCGAGGGGCCTGGCGCGCCGGCCGCTCTCCTGCACCACAAAGGCCACGGCTCCCATCAGCACAGCCCGCACGACGGAGGGCTGAGGCCCGGCCAACAGCAGGAACAACAGCATCGCCCCCAGGGCGAGCACCCAGCGCACGGGCTTCGGGGCGGGGCGGCCAAGGGCCATCACAGCGCCCAGCAGCACAGTGAGATGAAAACCGCTGGCCGCCAGGGCGTGGGAGAGCCCCGCCACCCGAAAGGCCTCGCGCACCGCCATCGGCACCGGCACGACGGCACTGCCCAGCACCAGCGCGGCCAGCACCCCGCCGGCATCCGCCCCCCCCACCGCCAACAGGGCGGCCGCCATGCGACGCCGGAGATCGGCCATGGGCGTAGCCGGACGCTCCAACACCTGCCACTGCTGCACGCGCAACTGGCTCCACACCCCCTGCCGGGCCAAGCGTTCGGCTGAGCCGGAGAGCAGGGGATGGGCCGCCGCTCGTGGACGCCCCAGAACCCCACTCACCTGCAACCGCCAGCCCTGCTGCAGCCGCGGGCAGGGCTCAAAGCGCAGCTCCGTGCGACCAGCCCTGCTCTGCAGCACCGCCCGGCAGCTGGCTCCGGAGGGGTCGGGTGTGGGATCCGCGAGCAGCCGGCCACGCAGCTGCACGGGCGCCGCCACCGCGCCGGCCGGAATCAGCCGCACGGGATCGGTAGGTCCAGCCTGGGGCTGGGCCAGCAGTCCCCAGGCGAACAGGATGGGCAGCACCAGCAGCAACACCCACCCCCAGCGGCGGACCAGCAGCACAGCCAGCACCAACAGGCCCACCAAAGCCGCCCCCTGCAGGGGCCAGGGGAGGGGCAGCACCCCGATGGCCAGGGCCATCACCAGCAGGGACACCAGGGCAGCGGGCATGGATGGCCAGGCGGTGGCCTGAGGGTTCCCCTAGGGTTCGGCCGCGCTCCCCACTGCCGTGCGCCACACCGCCACCACTGGACTGCTGAGCTGCCTGTTGCTAAGCGCTGTGCTGCTGGCCCCGTTCCCTGCAGCCCGGGCCAGCACCATCGCCGTGGCCGAGGGTGACACGCTCGAGCAGCTCGCCATCCAGCATGGGGTGAGCCTGGAGGCCTTGATCCGCGTCAATGGCATCAAGGACCCAACCCTGCTGCAGGTGGGTCAGATCCTGACGCTGCCAGGCCAGCCGCCAGTGGAGCTGGCGCCTCCGCCACCCCCGGGCAGCAGCGGTGATGCCTCTGCGGCGCTACTGCTGAGCCCGGCCGAGCGCAGAGACCGGGCCGAGCTCGAACTGCGGGAGCTCTCGGGCCAGGCCCGCTGGAAATGGTTCAACACCACGGCGGTGGACTGGGCCGGGTGGAAACTCCACCCCGGCGGCGTGCGCATCACCCTCGTGAAAGCATCCACGGCCGACCTTGGCGTGCGTGGATCGGCCGCATCCGCCGTGGCAGTGCAGTGCGAGAGCCTGCGCCAAACCTGGCGGATCAATGGTCAATGGCAGCCATGGCAAACGCCCCTGCCAGGGTCTGTTCCCCAGCGGATCGTGCTCGACCTCTGCAGCAACACCCTCGATGGGCCCGCGGTACCCGTACCGCCGGCGCCTTAGAGCAGGGGGAAACCCAGGGCCTCACGCTCGGCCAGCCAGGCTTCAGCCACCTGGCGGGCCAGGTTGCGGATGCGGCCGATGGTGGCGGTGCGCTCGGTCACCGAGATCACACCGCGAGCCTCCAGCAGGTTGAAGGTGTGGCTGCACTTGAGCACGAAGTCCAGCGCTGGGGCGGGCAGCTTCTGGGCCACCAGATCGGCAGCCTCAGCCTCATAAATGGCAAACAGCTGCTTGAGCCGTTCGGGGTTGGAGGCCTCGAAGTTGTAGGTGCACTGGCCCTTTTCAAAGGGCAGCCAGATGTCGCCGTAGGAGCGGTTGCCGTCCCAGCTCAGATCCCAGATGCTCTCCACGTCCTGCAGGTACATAGCCAGGCGTTCCAGGCCATAGGTGATCTCGATCGACACCGGCCGGCAATCGAGGCCGCCGCACTGCTGGAAGTAGGTGAACTGGGTGACTTCCATGCCATCGAGCCACACCTCCCAACCCACGCCCCAGGCGCCGAGGGTGGGGGACTCCCAGTTGTCCTCCACGAAACGAATGTCGTGGTCCTTGGCCCGGATGCCGAGGGCTTCCAGCGAAGCCAGGTAGGTCTCCTGGATGGCATCGGGGCTGGGCTTGATCAGCACCTGATATTGGAAATAGTGCTGGGCCCGGTTGGGGTTATCCCCATAGCGGCCGTCCGTGGGCCTGCGGCAGGGCTCGGGGTAAGCCACAGCCCAGGGCTCCGGCCCGATCGCCCGCAGCACCGTGTGGGGGCTCATGGTGCCAGCGCCCTTTTCGGTGTCGTAGGGCTGCAGGATCAGGCAGCCCCGCTCGGCCCAGAAGCGATTGAGGGTCTGGATGATGTCCTGGAAGTGCACTGGGGGCTGGCCGCTCGTGGCGCCATTGTCGATGGCGGCGGGTCCCGAGCGAGGTGGGCCTGCCGGGGCGCCTCCTGAAATCCGTACAGGTCGTACAGGTTTCAGAAGAGAGCTGGAGCGCCACCCCGCCGAGCCATAAGGGCCCGCCCCTCAAGCCACCAGTTGCAGCAGGCCCATCTGCCCAGCGGCCAACCGGCGGTGACGGGCCTGGGTGAAGCCGGCAGCTGCGGCCAGCTGCTCCTGCTGCGCTCCCGTGGGAAAGCGTCGAAGGCTCTCCTCCAGGTAGGCGTACTGGGGCTCCAGACCCGCCCTGCGGGCCAAGGGCACCACCAGCTGCCGCAGGTAGAAGCGCTGGAAGCCCGCCGTGAAGCCGGCCCCATCGGCGGGGCGATTGAAATCGAGCACCGCCGCCCGGGCGCCGGGCTTGAGCAGCCGCCGCAGCTCCTGCAACCCTGCGGCGGGGTCCTGGAGATTGCGCAGTCCGTAGGCCATCACAGCGCCGTCGGCCCAGCCCGCCGCCAAGCCGGTGGCCTGGGCATCGCCCTGGCGAAACTCCAGCGGCAACCAGGGCTGATTGGCGGCCCGGCGCCGAGCCTGGCCAAGGGGTGCTTCCGCCGCATCCAGACCCAGCACCAAGCCGCCGGGGCGCACTTTCTGGGCCAGCACCAGAGCCAGGTCGCCGGTGCCACAGCACAGGTCCAGCAGACGCTGGCCAGGGGAGGGGGCCAGCCAGGCCACCGCCTGGCGTTTCCAAAGACGATGGAGGCCAAGGCTGAGGGTGTCGTTGAGGCGGTCGTAGGCAGGGGCGATCTGATCAAACAGATCGCGGACCTGCTCGGGATCACCGGGACGAATGGAAGCTGGCATCCCAGGGCAGGGAGATGGCATCGAGACTGACACCTCCCGAGGCCAACTCCACTGCGCCTGTTTCACCAACACTCAGATAGCCCTGGGCCTGGAGCCGATCGGCGCTGGTGAAGGTGATCACCATCACGGTGGCCAGACCCACTGCGGCCGAACAGACCATGCAGCCAGCCAGCATGAGCGAGAACTCCTTGCGGTCAGCGGCGGCCTGCATCAGCTGCAAGGCCCAGGCCACCATCGCCACAACGGTGATCACCAGCACAACCGCCAGGGCCGTGGAATGGGACTGGAGCAACGCCGGCACGGCCAGGACTGAAGCAGCAGAGGACTCTGAGACCAATGTAACGGGAGGTAACGGAGCGGCGTGACTCAGTCCACCGGTGTCAGCCCCGTCTCCAGCGGTCGCAGGTTCAGGCCACGGCCGAGCAGGTCGGTCTTGATCTGTTCCACCGTCAACACGCCGTCGTGCAGCAACGAGGCCAGCAGCGCCGCGGACGCCTGGCCCTGCTGGAGCGCCTGGGCGATGTGGTCAATGCTGCCGGCCCCACCGGAAGCAATCACCGGCACCTCCACGGCTTCCGCCACCGCCCGGGTGAGGTTGAGCTCGTAACCCGCCTGGGTGCCATCACCATCCATGGAGGTGAGCAGGATCTCTCCAGCGCCCAGGGCCACCACCCGCTGGGCCCAGGCCACCGCATCGAGGCCCGTGTTCTCGCGCCCTCCCTTCACAAAGACATCCCAGCCGGGCTCGGGCCCCTCGCGGCGGCGGGCATCAATGGCCACCACGATGCACTGGCAACCGAAGCGCTCGGCCCCCCGGGCCACCAGGTCGGGATCGCGCACGGCCGAGGAGTTGAGACTCACCTTGTCGGCGCCAGCCCGCAACAGCTCGGTGATCCCCTCCACGCTGCTGATGCCCCCTCCCACGGTGAAGGGAATGGTCACCGCCTCAGCGGTGCGCTGCACCAGCTCCACCAGGGTGCCGCGGCCCTGGTGGCTGGCAGCGATGTCCAGAAACACCAGCTCATCGGCCCCGGAAGCGCTGTAGCGGCAGGCCAGCTCCACCGGGTCACCGGCATCGCGCAGGCCCACGAAATTGACCCCCTTCACCACCCGGCCATCGGCCACATCAAGACAGGGAATGATCCGTTTGGCGACCATGGAGGAACGGGCTGGCAGCGGGTTAGCCTTGCGCCACTTTTCTAGTTGCGCCGGACATGTCCCAGGCTGCCATCACCATCGGCTCGAAGGTGCGGGTCACCCGGGTGCGTGACCGCATTCCCGCTGATCTGGTGACGGCCCTCCAGGCCGACGCCACCGGCACGGTGAAGGACTTCAAGGTGACCGACGGCAAGGGCATCGGCGTGGTGGTGGAACTGGCCAACGGCACCACCACCTGGTTCTTCGACGACGAGATCACCGCAGCGTGAGCGATTCCCCTAATCCCACCGCCGCCTCGGGTGGTGGGGCCCGCCAGCTGCTGGGCATGAAAGGTGCCAGCGGCACCTCCAACATCTGGAAGATCCGGCTTCAGCTGATGAAACCGGTGACGTGGATTCCCCTGATCTGGGGAGTGCTCTGCGGTGCTGCCGCCTCCGGCAACTTCCACTGGACCCTGCCGGAAGTGGGCGCTTCGATCGCCTGCATGCTGATGAGCGGCCCCCTGCTGGCGGGCTACACCCAGACCATCAACGACTACTACGACCGCGAGATCGACGCGATCAACGAGCCCTACCGGCCCATTCCCTCCGGTGCGATTCCGCTCTGGCAGGTGAAAGTGCAGATCTGGGTGCTGCTGCTCGCTGGCCTGGGAGTGGCCTACGGCCTCGATCTCTGGGCTGGCCACGCCACGCCGGTGCTGTTCCTGCTGGCCCTCGGGGGCTCCTTCGTGAGCTTCATCTATTCCGCACCACCGCTCAAGCTCAAGCAGAACGGCTGGCTGGGGAATTACGCCCTTGGCGCCAGCTACATCGCCCTGCCCTGGTGGGCCGGTCAGGCCCTGTTCGGCCAGCTCACCTGGACCACAGCCCTCCTGACGCTGGCCTACTCCCTGGCAGGCCTTGGCATCGCGGTGGTGAACGACTTCAAGAGCGTGGAAGGCGATCGAGCCCTGGGGCTACAAAGCCTGCCGGTGGCCTTCGGCATCGAGACAGCGAGCTGGATCAGTGCCGGGATGATCGATCTTTTCCAACTCGCGATGGTTGCCGTTCTGATCGCGATCGGTCAACATTTCGCCGCGGTGCTGCTGGTGCTGTTGATCATTCCCCAGATCACCTTTCAGGACATCTGGCTGCTGCGGGATCCCGTGGCCTTCGATGTGAAGTACCAGGCCAGCGCCCAGCCCTTTCTGGTGCTGGGAATGCTGGTGACAGCCCTGGCCATTGGCCACAGTGATCTGGTGGCCTCCGCAGCCGCCTTGCCCCTGACGATGTGAAACAACGGCGCCGCCGCCATCTGCTGATCGCAGGCCTGATCGGTGCTGGCGCGGGTGCTGTTGTGGCTGGGGCTCAGTTGTTGCTGGTGCAGGCCAGCGATGCCCTGCTCCCCAATGTGCGGCGCTTAAAGGCGTACAACCGGCCGGGCACCGTGACGGTGCTCTCGGCCGATGGCCAGGTGATTCAAAAGCTTGGCCCCGCCACCCGCGAGAAAGTGGCCAGTGGCGAGATGCCCCAGCTGGTGGAGCGGGCCTTCATCGCCGCCGAAGATCGCCGCTTTTATCAACACGACGGCATCGATCCCACGGGCATTGCTCGGGCGATGCTGCGCAACCTCAGACAGGGCTCCGTAGAGGAGGGCGCCAGCACGATCACCCAGCAGCTGGCCCGCACGGTGTTCCTGAGCCAGGACCGCACCATCATCCGCAAGCTGAAGGAGGCGGCCCTGGCCGGGAAGCTGGAACGGCAGCTCAGCAAGCAACAGATCCTTGAGGAATACCTCAATGTTGTGTATCTGGGCTCCAGCGCCTACGGCGTGGCGGATGCGGCCTGGATCTATTTCTCCAAGACACCAGCCCAGCTCACCCTGCCCGAGGCGGCCCTGATCGCCGGGCTGCCGCCGGCACCCTCGGTGTATTCCCCGCTGGTGAATCCCGATCTCGCCCTGGAGCGCCGGGCCACGGTGCTGCGGCGCATGCGCGAAGCCGGCTTCATCGACGATCTCCAGCAGCAGCGGGCCAATGCCACGCCCCTGCAGCTGAAACCGGCTGAACCCAAGTATTGGACCAGCCGTGCCCCCTACTTCACGAGCTGGGTGGCCCAGGAGCTGCCCAAGGTGCTGAGCCCTGAGGAACTGGAAGTAGGCGGCCTCACCATTCGCACCAGCCTCAATCTCAGCTGGCAGGAGCAGGCCCAGAAGACCATCAATACCTACGCCCCAGGCGACATGGAGGGTGCGATCGTGTCCATGGAGCCCGGCACCGGGCTGGTGCGGGCCATGGTGGGCGGCAATGACTTCGAAACCAGCCAGTTCAACCGGGCCGTACAGGCCCTGCGCTCACCCGGTTCCACCTTCAAGTTGTTCGTGTATCTCACGGCCCTGAAGGAGGGCATGAAGCCCGAAGACATCATGCGGGACGCCGCCCGCTGCTTCGCCGGCTACTGCCCCAAGAACTTCGGTGGTCGCTACATGGGCAGCGTGCCCATGTGGGTGGCGCTGCAGAACTCGCTCAACACCGTGGCCGTGGATCTGCTGCAGAAGCTCGGCTTCGACAAGGTGATTGCCACTGCCAAGAGCCTTGGCATCAGCCGCGAGCTGGGCCGCTTCTACCCCCTGGCGGTGGGAGCCACCGAGCAGACGGTGCTGGACATGGCGGCCGCCTACGCCGGCATCACGAACCGGGGGGTGTACGTGAAACCCACGCCGTTCGAGGACATCCTCGGTCCCAACGGTGAACTGCTGTGGAGCCGCCGCGTGGATGGCGATACGGGCCGCAGGGTGGTGCCCAGCGACATCGCCGACGCCATGGTTTGGATGCTGGAGCAGGTGGTGCGGGGTGGCACCGCCACGGGGGCCTACCTCCCCAACCGTCCGGTGGCCGGCAAAACCGGCACCTCCGAGGGGGGGCGCGACCTGTGGTTCATCGGCTCGATTCCCCAGCTCACCACGGCCCTGTGGCTCGGGTACGACAACAACCGCACCACCAACAGCACCAGCGCCGCAGCCGTGGCCGCCTGGCAGGCCTACATGGCACCGATCACCAAAGACCTGCCGGTGCGGCAGTTCCCGCCCAAGCCTGTGCTCACCGGCAAGTTCAACCCCCTGTCACTCAAGCCGCGGGGGCGGAACTGGAGCAACCCAGAGGCCGACACCCGCCGGCCCAACGAATGGGGGGGGCAGCCGCTCGACTCCGGCGAGCGGAGAGAGCCAACGGCACCAGCGGAAGGCAGCGGACCAGCCACGCCGCCGAGCGCCACAACGCCCACACCCGTGGAGTCGACACCGGCAGCGCCAGCCTCGCCACCACCGGCACCGGTGGCGGCCCCCCCCGCACCGCCGCCGCCCGTGGCTCCACCTCCCCCGCTGCCCTAACCAGCCTCGAGAGCCGCCGCAAAAAAGCCATCGCCGCCCGACGAGGATCCGGGCCAGAGCTGCCAGCTCTCCAGCAGTGCCCAGCTGGGATGGTCCGCCAGGAACGCGGCGATCACCTCGCTGTTTTCGCGGGGATGCACCGTGCAGGTGGCATACACCAGCCGCCCACCTGGCTTGAGCAGAGGCCGCAATCCCTCCAGCAGCTGCCGCTGCAACAGCACCAAGCCATCAATGGCTGCCGGCTCGATGCGCCAGCGGGCATCGGCATGGCGCGCCAGGGTGCCCAGGCCTGAGCAGGGGGCATCCACGAGGATGCGATCAAAGCTGCCCCGCCACTCCGGCATGCGCTCCACCAGGGTGGCGGCATCGCCGTGGCGGGGTTGGATGCAGGTGAGACCCAGCCGCTCGCTGTTGCGGTCGACCCGTCGCAGCCGCGCTTCGGCGCGATCCAGGGCCAGCACGGTGCCCTCGTTGTTCATCAGCTCGGCCAAATGGGTGCTCTTGCCACCCGGGGCTGCGCAGGCATCGAGGATCCGCTCACCTGGCTGCGGATCCAGCAGCGGGGCAATGCGCTGAGCCGCCCGGTCCTGGACGCACCAGTGGCCCTGCTCGTAGCCCGGCAACTGGCGCAGATCACCGCTGCGGCCCGTGAGGCTGATCCCCATGGGCAAATGCTCAATCGGCTCGGCCGCCACACCGGCTGCAGCCAAGGCCTGGAGCACAGCCTCCCGGCTGCTGCGTAACCGGTTCACCCGCAGGTCCAGCGCTGGTGGGCTGTTGCAGGCACGCCCAAAGGCTTCGGCCTGATCGGCGGGCAGCCACTCCAGCAGATCCTGAGCCAGCCACTGGGGCAGCGACTGGCTCACCCCCAGGGCTGCTGCTGGATCCGCTGGGATAGGCAGAGGCTCGCCGGCCTCCTGACGACGTAAAAAAGCCCGCAGCAGGCCATTCACCACCGGGGCCAGCTTGGCCAAGCCACCCCGCTTGGCCAACTCCACCGTGGTGCTCACGGCCGCGGAGGCAGGGATGCGATCACTGGCGAGCAGCTGGTAGAGGCCCAGATGCAGCAACCAGCGCAGCTTGGGAGGCTGCTTCTGGGCCGGCACCTTGCCCAACAGATCCAGCCAGGCATCGAGCAGGCGCCGCTGGCGAATCGCCCCATAGGCCAGCTCCGTGGCCAGGCCCCGATCCGCCACCGAGAGCTCCATCCGCCCCAGCTCCCGCTCCAGGGCACCATCGGCATAGGCCCCGGCCGCCACGGCCTGCAGCACCTGCCAGGCCAGCTGCCGTGGCGCCAGGCCCCTGGGCCCCGTGGTGGTGGCGGGGGAGCTACTCAAGGGCCAGCGGGGCATCACTGCTCCACAACTAGCGCCCAGGGGGCCGCGGGTTGCCAGCGGTAACGGGCCAGGGGCAGCCTGCCGGCCTCATCCACCGGTATTCCCTCGGCGATCAATCGCTCCCGCTGGATCCAATCGGAGCCCTCGCGGCTCAGGCTCATGGCGATGCGCCCCTGGGCATTCACCACCCGGTGCCAGGGCACGGGGGAGGGCAGAGACAGCCGCCGCAGGGCCCAGCCCACCTGCCGAGCACAGCCATAGGCCCCGATCAACTCCGCGATCTGGCCGTAGGTGGCCAACTGGCCGGGGGGAATGCGCTCCACCACGCGCCACACCCGCTGATCAAAGCTCCCCACGGCCATAAGAGCCCAACAAACCCGAGGCGTTCAAGCTTGTAAGCCAGCTGGAGCCGACAGCTCATCAGACACGATGGGCCTGGCCGTTCCTCCACCATGCCGCTGCTGCCCCGTCGCTATGAGCGGCTCCAGGCCGTGCTGAATCGCCGCATGGGCGACCTCACGGTGGTGCTGGAGCAGGTGGATAAACCCCATAACCTCTCGGCGATCCTGCGCACCTGTGATGCGGTGGGAGCCATGGAGGCCCATGTGGTGAGCCTGCCGGGGCGTCCCCGCACCTTCAACAAAACCGCCAAGGGCAGTCAGAAGTGGGTGCCGCTGCACCCCCATCCGGGCATCGAAGAGTGCCTCACTGGGCTCAAAAGCAAGGGCTTTCGCATTTACGGCACCCACCTGGGTGTGAACGCCAAGGACTACCGCCAGTGCGACTTCACGGGGCCCAGCTGCTTCCTGCTGGGGGCGGAGAAGTGGGGCATGAGTGAGGCCGCCCTGGCCCTGGTGGATCAGCCCCTGTTCATCCCGATGACGGGCATGGTGCAGAGCCTGAATGTGAGCGTGGCGGCGGCCACCCTGCTGTTTGAAGCCCTGCGCCAGCGGGAGGTGGCTGGCCTGGTGCCCAGCCGCGGCGAGGGCATCCCGGGCGGCGAGCCTGAATACCGGCGCATCCTGTTCGAGTGGGCCTACCCGCAGGTGGCGGAGTGGTGCCGGCGTCAGGGACGTCCCTATCCAGCCCTCAGCGCGGAGGGTGAGATCGCCGAAGTGCTGCCGCGCACCGTGAAGCTGCGCTACTGAGTGCTGGCGGCCCGGGGCAGCCACAGGGCCAGGGCCAGGACGGAGACCTCCAACAGCATCGGGCGACCGCCCAGCAACACCACCATGAAGGCCGCCACGGCGATCATCACCTGCAGCAGACCGATCACATCATCCTGATTGCGCCTGCCTTTGGTCCACAGCAGGGCGGCAACGGCCAACAGGCCCAACGACAACCACCAGGGCATGGCGCCACCTCCGTGGATTCAGTGTGGCGCGGAATCAGCGGGCCGACTTGCCGCTCTGCCCACTGCCACTCAGCCAGCTCTCCAGACCCTCCCCCAGGAACGAGAGGCCGAGCACCAGCACGAACATGGCCACACCGGGATAGAGGGCCGTCCACCACACCCCCGTGGGCACGGCGCTGAGGGCCTGTTGCAGATCACTGCCCCACTCGGGCACGGTTTCCGGCAGGCCAAGGCCGAGAAAACCCAGGCCACCAAGCACCAACACCGCATCCGCGGCGTTGAGGGTGAGCAGCACGGGCACTGACGTGATCACATTGCGGAACAGGTAGTGGCGCAGGATCCACACGGGCCCAGCGCCCAGGGAGCGGGCGGCCTCCACGAACAGCTCGGCCTTCACCTGGGCGGTTTGGTTGCGCACCACGCGGAAGTATTGGGGCACATACACCACGCACAGGGCGGCGGCCGCATTGGGCAGACCCTTGCCGAGCAGAAAGGCGAGCACCACCGAGAGCAGCAACACCGGCAGGGTGTAAAGGGTGTCCATCAGCAACACCAGGCCGCGATCCAGCCAGCCCCCCAGGTAGCCGCTCACCATCCCCAGGGGCACCCCGATCACCAGGGCAGCCGTGAGGGCGATCAACACCACCTGCAGGGCCACACCGCTGCCGGCGAGGGTGCGGGTGCACACATCACGGCCGAGGCGATCGGTACCGCACCAGTGCTGCCAGGAGGGCGCGCTGTAGATGGGGTTATCGAGGCCAGCGTTCACATCCGGCAGCACCCCCAGCTGAATCAGCAGGGGGGTGAGCAGGGCCACCAGGGCAAACACAGCCACGATCCCCACACCCCAGCGGGCCATCCGGCCCGACAGCGTCACGGGACGCCAGCTGAGCAGCCGTTTGGCGGGTGCTGCGGGTAGGAAGGGGGGAGTCATTGCGGCTCACCATGCCACCGATGGCCGCTGATGGCCAAATCACCGGCATCCTGCTGGCGGATGACGACCCCAAGCTGTGCCGATTCCTGGCGTTGGAGCTGGAGGAGGAGGGCTACGCCGTGCGCCATTGCGGCGATGGCATGGAGGCCCTCACCGCCATCCGCGAGCAGCCGCCGGAGCTGGTGATCCTCGACTGGATGCTGCCGCAGCTCAGCGGTGTGGAGGTGTGCCAGCGGCTGCGTAGCACCGGGCAAACCATGCCCGTGCTGATGCTCACCGGCCGCGACGCCGTGCG
The DNA here is from genome assembly GCA_947461705.1 of Synechococcaceae cyanobacterium. Taxonomy (GTDB): domain Bacteria; phylum Cyanobacteriota; class Cyanobacteriia; order PCC-6307; family Cyanobiaceae; genus Vulcanococcus. Next base: position 13,059 of record CANHMF010000043.1, read on the forward strand.
GGATCGGGTGGAGGCCCTCGATGCCGGGGCCGACGACTACCTGGTGAAACCGTTCTCGATCGACGAATTGCTGGCCAGGCTGCGGGCCCTGGCACGGCGGGGGCCCCAAACCGGCCAGCCCACGGAGCAGCTGCAGCTGGACGATCTACGGCTGAACACCGCCAGCCATGAGGTGAGCCGCGGCGGCAGGGCCGTGCACCTGAGCGCCACCGAATTCGCCCTGCTGCACTGCCTGATGGCGGAGCCCGGGCGGGTGCAGAGCCGCGACAGCCTGCTGGAGCGGGTGTGGGGCGAACACTTCAGCGGCGACGGCAACGTGCTTGATGTGTACGTGCGCTATTTGCGTCGCAAACTCGAACCGCCAGGACAACCCACCTTGATTCAGACGGTGCGGGGCCTGGGCTTCCTGCTCAAGACCGGAGCCATCAAGGAGCCCCCACCGTGAGCCCGGAACTGGTGGCGGTGGTGGACGATGACCCCCGCATCCGCGAGCTGCTGGCGGCGGAAGTGGAAGACCTCGGGGCTGAGGTGCTGCGCTGCGGCGATGCCAGCGAGCTGCTTCAGCACCCCCGGCTGGCCGGAGTGCAGCTGGTGCTGCTGGATTGGATGATGCCGGGCCTCGATGGCGCGGGCACCCTGCGGCAGCTAAGGGCCCAGGGCTACCCGGGCCGGGTGGTGGTGGTCACGGCCCTCTGCGACCCCGCCGTGCAAACCCAGGCCCGGGAGGCTGGTGCCACGGCAACACTGCTGAAAACAGAAGCCCTGGCGCTCCTGCCAAAGCTGCTCAACCCGGGCTGAACCAACGGCGCAGCCGGCGGGGCTCCATGGGAGCACTCGGCACGGCAGGTAACCACAACTGAAAGTCGGCGCCGCCGCCCGGGGCATCCGCCACCAGCACCCGCCCTCCCATGCGGTCCATCAGGGTTTTCACCACCGTCAGGCCAATGCCATGGCCACTGGTGCTGCCGCTGGTGCTACCACGTTTGAAGCGCTCAAAGATCTGGTCACGGTCGGCCAGGGGCACCCCAGCCCCTTGATCGCGGATATGGAACACCACCTCGTCGCCCTTGCTGCTGAGGCCGAGCTGAATGGCCGAGCCTGGCGGGCTGTATTTGAGGGCGTTCTCGATCAGGTTGGTGAGGCACTGGCTGAGGCGCTCCGGGTCGGCACGCACCTGGCCGCAGCCATCGGCGGCGGGTTGGAGTTGGAGCCGGCCACCGATCGCGGTCTGCAACCGGGAAACCAACGCCTGCAGCACAGCATCGGGATCGATCGGACGACAGGCCAGCTGCAACTGACCGGCATCGTCGCGGGCGATCTCCAGCAGGTCGTTCACCAGCCGCCCCATGGAGTCGGCTTCCGAAGCCACCAGCTGCAGCTGCTCCACCTGCTCGCCGTTGAGGCCATCGGCGCGCCGCAGCAGGCGGTGGCTGTAACCACTGATCAGGGTGATGGGGGTGCGCAACTCATGGGACACGCCGTTCACAAAGGTGCGCTGGTGCTCCCAGGCCTCCGCCAGGCGATCCAGCAGATCGTTGAAGGCATGGGCGATGGGATGCAGTTCGGTGGGCTGCCCCCTGAGGGACAGGCGCTCCGTGTTGAGCGAACTGGAGGACATGCCTGCCAAGCTGGCGCTGAACAGATCCAGGGGCCGCAGGCCCCGGTGAATCACCAGGCGGAGCAGGGCGGAGGTGAACAGGGCTGAGCCGCCCGCCACCGCCACGAGCAGCAGGGTGAGTAAGCGCTCCTGCTCCATTTCCAGGGTGTAGTCCTGCAGGAAACGCAGCTGGTAGGAACGGCCGGCGAGGCTGATGGGCAGGGCAGATGTGATGTAGGAGCGGCCCTGAAACTGCCAATCCCGCGGCGCACCCCCTGGTGCGAGCACGGCATCAGCGGCATGGATCAGGGCCTTGCCCAGGGTGTAGTCCCGAAAGGTCGCACCAATGGGCAACAGCCGGGGAACCGCCGCACCGGCCTCTGGCACCAGCCACACCAGCAGCGAGGGGCTGGAGACATCAGCCATCTGGCGCTGAAGTTTGGAGGTGGCATCCACCTCCCGGGGCAGGAGTTGCTGGAGGGCAGCGGTGGTGACCTGCACCTGGGCGGTGTGGCGGTCGTGGCGCAGACGCGCGGAGAGCTGCCGGTTCACCAGCAGCAACACCACGTAGCCCGCCAGCACCGCCAACAGGCTGGTGGCCTGGAGGTGGCGGCGGATCGAAACAGCTGGCCGGGACGACGGCACCAGCAGCCTTCAGGGGCCCCTCAAAACTAGGCAGCCAAGGCCCTTCGGGCCACTCTCAGGGAACTCTCAGCCAATCGCAAGCCAACTCTTGTGGTGCAGCAGATCTGCCGCGCATACGGTGAACACAGCTTCACCCTGCATCTCCATGACGACCTCTTTCCTTCGTCCCCAGCTGCGCTCGACCCTGCTGCGCAAGCTCAGCAGCCCAGCCAAGCGCAAGCAGAACGCCCTGCAGAAAGGCTTCACCCTGGTGGAGCTGATGATCGTGATTGTGATTGTGGGGATTCTGAGCGCAGTGGCACTTCCCAACTTCCTGAACCAAACCAGCAAAGCCAAAGCAACTGAAGCCAAAACACTGGCAAGCGCAGCCGCCAAAGAAGCACAGGTTGCCTGGACTGAATCCGGCGCAACGGGGCTTACAAGCTGGGAAACCGACCAGTGCCCAGCGGGAACAAAGAACTTTGCCTTTAGCTGCGATGGCGCAACCAGCACGGCCGTAACCATCACGAGCACAGGAACTGCAGATTCTGGAGACCTAGACGGGAAAACACTAGTCGCAACAGTGAACGTTGAAACAGGTGGTGCAGTCGACTTCTGTGGAACCGCACCCGGCATGACAGCGTGTACTCAATAAAAGCAGAAAACCACCATGAAGGGAGGATGCCAACCAAAACAACCCAACGAAGAAGGCTTCATCCTCCCCCTCGTTCTGATTGTCTCCTTGATCATTGGAGCGGGCCTGATGGCGATGGCCGCCCGCTCCTGGATGGGCCTCAGCGGCTCCATCCGTCAAAGCCAGTCCCGCCAGGCGCGCGAGGTTGCGGAGGCCGGAATAGCCCGGTTGGTTGAAAGCATGAATACCACCTATGCCTATCTGCTGATCAA
>CANHMF010000044.1 GCA_947461705.1 Synechococcaceae cyanobacterium
GATTGTGTCCCTCGCCCCGGAGGTGATCTGAGATGGCCACCGCAACCCCCAAAGCCCAGTCCCCTGAGCGCATCAAAATGCGTCTCAAGAAGGGCGACACCGTTCAGGTGATCGCTGGCAAGGACAAGGGCAAGACCGGCGAAGTGCTCCGCACCTTGCCCTACGACAACCGGGTGGTGGTGCAAGGCATCAACCTCCGAACCCGCCACGTCAAACCCACCCAGGAAGGTGAAACCGGCCGGATCGTCACGGAGGAGGCTTCCGTGCATGCCTCCAACGTGATGCTCTACTCCACCACCAAACAGGTGGCCAGCCGGGTTGAGATCGTGGTGGAAAAGGATGGCACCAAGAAGCGTCGGCTCAAAAAAACCGGCGAAGTTCTGGATTGATCTCCTCCGTCCTCCTTCCTTCCCCTTTCTCCCATTCCCTGTCCGCCTTCTGACCCCGACCAGAAGCGCAACCCCTCCCCCGTCATGTCACTGAAACAGCGCTACCGGGAGACGATTCAACCGAAACTCCTCAAGGAGCTGGATCTCTCCAACATCCACGAAGTCCCGAAGGTGGTGAAAGTCACCGTCAACCGGGGCCTCGGCGAGGCCGCCCAGAACGCCAAGGCCCTTGAGGCCTCGATCACCGAGCTGGCCACCATCACCGGCCAGAAGGTGGTGGTGACCCGTGCCAAAAAGGCCATCGCCGGCTTCAAGATCCGCCAGGGCATGCCGATCGGCGTGGCCGTCACCCTTCGAGGCGAGCGGATGTACGCCTTCCTGGAGCGCCTGATTCACCTGGCTCTGCCTCGCATCCGCGACTTCCGCGGCGTGAGCCCCAAGAGCTTTGACGGTCGGGGCAACTACACCCTTGGAATCCGCGAGCAGATCATCTTCCCCGAGATCGCCTTCGACAAAATCGATGCGATCCGGGGTATGGACGTCACGATCGTGACCAACGCCCGTAACGACGAAGAGGGCCGGGCCCTCCTCCGCGAGATGGGAATGCCGTTCCGCAGCAACTGAGCCCTCTTCGGACCCGACCATGGCTAATCACGACCCGATTTCCGACATGCTCACCCGCATTCGCAATGCGAGTGAGAAACGTCACCAGTCCACCAAGGTGCCTGCTTCCCGTATGGCTCGCAGCATCGCCAAGGTGCTGCAGCAGGAGGGCTTCATTGCCGAAATCACCGAAGAAGGTGAAGGCGTGGAGAAGCACCTCGTGCTTGAGCTGAAATACAGCGGCAAGCATCGCCAGCCCACCATCCGCACCGTGCAGCGCGTCAGCAAGCCCGGTCTGCGGATCTACAAGAACACCCGTCAGCTGCCCAAAGTTCTGGGCGGTCTGGGTGTTGCCATCATCTCCACTTCCAAGGGTGTGATGAGCGACCGTGACGCCCGCAAGCAGGGCGTCGGCGGTGAAGTGCTCTGCTACGTCTACTGATCAGGGAGGTTGATCCATGTCTCGTATTGGTAAAGCGCCGATTCCCGTTCCGGGCGGCGTCACCGTCAGCCTCAATGGTCTTGACGTCACGGTGAAGGGCCCCAAGGGGCAACTCAGCCGCACCCTCCCTGATGGCGTCACCATCGCCCAGGATGGCAACAGCCTTGTGGTGAGTCCTGCCAGCGACAACCGTCGCTCGCGTGAGCGCCATGGCCTGTGCCGCACCCTGGTGGCCAACATGGTGGAGGGCGTCAGCCAGGGTTTCACCCGCAAGCTCGAGATTGTCGGCGTGGGCTATCGCGCTGCCCTTCAGGGCACGAAGCTGGTGGTCTCTGCTGGCTACAGCCACCAGGTGGAGATGGTGCCCCCCGCTGGCGTCACCTTCGCCGTGGATGGCAACACCACCGTGCTGGTGTCCGGTGCCGACAAGGAAGTTGTGGGCAACGAAGCTGCCAAGGTGCGTGCCATTCGTCCGCCTGAGCCCTACAAGGGCAAGGGCATCAAGTACGAGGGCGAACGCATCCTGCGCAAGGCCGGTAAGACCGGTAAGAAATGAGGTCTGCCTAAGCGTCGTTACCCTGTACTGCCATGTCCACCGTCTCCCGCAAACAGCAGACCCAGAAGCGTCACCGCCGTCTGCGTCGCCATCTCTCTGGCACCGCCGTGCGTCCGCGCCTGGCTGTGTTCCGCTCCAACAATCACATCTACGCCCAGGTCATCGACGACGATGCCCAGAACACCCTGTGTTCTGCCTCGACCCTCGATAAAGATCTGCGCACCAGCGTCACGGCCGGTGCCACCTGCGATGCCTCCGTGGCCGTCGGTGCACTGGTCGCCAAGCGTGCCCTCGCCAAGGGCATTCAACAGGTGGTCTTCGATCGCGGCGGCAACCTGTACCACGGCCGTGTCAAGGCCCTGGCTGACGCCGCCCGGGAAGCGGGCCTTCAGTTCTGATCCCTGCTCTCACCATGACCGAAACCAACGACCAAGTTCAATCCAGCGATATCCCGGCGGCGTCCGATGTCCCTGCGGCGGCCGAAGGCCAGCAGGAACGTCGTGGCGGCGGCGGCCGGGGTGATGGCAAGGGTGACCGCCGTGGCGGTGGCCGTGGCCGCGACAACCGTCGTGGTCAGGAGCGCGACTCCGAATGGCAGGAGCGCGTGGTTCAGATCCGCCGCGTTTCCAAGACCGTGAAAGGCGGTAAGAAGATGAGCTTCCGGGCCATCGTTGTCGTCGGCAACGAGAAGGGCCAAGTTGGCGTGGGTGTCGGCAAGGCCGGCGATGTGATCGGTGCAGTCCGCAAGGGCGTGGCCGATGGCAAGAAGCACCTGGTGAAGGTGCCCCTCACCCGCCATTCCTCGATTCCCACTATCGGCAATGGCCGTGACGGCGCCGCCAGCGTGCTGATCCGTCCCGCTGCCCCTGGTACCGGTGTGATCGCGGGCGGTTCCATCCGCACGGTGCTCGAGCTCGCCGGCATTAAGAACGTGTTGGCCAAGCGCCTCGGTTCCAAGACCCCCCTGAACAACGCCCGTGCCGCCATGGATGCCCTGGCCGGCCTGCGCACCCACAAGGAGACCGCCAAGGAGCGGGGCATCTCCCTTGAGCAGATTTACTCCTGAGGCCCGCCATGACGCTCAACCTCCAGTCCCTGAAGCCCCAGAAGGGCTCCCGTCGCCGCAAGCTCCGTAAGGGTCGCGGCATCGCCGCTGGCCAGGGTGCCAGCTGTGGTTTTGGTATGCGCGGTCAGAAGTCCCGCTCGGGTAGTCCTACCCGTCCGGGCTTCGAGGGTGGCCAGATGCCCCTCTACCGCCGGGTGCCGAAGCTCAAGCACTTCACCCTGATCAACCCCAAGAACTACACGGTGATCAACGTCGCCAAGTTTGCCGACCTCAAGGCTGGCAGCACGGTGAACATCGACACCTTGGTCAAGGATGGTCTAGTCACCAGCCCTAAGCACCCCCTCAAGGTGCTTGGCAATGGTGATCTGAATGTGAAGCTCACCGTTCAAGCCGCCGCCTTCACCGCCAGCGCCCGCGAGAAGATCGAGGCCGCTGGTGGCACCTGCGAAGAGATCTGAACGGACGGCTTGAAGCCCCCATTCCCCTTCACCCATTAGGGTCAGAGCCGTCTGTCAGTGCCATCAGGGCCTGCAGGCGGCTTTTTTAGTCCGGGTTCCTGCCCTCTCCATCGTTCGCCATGCTCGTCAGCCGGGGCCGCAACCCCAGTGCCGGTGAAATCTTCAGCCAGCTGATCCAGGCCAAGGATCTGCGCAACCGGGTGTTGATCACCCTGGGCCTGCTGCTGTTGGTTCGCCTTGGCATCTACATCCCGGTGCCCGGTATCGACCGGGTGGCCTTTCAGGACTTCATTGCTCGCGGTGGTCAGCTGATCGGCTTCCTCGACATCTTCACGGGTGGTGGCATCTCCACCCTCGGGGTGTTCGGTCTGGGGATCCTGCCCTTCATCAATGCCTCGATCATCCTGCAGCTGCTCACCTCGGCCCTGCCTCCGCTCGAGGATCTGCAGAAGAACGAGGGCGAGGCCGGACGCCGCAAGATCGCCCAGTACACCCGCTACGTGGCCCTTGGTTGGGGCATCCTCCAGAGCGTGGTGTTCGCTCTGATCCTGCGTCCCTACGCCATCGCCGGCACTTCCGATCTGGTGTTTGTCATCCAGACGGCCGTGGCCCTGGTGACCGGCTCGATGGTCGTGATGTGGATCAGTGAGGTGATCACTGAACGGGGCATTGGCCAGGGTGCGTCCCTGGTGATCTACCTGAACATCGTGGCCACCCTGCCCCGGGCCCTGGGTTCCACGATCGAGCTGGCCCAGAGCGGCGATCGCAGCACCGTGGGCGGGATTGTGGTGCTCGTGCTCGTGTTCCTGATCACGATTGTGGGCATCGTCTGCGTGGAAGAGGGCAACCGCCGGATTCCAATCGTGAGTGCCAAGCGCCAGGTGGGTGGTGCCAACCTGGCAGCGCGCCAGAGCTACCTGCCGCTCAAGCTCAATGCCGGTGGCGTGATGCCCATCATCTTCGCCTCGGCTGTGGTGTTCCTGCCGCTCACCATCGCCAACATGACCAAGTCCCCCTGGCTCATTCAGGTGGCGGGTTACCTCAGCCCCAATAGCAGCACCCCCTGGGTCTATGCCCTGCTGTTCTTTGGGCTGATTATCGGCTTCTCCTTCTTCTACGCCTCGCTCACGGTGAATCCGGTGGACATCGCCACCACCCTGAAGCGTTCCGGTGTGGCGATCCCTGGGGTCCGTCCCGGTTCAGCCACGGCGAACTATTTGGGCAGTGTTCAGAACCGACTGACTCTGCTGGGGGCCCTGTTCCTCGGTGCTGTGGCGATCATTCCCTCGGCTGTTGAGTCGTCCACCCAGGTGAAAACCTTCCAGGGCCTTGGTGCCACGTCGCTGCTGATCCTTGTGGGTGTGGCCATCCAGACCGCCAAGCAACTGCAGACCGCTGTGATCTCCCAGCGCTACGAGGGCATGGTGCGGCAGTGAAGCCGCCCTGGTGCCCCCGGCCTCTGCGCTTTTCGTTTCTTCTCTCCCAACGCTCAAACCCCCTTTCCCGCCATGAAGCAGCGTCTCCTCTTCCTCGGCCCCCCAGGTGCCGGTAAGGGCACCCAGGCCCAACGCCTGGCTGAGGCCAAGGGGCTGCTCCACCTCTCCACCGGGGATCTCCTGCGGGCGGAGGTGGCGGCCGGTTCTGAGCTGGGCAAGCAGGCGGAAGCGGTGATGGCCCGCGGTGAGCTGGTGAGCGATGCGTTGGTGCTGGCCATTGTGCGCAGTCGCCTCGTGGCCCACAGCGGTGGCTGGCTGCTGGATGGTTTTCCCCGCAATGTGGTCCAGGCCGATGCCCTCGCCCAGCTGCTCGATGAGCTCGGCCAGCAGATCGAGTTGGTGGTGCTGATGGAGCTCGATGACGCCGCACTGATCGAGCGTTTGCTCTCCCGCGGCCGGGCCGACGACAACGAGCAGGTGATTCGCCATCGCCTGGAGGTGTATCGCGAGCAGACCGCCCCGCTGATCGCCTACTACCGCGAGCGGGACCTGCTGCAGCCGGTGGAAGCGGCCGGCACGGTCGACGCCATCGCCGAGCGGATCGCTGGGTTGCTCGGTTGACCCGTGTGGTAAGTTCGTCGTTTGGAATTTCGGAGAGACCGCTCCCATGAAGGTGCGTGCCTCGGTCAAGAAAATGTGCGACAAGTGCCGGGTGATTCGTCGCCACGGCCGGGTGATGGTGATCTGCTCCAACCCCAAGCACAAGCAGCGCCAGGGTTGATCCCCGGCGGAGCCTTGTCCTCGGTCCGCTTGCGGACCAACCCCTAACCCGCCCAGGCTGCTCTGGGCACCCTTGCTCAACCGAACGTTTTTTCTGTGGCTCGGATTGCCGGCGTCGACATTCCTCGTGACAAGAGGATCGAGATTGCTCTCACCTACGTGTATGGGATTGGCCTGACCACGGCCAAGAAGATCCTGGCCAAGACCGGCGTCAACCCCGACACCCGCGTCAAGGACCTCGAGGACGCCGACGTGCAGAAGCTGCGCGGCGCGACCGAGGGCTTCACCCTTGAGGGTGACCTGCGCCGTCAGGAGGGCATGGCCCTCAAGCGCCTGCAGGACATTGGCTGTGTCCGTGGCCGTCGCCACCGTGCTGGCTTGCCCGTGCGTGGTCAGCGCACCCGCACCAACGCTCGTACCCGCCGCGGCGCCCGTAAGACCGTCGCCGGTAAGAAGAAGTAAGGCGTTCACGCCCCTTCTCGGCCACCAGGCTCATTCCGCTCCTGCCGACTGGTCGTCATTTCGACCGGCGTCACCAGGACGATCCCTCGTTCAGTTCCCCGATTACCTCCCTGCTCCTGCAGGGCATCTGCCATGGCCAAGCCCGCCAAGAAATCCGGCGCGAAGAAGACGAAGCGCAATGTGCCCAACGGTGTTGCGCACATTCAGAGCACCTTCAATAACACCATCGTGTCGATCACCGATACCGCCGGTGAAGTGATCTCCTGGAGTTCCGCTGGTGCTAGCGGCTTCAAGGGTGCCCGTAAAGGCACGCCGTTCGCCGCTCAGACCGCCGCCGAGGCTGCAGCCCGCCGCGCTCTCGAGCAGGGCATGCGCCAGATCGAAGTGCTTGTGCGTGGGCCTGGTTCTGGCCGTGAGACAGCCATTCGTGCCCTGCAGGTGGCCGGTCTGGAGATCACCCTGATCCGCGACGTCACTCCCCTGCCCCACAACGGTTGCCGCCGTTCCAAGCGTCGCCGGGTCTGATCCGACGCGTTGCTTAGCCCCAGGGGGGCTCATCCATACCTTCTGAGCTTCAGACCGTGTTGCAGTACCAGATCGATCGGGTTGAACACCAGGTCGCCGACGACCGCTCCCAGTTGGGCGTGTTCGTGATCGGCCCCCTCGAGCGGGGCCAGGCCATCACCCTGGGGAACTCCCTGCGTCGCGTGCTGATGGGCGCCCTTGAGGGCAGCGCCATCACCGCTGTGCGCATCGCCGGGGTCAACCACGAATACGCCACCGTTCCCGGTGTGCGTGAGGACGTCCTCGACATCCTGCTGAACTGCAAGGACATCCCCGTTAGCAGCCGCACTCGCGAGCTGGAGATCGGCCGTCTGGTCGTGAATGGTCCCGCCACCGTCACCGCCTCCGACCTGCAATTCTCCTCCCAGGTTCAGGTGATCGACGGTGACCGTCCGATCGCCACGATCGCCGAGGGCCACAGTCTCGAGCTCGAAGTTCACGTGGAGCGTGGTGTGGGCTACCGCCCCGTGGATCGCCGCACCGAGGACACCAGCGCCATCGATCTGCTCCAGATCGATGCCGTGTTCATGCCCGTGCGTCGGGTCAACTACAGCGTGGATGAAACCGCTGTGGGCGAAGGCGGTTCCGTACGCGAGCGGCTGCGCCTGGAAATCCAAACCGATGGCTCCGTCACCCCCGACGACGCCATGGCTCAGGCGGCCAACCAGCTGATTGCGCTGTTCCAGCCCCTGGCCAGCCTCACGATGGTGGATGAGCCCGGCCTCGAGCCCGAGCCCTCCGCCGAGGCTCAGATACCCCTCGAAGAGCTCAACCTCTCCGTGCGGGCCTACAACTGCCTCAAGCGTGCCCAGGTCAACTCCGTGTCTGACCTCATGGGCTTCAGCTACGAGGATCTGCTGGAGATCAAGAACTTCGGGTCCAAGTCGGCCGATGAAGTGATCGAGGCCCTCGAGCGCATCGGTATCTCCCTGCCCCAGAGCCGCACCAGCGCCTGATAGCGGGCGATCTGACAGCACCGAACTTCTCCGACCTCCCCCTTCCTTTCCTGCCATGCGCCACCAGTGCCGAGTCCCCCAGCTGGGACGCCCCGCCGACCAACGCAAAGCCATGCTGCGCGCCCTCACCACGCAGCTGATCCGCGAGGGTCGTCTCACCACCACCAAGGCCCGCGCCAAGGCCCTGCGCGATGAGGCCGAGCGCATGATCACCCTCGCCAAGGAGGGCAGCCTCGCCGCCCGCCGCCGGGCCATCGGCTACATCTACGACAAGCAACTGGTGCACGCCCTGTTCGACAAGGCCCAAGAGCGCTACGGCGATCGCAACGGTGGCTACACCCGCATCATTCGCACGGTGCCCCGCCGCGGCGACAACGCCGAGATGGCCATCATCGAGCTCGTCTGAGCTTCCGTCAGACCGCTGACGGTCCACACTTCTCTGCCGCGGTGGACCGACTGTCCATCGCGGCTTTTTCATGCGCCACCTGCTGAGCTCCTCCCCCGATCCACCGGATCCTGCCGTGCGCCTTCGCCGCATCGCCCTCTGTCTGCAGTACGAGGGCAGCTCCTTCTGCGGCTGGCAGCGGCAGCCCCGTGATCCCAGTGTCCAGGAAACCCTCGAGGCGGCGATCGCCCAGCTGGATGCCCATCGTCCGGCCATGGCGGTAGCCGCAGGCCGCACGGATAGCGGCGTGCATGCGGCGGGCCAGGTGGTGCACTTTGACGCTGCCGGCCCCATCCCTGCCCAGCGGTGGCCGGCGGCGCTCAATGGTCGCCTGCCCCCCAGCATCCGAGTGCGTGCTGCGGCTGAAGTGCCTGCCGATTGGCATGCTTGCTTCAGCGCTGTCTATCGGCGCTATCGCTACACCCTCTACAACGCCCGCACCCCCAACCTCTTCCTGGCTCCGTGGAGCTGGCACCGCTACCAGTGGCGCCTGGACGACCAGTTGATGGATCGAGCCCTGGCGGACCTGCTCGGCGAGCACGACTTTGCCGCCTTCGAGCGGGCGGGCAGCAGCCGCAGCCATTCCCGTACCACCGTGCAGGAGGTGAGCCTGGTGCGTCGTGGCGATCTGGTGGAGGTGGAGATCCAGGCCAGTGGCTTCCTCTACGGCATGGTGCGGCTGCTGATGGGGCAGCTGGTGGCCATCGGCGAGGGTCGCCTCAGCCTTGAGGCGTTCCAGCGCCGCTGGCGCAGCCAGGCCCGTGAGGAGGTGAAGGAGGCCGCGCCGCCCCAGGGCCTGTGCCTGTTGCGGGTGGGCTATCCCTCGGAGGTATTCCCCAGGGCTGCCTGGTACGATGGCCAACCGCGGTATTTGCTGGAGAGCTCTGATGCTCCGCCTGCTGCACCGGACTGAGTCCCAGGGCTTCTCTCCGGTTTCGCAGGCTTTCAGAACTCTCCGCTGAAGGGGCTTTGCTCCATCAGCTGACCGGTTTTGGTCTTGTCCCTACAGGGATCTTGCCAGCTCCAGGTCGCCGGCCTCCCGGCCCTTCCGTGCTCGCCCCCCGGGGCGCCCAGCAGGTGAAGAGGTAGGGTCGCTAAACGAGCTTCTGGCTCCCGAGTGATCGGGTGCCCTGCCGTTCCCTCTGTCCAGCCCCGTCGTTGCAGCTCCCTGCTCGATGGCGCGCTACCCGATCCGGCCCGCCGGCGCGATGAACAAGACTCTCGTCCCCCCTCAGGATTCCTCCACTCGCCAGTGGTATCTGGTCGATGCGGAGAACCAGACCCTCGGCCGCCTTGCCAGTGAGGTGGCTTCGGTGCTGCGGGGTAAGAACAACCCCAACTTTGCCCCCCACATTGATGCCGGCGATTTCGTCGTGGTGATCAATGCTGACAAGGTGAAGGTGAGCGGCAACAAGTTCACCGAGAAGGTTTACCGCCGTCACTCGGGCCGTCCCGGCGGCATGAAGACCGAGAGCTTCGCAGCTCTACAGGCTCGTCTGCCTGAGCGGATCATCGAGAAGGCTGTGAAGGGCATGCTCCCCCACAACGCCCTCGGCCGCCAGCTGTTCCGCAAGCTCAAGGTGTACAAGGGTGCTGAGCACCCCCACACCGCCCAGCAGCCCAAGGCCCTCGCGCTCGATCCCGCCGCTTCCGCCCAATGAGCACCAACAAAGTCGTCTACTGGGGAACCGGCCGTCGCAAGACCGCCGTCGCCCGTGTCCGTGTTGTCCCCGGCACCGGTTCCGTCACCATCAACGGTCGTCCCGGCGATAACTACCTCAACTACAACCCCGTTTACCTGGCTGCCGTCAAGGCTCCCCTGCAGACCCTTGGCCTTGCTGGCGAGTACGACCTGCTGGTGAACGTGCGTGGTGGGGGCCTCACCGGCCAAGCGGATGCCATCAAGCAAGGTGCTGCCCGGGCTCTGTGCGACCTGTCCCCCGACAACCGCAAGCCCCTCAAGACCGAAGGCCACCTCAGCCGCGATCCCCGCGCCAAGGAGCGTCGCAAGTACGGCCTGAAGAAAGCCCGTAAGGCTCCTCAGTTCTCCAAGCGCTGATCCCTTCCTTTCGTATTCAGCCGAGTCTCGTCATGCCCAAGGCCGACATTCATCCCACCTGGTATCCCGATGCCAAGGTGATCTGCAACGGAGAGGTGGTGATGACCACCGGCTCCACCAGCCCCGAGCTCCACGTGGATGTGTGGAGCGGCAACCACCCCTTCTATACCGGCACCCAGAAAATCCTCGACACCGAGGGTCGTGTGGACCGTTTCATGCGCAAGTACGGCATGGCTGGTGCGTCCGATGCTCCCCAGGAGACCAAGACGGAAGCCAAGTCCGAAGCCGCTGCGCAAGCCTGATTTCCATCCGTTGCACAACGGATTCACCGCAGGGCCGGATGCTCCAGGGCATCCGGCTTTTTGCTGACCTGCTGCCATGGATACCTCTTTCCTGAGTGAGCGGCTGGAGACGGCCCGTCGCACCTTCGAGACCCTGGAGCGGCAATTGGCCGACCCCGATGTGGCGGCCAACCCCAGCCAGCTCGAGCCGATTGCCCGTGAGCGCGCGCGGCTTGAGCCCCTCGTCAACGGCTACGCCGAACTCCAGAGCCTCCAGCGTCAGGAGCGAGAGGCGCGTGAGTTGCTCAAGCAGAGCCGCGGCGACCTGGAGATGGAGGCCCTCGCCCAGGACGAGCTCACCGTGCTCGGCGCGCGGCTGGCCATGTTGGAGGAGCAGCTCACCCTGGCGCTGTTGCCCCGCGACCCGCGCGATGAGCGCAGTGTGATGCTGGAAATCCGCGCCGGCGCCGGCGGTGATGAGGCCGCGATCTGGGCCGGGGATCTGGCCCGGATGTATGAGCGTTACGCCCAGAGCGTGGGCTGGAAGGTGCAGCCGGTGAGCGCGTCCGAGGCGGAGCTCGGGGGCTACAAGGAACTAATCCTGGCGATCCAGGGCGATGGGGTGTTCAGCCAGCTCAAGTACGAGGCGGGAGTGCACCGGGTGCAGCGGGTGCCGGCCACGGAGTCTCAGGGGCGGGTGCACACCTCCACGGCCACGGTGGCGGTGATGCCGGAAGCCGATCCGGTGGAGGTGCAGATCGACCCCACCGAGATCGAGATCAGCACGGCCCGTTCCGGTGGGGCGGGCGGCCAGAACGTGAACAAGGTGGAAACCGCCGTCGACCTCCTGCACAAACCCACGGGGATCCGCGTGTTCTGCACCCAGGAGCGTTCCCAGCTGCAGAACCGCGAGCGGGCCATGGAGATCCTGCGGGCCAAGCTGTACGAGCGTGAATTGGCCGAGGCCAATGCCAAGGAGCGTTCGGCCCGTCTGGCCCAGGTGGGCAGCGGCGATCGCAGTGAAAAGATCCGCACTTACAACTACAAGGACAACCGCACCACGGATCACCGGTTGGGCCGCAATTTTTCACTGGAGCCGGTGCTCCAGGGCCAGCTGGCGGAACTGATCGGCGCCTGTGTGTCAGCGGATCAGCGGCGCCAGCTCGAGGAGCTGGCGGAGCAGGCCTCCGGCAGCAACGGTTAGGCCGCGTCCCAGCTGCTCACGTACTTGGCCCACTCGGCATGGCTGCCATGGGCCATCTGGCGACGCGCCTCGAACAGGGGGCCGCTCACGGGGCGCCGTGGCTGGCGTGCCAGCACCATGCCCGCTTCCCGGGGGGTGCGGTTGCCCTTGTGCACGTTGCAGCGCAGGCAGGCCGTGGTCACATTCTCCCAGGCATGGGCCCCCCCGCGGCTGCGGGGCATCACGTGATCAATAGAGAGCCGCTCGCTGAGGCTGCCGCAGTACTGACAGCAATGCCCATCGCGGTGGAACAGGTTGCGGCGCGTGAGGGGTAAGGGCCGAAAGGGGACCCGCACGAACTGGCGTAGGCGGATCACCGTGGGCCGTTGCAGGCCCGGCCGCAGGCAGAGGCTGGGGTCGTGCTCCAGGCCTTCGGCCTTGCCCTTGAGCAGCATCACCGTGGCCCGCCGCCAGCTGGTGATGTTCAGCGGCTCGTAGGAGGCGTTGAGAACGAGAACGTGGCCCATGCCAGCTCCAGCCCTGCAGGGCTGCAGGATTGGCGGAATGCTAGGGCGAATCTTGATTGGGATCTGCAGCCCCGCGTACCCTTTGCGGATGTCTGAAGCGTCGCCAGCCACCCCTGAGCGCGCCCCTGGGCTGTGGGCTCATCCGCGCCAGCGAGCCTGGGTGGAGGTGAGTGAGGCTGCGATCGCGGCCAATGCCACCGCCCTGCGGCGCTCGCTCAGCCCTGGTTGCGCCTTGATGGCGGTGGTGAAAGCCGATGGCTACGGCCACGGTGCTGTGCCTGTCGCACGAGCTGCCGCCGCCGGGGGTGCCAGCAGCTTCGGCGTGGCCACGCTCCAGGAGGGCCTCGAGCTGCGCCAGGCCGGCCTGGAGGCCCCGGTGCTGGTGTTGGGCAATCTCACCCAGCCCGATGAACTGCGCACCTGTCTGCATTGGCAGCTGATGCCCACCCTCAGCGGCATGCGGGAGGCGCTGCTCTGTCAGAACATCGCCGCTGGAAGCGGCCGGCCCATGGCGGTTCAGCTCAAGCTCGACACCGGCATGAGCCGGCTTGGGGCCGCCTGGGAGGACGGCCCCCGGCTGGTGGAGGCCATCGCTGCCCTCGAATCGGTGCACCTGGCCGGTGTGTATTCCCACCTGGCCGATGCCGATGCGCTGGAGTCTGCGGACGGGGGCCTGACTGCCCAGCAGCAGCAGCGATTTGAGGCCGTGCTGGCGGAGTTGCAGAACCAGTCGCTGCCGCCGGGCTGCCGTCACCTCGCCAACTCCGCGGGCACGCTGCGTAGCCCCAGCCTGCATTTCGACATGGTGCGGGTGGGTCTGGCCCTCTATGGCCATCGGCCTGCGTCCCATCTGGGCGGCGCGCTGCCCCTGCGACCGGCCATGCGCGTGCGGGCTCGGGTCTCGCTGATTCGGGAGGTGCCCGCGGGCGTGGGGGTCAGCTATGGCCATCGCTTCATCACCCAGCGCCCGAGTCGCCTGGCGGTGTTGGCCATCGGGTATGCCGATGGCGTGCCTCGCCTGCTCTCCAATCGACTGCAGGTGTTGTTCGCGGGCCGGCCGGTGCCCCAGGTGGGCGCGATCACCATGGACCAGCTGGTGCTGGACGCCACCGACAGCCCCGATCTGGACGTGGGCAGTGTGGTGACCTTGCTGGGGGAGGACGAGGCCGGCGGCTGCATTGCCCCTGAGGCCTGGAGCGAGCTCTGCGGCACCATTCCCTGGGAAATCCTCTGCGGCTTCAAGCACCGCCTGCCGCGATTGGCCCTGGAGGGGCAGGGCGGCTGATAGGCTTTGCGAGCCGCTGGAGAGGTGGCTGAGTGGTTGAAAGCGGCTCCCTGCTAAGGAGTTACAGGAGGCAACTTCTGTCGAGGGTTCGAATCCCTCCCTCTCCGTTGTCCACTGGCAGACGTCCTGCCTAATCCCCACCCCGGCAACCGCTGAGGTGGGGATTCTTGCTGAGGGCGCTCAGGCCTCAGCTGTTTGAGGCTGCCAGCAACCGTGCTGTGAGCCCGGGCAGCAGTGCCTCGTCCTGGGCCCGTTCAGGGCCCTCGCTGAAGATCACCAGCAGGCAGGGATGGTGGCCGGGGATCTCCAGGTAGGCCGCATCGTGGCGGGCCTGACTCATCCAGCCGGCCTTGCTCCACAGCTGTGCCCCATCGGCTGCTCCCCCGCCGATGAAACCATCCACCTGGTTCTCGGGGTCGGCGGCCCGCTCGGCTGGATCCAGGGAGCGGGCCAGCAGCTCCTGCATGCGGCCGCTGGCGGGGGGAGACACCATGGCTCCCGCCATCACGCCGTGCAACAGCCGGGCGGTCATGTCGGTGCTGAGGCGGTTGCGGTTCTCGAGCTGCTCCCCGTAGGACTGGCGCTCCCGCCCATAGGGCCCATCGCCCCAGGTTTTCTGGCAGGCGTTGCAGTGCAGCCATTCAGGCCAGTCCAGGCCCGCATACCACTGGTTCACCAGTTGCCGCTGCAGGCTCCAGCGCTCCAGGGCCATGGAGGGCAGCTCCGGGCCGCTTTGGGTGCCTGTGAGCAGGTCGAGCACCATGCCGGTGGCGTCGTTGCTGGAGTCGCGGATCATGTCCGCCAGTGCCCTGCGCAGTTCAGGGCTGTCGCTGATCAACTGGCGCTGCAGCCAGGCTTCCGCCGCCACCAGATAGAAGAGCTTCACCACGCTGGCCGGGTAGCGGGGCTGCTCGCCGGCCCACGACGCGCCGTGAACCGGGCGTGTCCAGAAGGCACCCACCTCCTGGGCGGTGCTGGCGCTGCCCCGCAGGCTGCTGCCGTAGCGCAACCAGGTGACGGAGAGCTGCTCCCGCAGCCCCGGGCGCCCCTGGGCTTCCAGTTGGTCGATCGCATCGGAGAGGATCCGCTGCATCGGCCCATCCGGGCAGTAAAACCCCATCACAGCCCAAGGCGTTAATGGCGAGATTAGGCAGCCTGGCTCCGGGAACTCCTGCGGCCCTGGAGTTGTTGCAACCCGGCAGCCTCTGGCGGCTGGCAGCCCCGATCAACCTCTACAGCCGCCTGGGTGGCAGCGGCCTGGCCACCCAGGCGGCTGCCGGCCGTTGCCTGGAAGTGCTGCAGCCCGAACAGGCCGTAGACCGCCGGCTCCGTGTTCGCCTGCTGGAGGACGGCTATCCCGGCTGGATCGAGCCCTGCGATCTGCTCGGCCATGCCCGCGTGACGCCGCGACCGCGACCCCAGCTGCTTAATGCCCAGGCCATCGCCGCCCGGCTGCCGCGCGTGATGGCCTTTGCCGAGCAGGCGCGCCAGTGCTCCAACCACTACCTCTGGGGGGGAACCCTGGGCCCGGATTTTGACTGTTCCGGTTTCACGCAGAGCGCCTTTGCCGCGGCTGGCGTGTGGATTCCCCGGGATGCCTATCAGCAGGAGCGCTTCTGTCAGCCGGTGGCGGTGCGGCCTGGCACCTATGGCCTGCTACGAGCCGGTGATCTGGTGTTTTTCGGCCAACCCCAGCGCTGCAGCCATGTGGGCCTCTACCTCGGTGAGGGCCGCTACCTGCACAGTTCCGGCCGCGAGCATGGCCGCAACGGCCTGGGCATCGACAGCCTCGATCCCCAGGCCCTGCATCCCGTGAGCAGTCACTACCGGCGGGAGCTGCGCGGGGCTGGGCGGGTGATGCGCTGCCACGACGGTGTCGCCTAGGTTGCAGGGATTGGATGGTGTCCGATGAGCGCGCAGCCGAGGCCCGAGCTCTCCATCGTGGTGCCGCTCTACAACGAGGAAGAGAGCCTGCCGCTGCTGGTGGAGAAGCTGCTGGCGGCTCTGCGGCCCCTGGGACGTTCCTTTGAGCTGGTGCTCGTGGACGATGGCTCCTCCGATGCCACGGCCAGCGTGCTGCGGCGCCTGGCGGCCGAGACGCCGGAGCTGGTGGCGGTGCTGTTGCGCCGCAACTACGGCCAGACCCCGGCCATGTCGGCTGGGTTTGATGTCAGCCGTGGGGATCTGATCGTGACGCTGGACGGCGACCTGCAGAACGATCCGGCCGATATCCCCATGCTGTTGGAGCAACTCGAGCAGGGTTACGACCTGGTGAGTGGCTGGCGTCATCAGCGCCAGGACCATGCGGTGAGCCGCCTGCTGCCCTCAAAACTGGCCAATCGCCTGATTGCCCGCGTCACCGGTGTGCGTCTGCACGACTACGGCTGTTCCCTCAAGGCCTACCGCCGTGAATTGGTGGACGACATCAGCCTCTACGGCGAGCTGCATCGCTTTCTGCCTGCCCTGGCCTTCATCGAGGGAGCACGGATCACCGAGGTGAAGGTGAACCACAAGGCCCGTCAGTTTGGCCA
>CANHMF010000045.1 GCA_947461705.1 Synechococcaceae cyanobacterium
GACAGCAAAAAGGATATTCGCAGAGTCAACCGTGCCATCAATAAAGCCGAGGCGTCAACAGAACAACCACAGAACCTCGTGATTTTCATTAGGGACCAGGTGAAACCAGAAGACCTGTGGCTGCCGCGTGATTGGGCCAAGGAGAACCTACCCACACGGCAGTGGCTGCTCGACAATGGCCTTTCGTTCGAAAACTCCTTCACCAATACGGCCATGTGCTCGTCCGCAAGGGCGACATTCTTCACAGGCAAATATCCAGCCCAGCACGAGCTGGACTTGCTTCTAAGCGACATAGAAAATCCAATTCTGGATTCCGAAGTTCAGCTGAATCCAGACCTGCCAACGCTTGGCACAGTTCTAGGAGACCTTGGCTACGACGTGTCGTTCTTCGGCAAGACGCATCTCAGCAAGACATTCACGACAGTGGATGGCGAAGTTGTCTACCAAGACATGACCGAGTACGACTTCCAGGACTGGCAGGGCCCTGATGCCGGTCAAGACATGGATCCCAAAAACGCTGGAGGCGGTTACGCCGATAACGACACGCGTTTCATCAGCGAAGCCACAAGCTGGCTCAACAATCGACTCGACTCTGACAACACAAAACCATTTGCCATGGTGGTGTCTCTCGTGAACCCTCACGACGTGCTTGCTTACCCACTCACCTGGGGCGAAGGGGATCCAAACACGTATTTTGGCTATGCCGCAGACATGATCGAAGGGGATATCAACATCCTGCCGCCAACAGTCGATGAACCCATCACAGGTTCGTTCACGGCTGATGGCTACGACTTTTCAGGCAACTACAAGCCGCAGGTGCAAAGGGAGTGGCTGCGCGTTCAAGCAGGAGGACAACCACTGCTAACCGACGAGTTAAAACTAAACTATCTCAACTTTTACGGCAATCTAATGAAGATTGCCGATGCCCAGATGGGCGAGGTGATCAACACGCTTGCCAATCAAGGCGAGGTCAACAGCACTATGTTTGTGAGCACAGCCGACCACGGCGAGATGGGGATGTCCCATGGCGGCATGGTGCAGAAGATGTTCAATGCCTATGAGGAGTCGATGCGGGTGCCAATGGTCTGGTCCAACCCGCGTTATTTCAAGGGAGGGCAGAAATCAGAAGCCCTTGTATCCCTGATCGACTTCCTGCCCACGGTCGCCAACCTCTACGGAGCCACAGAAGACAGCATTACAAGCTATGACCTCAGAGGTGTTGACTACTCATCAATCATCAAGCGAGCCGCAAGGAGCTCCTCACTAGATCACGAGAAGCTCGATGTCCAGTCGTCGATTCTCTACACGTATGACGATATTTACGCCGGACAGGATCCTCGCGGATCGATTCCAGAGGGTTCATGGGACCACGGACTACTTCCAGGACCCAACCGCCTGCAGGCTGTGCGCACGAAAGACTTCAAATATGCACGCTATTACTCGGGAGACAAAAGTTATGACCCCAAGAATTGGCAAGGAGAACTGTATGACCTCCGGCCAAATGGCGGCGACTACTACCCCAATGTGGACCCAATTACAGGCCGGCTCAACCCGTTCAAGGCAGCGCCGCTCGAACTCCGCAATCTTGACCCCAAAGCCGAAGCACTTCGTGTTTTGCAAGGCGACGAACCAATAGCCACGCGAAAACAGAAGAAAGCCTATATCGAGATGTCAGATCTGCTGGATCAGCTCATCGATGAAAAGCTACAACCGCTTCTGCCTCAACCATCCAAGGCACCCACCTTGTACCGCTATCGCGGAGGGTCTTTACAGGAATCCGCCTATAGCAAGGGGGATCCGATCGTACGCCTGATTCCAGCTAGCAATGGCACGCAAGACCTGGAAGTTGCCTTCAATACACGTGCAGGCCAGACCTACAACGTTGTTTCTATCGATCAGCAGATCGTGGACGGGGCTGTGACTATTACAGACAACGGAACGCTAGTTCCAAACATTATCGGCACCAATGGGCCTGCATACCAGTACATCCGAGGGCTCCCGTCGGGTCTGGGGCTCACTAACTTTGCCGTGGAATGGATCGGGGGCTATGTGCCGATGGAGACCCTTGCATGAGTGGCGCGAGCGAACTCAAGCGGTTCATTGACCACACGAAGAAGGATCCAGAACTTGCCGCAAAACTTGCTCAATTTGGCGTGGATCAATGGGGAGAGGCACATCTCCCTCTCGACATCGACATTCACAAGGTCATAGAGCTGGCAGGGCTTCACGGTTATCAGTTTGACCAGAATGATGTATTCAAGAGCCAATGCGAACACCTGCAATCCTTTTGGATGTTCGAGATGGAAAACTCGTTTGTAGCCCGGCGCTACATGGCCCGTATCCAGCTGCGCATCGACAGAGGCACCACGCCGCTACCAGCTATCGACTACTACACCTACGGATTAAGCCACCAACCAGCGCTCTACCCCCACAACGACGCCCCTGGTCTGAGGTGGGTGCCTTTTTCTGGACAGTTCCGGCCCCTGACATCGTTAACCCCGGGCCGCTCGATCGGCCGGCAATAAAGGGAAATAGCCCTGCGCCTTGAACAGACCCTCCAGGTTCACCTTCACGCCCTGGCGGCGCTGGAAGGCCACCATGGCTTCGCAGATCTCCGGCCCTTGAGCAGCTGCTCAAGGGCGGCGTCAGGCCGCCTTCGGGCTTCGCTCACCAAACGCAAGCAGAGCTCCTCGATCGCCTGGTCCTCCTGGCTGGAGCAGCCGCGCACGGCGACCGGGAAGGGAGGGGGCATAGACACCGAACCAGCGGTTGTTATGGCTCGCGCGCAGCCGAAAGGGCAAGTGATGAGCGCGCAACACACCGTTGACGTGGCTCAGGGCGCTGTTGGCCTGTGTCATGGCTCAAAGGCTTTGTGGAGAGAGTTCCCCAGCCGCTAGCCGATTGGAAGCGCGATACCCCAAGGCATCTTGCGCTGTTTGGGGGTGTTTGTGGGAAACCCCCAAACATTTGGCGGAATTGGCGCCTTCTCAAGCCTTTCGCGATCTCAGTTCGGCCTGGCCCAGTTGCCCGATACAGACCTGAGATTCGTTTCTTCAACTGGAAAAACCAGTCGAGAGACGCCGAGACACAAAATGGGTCGCCTGAGATTCGAACTCAGGACCAATCGGTTAAAAGCCGAGTGCTCTACCGCTGAGCTAGCGACCCGCGCCCGTTGGGCACAGGGAAAACGTATCACCCGGGGGTGCCCTGCTCCAAGCCGGCTGAGGATGGTGACCCTGCCTGCTGCCGCTCTGCCGCCATGGCCCGCTTCCCCTGGCCTGAACCCACCGTGCATCCCGATGCCTGGGTGGCCGAATCCGCCGTGGTGATTGGGGATGTGCACCTGGCGGCCGGTGCCAGCCTCTGGCCCACCGCCGTGGCCCGCGGCGACGTGTGCGCCATCGTGATCGGCGAGGGCAGCAACGTGCAGGACGGGGCTGTGCTGCATGGCGATCCCGGCCAGCCGGTGCGGATCGGTTCCGACGTGACCATTGGCCACCGGGCTGTGGTGCACGGGGCCACCCTGGGAGATGGCTGCCTGATCGGGATCGGCGCGGTAGTGCTCAACGGTGTGAGCGTGGGCGAGGGCGCCCTCGTGGCCGCTGGCGCGGTGGTGACCCGGGATGTGCCCCCCCGGGCCGTGGTCATGGGCGCTCCCGCCCAGGTGAAGCGCGAGCTCAGCGACGCCGCGGCCGCCGACCAGCGGGACCACGCGCGCCGCTACCGCCAGCTGGCCATGGCCCACGCCGGTCGCTCCCAGGATCCCGGCTTCCACCCCGGCTGAATTGCTGCGATTTGGATCAACCGGGGCCCTGGGCGTCGCGCTGCCCCTGGGGAGTCCGTAGGATCCGGCCACGCAGTTTTTTCCCAGCCATGGACGCACGGCTCCTGCTCGTAGTCACCCCCATCCTTCTGGCCGCCGGCTGGGCCGCCTTCAACATCGGTCGCGCCGCGGTGGGCCAGCTCCAGCTGATGCTCAAGCGAGCCAACGGCTGATCCGCCACCTCCCGCTGTTCCAGCACCCAGCAGACCGGCTCCTAGCCTGATCCCCTCAGGCAGAGCCGGTTTTTCATGGGCACCTCCAATCCTGTGCTGGTGATTGGAGCCGGCCTGGCCGGCACAGAAGCCGCTTGGCAGATCGCCAGGGCCGGCATCCCGGTGCGGCTGGTGGAAATGCGGCCAGTGCGCCGCTCGCCCGCCCACCACAGCAGCGAATTCGCCGAGCTGGTGTGCAGCAACAGCTTCGGCGCCCTGAGCAGCGATCGGGCCGCTGGGCTGCTGCAGGAGGAACTGCGGCGGCTGGGCTCCCTGGTGATCCGCACCGCCGATGGCCACGCCGTGCCCGCCGGGGGCGCCCTGGCGGTGGACCGCGGCCGCTACAGCGCCGCCCTCACCGCCGCCCTGGAGCAGCACCCGCTGGTGAGCGTGGAGCGGCGCGAGCACACCACCCTGCCCGAACCGGGGGAGATCGCGGTGCTGGCCACCGGCCCCCTCACCAGTGAGCCCCTGGCCGAGCAGCTGCGTGCCTTCACCGGCCGCGACGACTGCCACTTCTTCGATGCCGCCAGCCCGATCGTGGAGGGCGAGAGCATCGATCTTTCGGTGGCCTTCCGAGCCAGCCGTTACGACAAGGGCGATGCCGACTACATCAACTGCCCCATGGACAAGGAGCAGTTCCTCGCCTTCCGCGAGGCCCTGCTGACGGCCGAGCAAGCCGAGCTCAAGGATTTCGAAAAGGAGAATGCCACCTTCTTCGAGGGCTGCCTGCCCATTGAGGAGCTGGCCCGCCGCGGTGAAGACACCATGCGCTACGGCCCGCTCAAGCCCATCGGTCTGTGGGATCCCCGCTGGGGCGACGTGAGCGACCGGGACGTGCGTCGGGCCAACCGCGCCTACGCCGTGGTGCAGCTGCGCCAGGAGGACAAGGATGGCCGGCTGTGGAACCTGGTGGGCTTCCAGACCAACCTCAAGTGGGGGGAACAGAAGCGGGTGCTGCGGATGATTCCGGGCCTGGAGAACGCCGAGTTCGTGCGCTTCGGGGTGATGCACCGCAACACCTTCCTGGAGGCCCCCCAGCTGCTGGAGCCCACGCTGCAGTTCCGGCAGCGGCCCACCCTGTTGGCGGCGGGGCAGATCACCGGCACCGAGGGCTATGCGGCAGCCGTGGCCGGGGGCTGGCTGGCGGGCACCAACGCAGCGCGGCTGGCCCTCGGCCAGGAGCCCATCAACCTGCCGGCCACCTCGATGATCGGCGCCCTCACCCACTTCATCGCCGAGACCCCCAGCGAGAAGTTCCAGCCGATGCCACCGAACTTCGGCCTGCTGCCGGAGCTGCCGGAGCGCATCCGCGACAAGCGCCGCCGCTACGGCGCCTACCGGGATCGGGCCCTGGCGGACCTGGCACCCTTCGGGGCCGCCGCCGCTCCCCCGGCCACCCCGGTCTGCCCCGTCTGAAGCCCCCGCCCATGGCCATGCCATCCCCTTCTGGGCATCTGGGTGAGTCCATTCGGCGCTTTGTGGGGGCCCTGAGGGAAACCCCAGGGGCAGCCTGACCCCTAGGGTCGCCCCAGCCGCCACCAGCGTGTTGACCAGCCCCGCCCCCAGTTACGACGTGATCGTGATCGGCTCCGGCATCGGCGGTCTGGTGACCGCCTCGCAGCTGGCGGCCAAGGGCGCCAAGGTGCTGGTGCTGGAGCGCTACCTGATCCCAGGGGGGTCCGGCGGCAGCTTCAAGCGCGACGGCTACACCTTCGATGTGGGCGCCTCGATGATCTTTGGCTTCGGCCAGAAGGGGCACACCAACCTGCTCACCCGTGCCCTGGCCGATGTGGGCGAGGTCTGCGACACCATCCCCGACCCGGCCCAGCTCGCGTACCACCTGCCCGGTGGGCTGAACGTGGCGGTGGATCGGGACTACGACCATTTCGTGGCCCGTCTCACCGCCCTGTTTCCCCACGAAGCCCAGGGCATCCGCGCCTTCTACGACACCTGCTGGCAGGTGTTCAACTGCCTCGATGCGATGCCGTTGCTCTCGCTCGAGGATCCCGCCTACCTGGCCAAGGTGTTCTTCAAAGCCCCCCTGGCCTGCCTCGGCCTAGCCCGTTGGCTGCCGGTGAACGTGGGCGACGTGGCCCGCCAGCACATCCGCGATCAGGCCCTGCTCAAGTTCATCGACATGGAGTGCTTCTGCTGGAGCGTGATGCCGGCAGACCTCACCCCCATGATCAACGCGGGGATGGTGTTCTCCGATCGCCATGCCGGCGGCATCAATTACCCCAGAGGCGGCGTGGGCGTGATCGCCGAGAAGCTGGTGGCGGGCCTGGAACGCCATGGCGGCGCCATCCGCTACAAGGCCCGCGTCACCAAGGTGCTGCTGGAGCAGGGCCAGGCCGTGGGTGTGGAGCTGGCCAGCGGCGAGCAGATCCGCTCCCGGCGCGTGGTGAGCAATGCCACCCGCTGGGACACCTTTGCCGGCACCGCCGGCAGCGCAGGAGCCGTGAGCCAGCCGTTGGTGGATGCCGAGCACACCCCGAACAGCGAAACCACCTGGCGCCGGCGCTACAAGCCCTCCCCCTCCTTCCTCTCCCTGCATCTGGGCGTGAAGGCGGAGATCGTGCCGGCGGGCTTCCACTGCCACCACCTGCTGCTGGAGCAGTGGGAGGCCATGGAGGCGGAACAGGGGGTGGTGTTCGTGTCGATGCCCACGCTTCTGGATCCCTCGCTAGCACCCGGCGGCCACCACATCGTGCACGCCTTCACCCCCTCCTCGATCGAGGCGTGGCAAGGCCTCAGCCCAGGGCAATACGCCGCCAAGAAACAGGCGGATGCCAACCGGCTGATCCAGCGGCTGGAGGCGATCCTGCCGGGGCTGGAGGGTGCCATCAGCCACCGCGAAGTGGGCACGCCCCGCACCCATCGCCGCTTCCTGGGGCGCATGGGCGGCAGCTATGGGCCCATCCCCGCCCTGCGGCTGCCGGGCCTGCTGCCGATGCCCTTCAACCGCACCGGCCTCAAGGGCCTCTATTGCGTGGGGGATTCCTGCTTCCCCGGCCAGGGCCTCAATGCCGTGGCCTTCAGCGGCTTCGCCTGCGCCCACCGCATCGGCGCGGACCTAGGCCTGAATCCCTGGGCATTGCCAGCCTGAACCTCAAGGCAGCACCACCACCAGGGCGCTCTGGGGCTCCAGCAGGCTCGGCGGCCCCAGCCCCACCTGCTGCGGTGGCCACAGCACCTGCCCAGCGCTCAGCGCCTGCAGCGGCAACGGCTGTCTGCGGCTGCGGTTGAGCCACAGCTCAACGCCCGAACCGCGCCGCAGCCGTAGGCCCTGATCTCCGCCCGGCCCCGGCAGCGGCTCGATCTCCAGCGCCAGCTCCCGCAGGGCCGGCTGCTCCCGCCGCAAGTGGGCCAACGACGCGAGGAAGCTCCGCAGGTCGTGGGGCCAGGCCTGCGGATCGCCCCAGGGGAAGGCCTCGCGGCAGGCCGGCTCGGCCCCACCGCTCAGGCCGGCTTCGGTGCCGTAATAGAGGCAAGGCACCCCGGGCAAACAGAAGAGCAGCACCAGCGCCAGGCGCAGCGCCCCCACATCCCCCTGGAGCATGTGAAGCGCCCGAGGCACATCGTGGCTGTCCAGCAGGTTGAGCTGCGCCTGGTTCACCTCCGGGCGATACCAATCGAGCGTTTCCAGCAGCACCTCCCGGTAGTGCGCCCCACTGAGGCAGCCGTAGGGAATCGCCTCACGGGCATGGCCCGCCTGCAGCTCCCCATCGGCGACCCAACCCAGGGTGCTCCAGGCCACGCGGTAGTTCATCACCCCATCGAAGTGCTCGCCCCCCAGCCAGGCGCGGGCATCGCCCCACACCTCGCCCACGATCCAGGCCTCGGAGTTCACCCGGCGCACCCGCCGGCGAAACGCCACCCAGAAGCCAGGATCCACCTCATCGGGCACATCCAGCCGCCAGCCATCGATGCCGCGCTGCAGCCAGTGCTCACCCACGGCCAACAGATGCTCCCGCACCTGGGGATTGGCATGGTTGAACTTGGGCAGGGCCGGATCACTCCACCAGCTGTGGTAGCCGCAGGCCTCGCCGGCGGCGGGATAGGCCTTGAGCGGCCACTGCTCGGTGATGAACCAGTCGGCATAGGGCGAGGCCGATCCGTTCTCCAGCAGATGGTGGAAGGCCCAGAAACCGCGGCCGCAGTGGTTGAACACGCCATCAAGCAGCAGCCGCATCCCCCGGCGCTTCAGCTCCGCCACCAGCGCATCGAAGGCGGCATCGCCACCGAGCAGCGGATCCACCTGGAGGTAGTCGTAGGCGTGATAGCGGTGATTGGCCGCCGAACTGAAGATTGGATTGAGATAGAGGCAGGTGATGCCCAGCGCCTGCAGGTGATCGAGGCCGTCGATCACGCCGTAGAGATCACCCCCTTGAAAGCCCACGGGATCGGGCGGGGAGCCCCAGGGCTCCAGGGCCAGGCCGTGCTGCTGAACGGCACGGCCACTGCGCCGAAAGCGATCGGGAAAGATCTGGCACACCACCGCATCCCGAACCCAGGCGGGTGGGCGGTGATCGGCGGCTGGAGAGGCAGAACTCACAACACCACCATGCACCCCCATAGGGTGAGCCTCCTGCGCGCATCTGCCACCCCATGGCCGCCCCGATTCCCGGCGATGGCAACCTCAAGGCCGCTGATCTGGCCCGCTATCTCGAACAGCGGGGCGAACTGGGCAAGCCCTGGATGCTGCAGCTGCTGCGGCTCACCAAGCTGAAGGAAGCCAAGGGCTCCATGGAACCCCAGGAGTACGTGGAGAAACTCCAGGAGGCCCACGCCGATCTGATGCGGCTCGGTGAGTTCTGGAAGGGCCGCGAGCAGGAGGTGTTCAGCGGTCGCTATCAGCCGCCTCAACTGCTTGAACCCCTACCAGGCTCCCCCGAAGATCGATGAGCCTCGAGGCGCGGTCGTACGCGATGGCCCCGCTGATCCGGTTCACCCTGATCAGCCTCTATCTGGCCCTGGTGTTGCCCCTGCCCGTCTTGGCCACGGCGCAGCTGCAACTGGCCCTGCTACTGGCCCTGCCCCTCGGCCTCGTGCTGGTGCTGGCGGCCACCAGCGAACAGGTGCAGCTCGATGCCAGCGGCATCCGGGTGGGCCCTGCCCCATGGTGTGCCTGGCTCTGGCGCCGCGGCTGGGAGCTGCCCTGGAGTGGCGTCACCGGCCTCACGCCCGTGGCCACCAGCCAGGGCGGGCGCGTGTACTACGTGCGCAGCCACCAGGGTGCCTACCTGCTGCCGCAGCGGGTGGCTCAGTTCAACGACTTCCTGAGCAGCTTCCAGGCGGCCACCGGCATCGACACCACCGCCATCGGCCGGATCAGTCCGGCCTGGACCTATCAACTCCTGGCCCTGCTCTGTGGCCTGATGCTGGCCGGGGAAGCCGTAGCGGCCTGGGCCGTTGCTACGGGGCGATGGGACTTCCCACCAGGGTTGGGGGGATAGGGCTGGCTTCTGGAATCGTGTCGAGGCTGAAGCGGTAACCCTGCTGGCGCACGGTTTCGATGCCACCGCCCTCGCCCAGCCCGGCCTGCTCCAACTTGCGCCGCAGCGTGAGCACCTGGGTGTCCACAGAGCGGGGACCACCGCTGAAGGGCGGCCAGGCCATCCGCAGCAGCTCACTGCGGCTGCGCACCATTCCAGGGGGCATCAACAGGGCGCACAGCAGGGCAAACTCCCGCGGACTGAGTTCCACCGGCTGATCCCGCAGAGTGACCTGGCGGAGCAGCAGATGCACCTCGAGCGGCCCCACGCACACCCGCTCCTGCAGACCGCTGGCGCTGCGGCGCAACAGCGAACGGCAGCGGGCCGCCAGTTCCTCCAGGCCGAAGGGTTTGCGCAACACGTCGTCGGCGCCGGCATCCAGCAGGGCCACCACCGGCTCCGCCCCGGAGCGGGCGGTGAGCACCATCACCGGACAGCGCAACTGGGCCGCCAGCCGCAGGGCCGAGGTTTCCTCCAGCAGCTCAGCGGCCACCAACAGATCGGGAGCCTGGTCCTCGCAGAGAGTGAGGGCTTCGGTGACGGTGGCCACCGCCGCGGCCAGATGGCCGTCCTGGCGGAGGCGCTGGGCCAAAACCGTGCGCAATGTGGGGTGGGGATCCACCACCAACACGCGCTTCAACGCTGGTTCCGTGGCGCCACCGATAGCGGCACCAGGAATGGGATTGGGGTCCAGTTCCACCCGCTTCTCCGTGCCTGTTCCTACGCTATCCGCATTTCACGGCCCACAGTGGTATCAGGCGATGCCTTGCCAGCTGTCCCCTCCGGTCCCGTCATGACCGCTCTGCAGAACCCAGACGCCATCCGCCACTTCCAGTCGCTGTGCGACGCCTGCCAGTCCCTGGCCAGCCGTTACCACGGACCCGGCGAGCTGCGCCTCTACGCCGATGGCTATCTGCACGCCCTGCGGCGCACGGCCATCCTCGATCCGATCTCCCAGCGGCGCCTGGAGGAGCTCGTGGATCGCTGGATCCTCGACCCCTCCAGCTTCATCGGTCCCGGCGACGACATGAGCACCCTCTACGAAAGCGGGCGCAACTGACCCGGGATCAGGCGAGCGCCACAGCCAGCTTTTCGCGCAGTTCGCCAGAGTTGTACATCTCGATCAGGATGTCCGATCCGCCCATGAATTCCCCGTTCACATACACCTGGGGGATGGTGGGCCAATCGGAAAACTCCTTGATGCCCTGGCGCACCTCCATGTCGGAGAGCACGTCGAAGGTTTCAAACGGCACCGCTAGGGCGTTGAGGATCTGAACCACGTTGTTGGAGAAACCGCACTGGGGCATCAGCTTGTTGCCCTTCATGAAGACGAACACGGGGCTGCTGCTCACCAGATCTTCGATGCGCTGCTTGGTGGAGGCGTCCATGGGAAGTGGGATGGGGAGGATCAGGAAGGAAGGGAGGTTTGCACCGCGAGGGCATGGATGGCCTCACTGGCCAGCTCACTGCGCAACGCGCCGTACACGAGCTGGTGCTGCTTCACCCGGCTGAGGCCGGAAAAGGCGCTGGACACCACCTTCACCTGCAGGTGATCACCACCACCGGTGAGGTCTTCCACGTCAACGGTGGCATCGGGCAGCGCCTGGGTGATGGCAGACCTCACCTGGTCGGGATGGACCATGGCCAGTGGCGATCGAACGGGTTGGGAATCTAGGGGGCGTGCCCCTGGGCTGAGGGCTCAGCTGCCAGGGGTTGGGGCTGAGCCCGCGTAAGGCGTGCTGACAAAGCCCAGCTCGAGCAGGTTCTGGTAGGCCTTCTGCCCGAGGGGGCTGGCCGGGGTCATGATCTGAACCACTTCCACCAGCAGCGGCACCGCCACCTCGGGTTGGTTCATGCGCCGCAGCAAGGCCGCCAGGCGCAGGTCGATGGTGGCTTGCAGCTCCAGGGCTTCCCGGCCCTTCTGATCCATCTCCCGGGGGATGCGGGCATCCAGACCGCGGAACGAGCCGCTGAGGTTGCGGTAGAAGCGGGTGAGGTTCTGGGCCCCAAGGCGGGCCTGGTCGTAATCCACCTTGGCCTTGGCCAGATTGCCGGCGGCGGCGGCGGCATCTCCCTGGGCCACCTTGGCGTTGATGGCGCTGATGTTGAGGCCGAAGGTGTTGGACTCGAGCACCTTCTGGGGCTCGTCCTGGGCCATGGCCGGCAGACTGGGGGCAAGGACCGCCAGGGCGGCAAGGCTGAGGGCAGCGAGGGGCCGGCGCACGGCAAGGAGCAGAGAAGTCAAAAAACTCTACGGGCGGTGCAGCGGTCGTCCCACGGCGCGGCGGGCCGCTTCCTCAGCTGATTGGAGGCTGGCCATCAGGGCGGCGTTGAGGGCCGTGGCCGCCTCACGCCCCTGACCCTGCAGGCGCAGGGGCTCTCCAAAGCACAGGGCGGCCCGTCCACCCAGGCGTGGCCGGGACGTGCCGTAGCCGATCCCCACCGGCACCACCGGCACCGCCACACCCTGCCCTTCAGCCAGGGCGGCCAGGCGTCCCAGACCGGGCATCAGGCGCAGCGGGCTGTCGTCCTGCTGAATGCGGCCCTCGGGAAACACCACCAGTTGCTCGCCCGCCTGCAGCAGCTGCACGGCAAAGCGCAGGGAGGCGGCCGCCGGCTTGCGGGGGTTCACGGGAAAGCAACCCAGACGATGCAGAAACCAGCCCTGCAGACCCGCCATTTCATCGCTGCTCACCATGAAGCGGCAGTCGCGGCCGGTGACGCGACGCCCGGCAGCATGGGGCAGCATCAGCGCATCCCAGCGGGAGCGGTGGGTGGGTGCCAGCAGCACGGGCCCGGTCCGGGGCAAATGCTGCACCCCCATCACCTCCAGACCCCGGCAGAAGTAGCTCCTGAGAGCCACGTCCTGGGTGAGCACCATGGCCACGGGCGCCAACACGGGATTGATCCCATTGCAGAGGCTGCGCTCCCGGGTGGTGAGCGCCACCGACTGTGTCGACTGCGCCGTCATCTGGCCGTTCACCTGCCCCCCCACAACCCTGATCTCAGAACCTAGAGCTGGGATTCGCCGCCTTCTCCACGCGACGGGCAGTTGCACGAGCGGGTCGGCCGCCCTCCATAGGATCCACACCCAGAGCCTCTCTCGGTGCCATGGCCAGCCTCGGCGTGAACATTGATCACATCGCCAACGTGCGCCAGGCCCGCCGCACCGTGGAGCCGGATCCGGTGAGTTACGCCCTGCTGGCTGAACTGGGCGGCGCCGATGGCATCACCGTGCACCTGCGCGAAGACCGGCGCCACATCCAGGACCGGGATGTGCAGCTGCTGCGCCAGACAGTGCGGAGCCGTCTCAACCTGGAAATGGCCGCCACCGCGGAGATGGAGGCCATCGCCCTGGACCTCCGTCCCGACATGGTGACCCTGGTGCCCGAGAAGCGCGAGGAGGTGACCACCGAAGGCGGCCTGGATGTAGCCAGCCAACAGCAGGCCCTCGCCGGCCTGGTGGGTCGGCTGCAGGACGCCGGCATCGGCGTGAGCCTGTTCGTGGATGCCGATGCAGCCCAGCTGGAGGCCTGCCGGGCCACGGGGGCCCGCTGGGTGGAGCTGCACACCGGCACCTACGCCGAGGCCGACTGGCACCACCAGCCCCTTGAGCTGGCCCGGCTCACCGAAGGCAGTTTCATCGCCCGCAGCCTCGGCCTGCGGGTGAATGCCGGCCACGGCCTCACTTACCAGAACGTTGAACCCGTGGCCGCCATCGAGGGGATGGAAGAGCTCAACATCGGCCACACGATCGTGGCCAGAGCCCTGGCCGTGGGCCTGGAGCAGGCCGTTCGCCAGATGAAGGCGCTGGTTCAGAATCCCCGCCGGGACCCCCTGTTCGGCAGCACCAGTTCATGACCCAGTACCACTTCGTGGCCGCCAGCGAGGCCTTCCTCACCGTGGAGGAACCCCTCGACGAAGTGCTCAAAGAGCGCGTTCGCAACTACGGCGAACAGGGCAAGGCCATCGACTTCTGGCTGGTGAAGCGCCCCGCCTTCCTGGATGCTGCCGAACTCAGCGCGATCGGCGCCCAGGTACCCCGCCCCGCCGCAGCGGTGGTGTCCACGGACGCCAAATTCATTGCCTTCATGAAGCTGCGCCTCGAGTTCGTGGCCACGGGCAGCTTTGAAGCCCCCTCGGCCACGATCCCCGACCCCCTGGCCAGCGCCGGCTGAGCCGGACGCTCAGAACAAGCCGAGGAACTTTCTGCGGGGGGCCTCACCATCCGCACGTTGGCCCGGATCGGCATCCTGCTGATAGCGGGGCTTGCCATCCCCAATGGTGAGCACCGCTTCCTTGTTCTTCCACCAGATCCAATCGCGGATCGGGGGCGTGTTCACCAGATCACTGCGGCTGAGCCCCAACCCCAACCTGCTGGAGGCATCCAGGAGCACATCCACCATCGCCTCACCGTCACGGCAGCGCGACAGGGCTTCGTTGGTGCGCTTGGCGCCGTCCAGGGCCTTCACCAGGGCCGCGACCCGCTGACCCACCGGCAGCGACTTGGGATCCATCACAGCGTGCAGCTCTGCTCGGCAAGCTACCAGCGATTCAGGGGCTGACAGATCAGCCCGTGGACCGCCAGACTGGCCTTAACGCGTCCTCTTCATGACGTCCGTCAGTAGTCGCTGCCACCACTGGGTGATCGGCGACGTCCATGGGTGCGCAGGCCCGCTCGAGCAGCTGCTGGAGCGGCTGCCCAGCGGCGACCGCCTGGTGTTCTGCGGCGATGCGATCAACCGCGGGCCAGCCATCGCCAGCACCATGGCCCGAATCTGGGGCCTGGTGGAGCAGGGCCGGGCCGTGTGGCTGAAGGGCAACCACGAGGCCGACCTGGTGCAGGCCCTGCGGCGTGGCCCCTGGGGCGACCAACCGAGCCTGGCGGGCTGCGACACCTACCGTCATCTCGGCGATCATCTCTGCCGCCACTGGCTCGAGCGACTCGACAACCTGCCGATGGCCTACTGGGGAGACGGCTGGGTGGCCACCCATGCCGGCTTTGATCCCACCACCTGGCAACCGGATCTCCGGGTGCGCATGGGGTTCTGGCAGCACTACGACGGCCGCTTCGGCGACGTGGTGATCGGCCATACCCCCGGGCCCCATGTGCGCCATCTCCGCCACATCGTGATGGTGGACACGGGGGCTTGCTACGGCGGCGACCTGAGCGCCTACTGCCCGGAAACGGGCGCCGTGATCGCCGTTCCCGGGCTGCGGCCCGAGGCTGCCGCCCCCCTGCCGGGCCTCCGCATCCCCAGCCTGAGCCGCTGCTGACCCTTGCTCACGGTTTTCCGCAGCAACCGCGCCGAGATCCTCGCCCGGGTGCTGGCGGCCAAACTGCAGCTGGAGCCGCCCGGCCCCTTTGAGCAGGCCCAGGTGATCGTGAACACCTGGCCCACCAGCCGCTGGCTGGGGGAACAGATCGCCCTGGGGGTGGGCAGCGAAGAGGGCGCTTATGCCGGTGGCATCGCCGCCAATCTGCGCTTTCCCTTTCCCGGCAGCCACCTGCGCCAGTTGGTGGAGGGGGTGCTCGCACTGCCGGACAGCGCCACGGCCCCGGGCCCCGATCCCTGGCGAGCCAACCAACTGGTGTGGCCCCTGCTGGAACTGCTACCGGCGTTGGTGCAGCAACCGGAAGCCCTGCTGCTGCGCCGCTGGCTGGAACAGCGGGGCCACGGCACAGCCGGACAGCTGGCCCAGCTGGATCGGCCCCTGTGGCAGCTGGGGCGGGCCATCGCCGACGCCTTCGACGATTACACCCTGTACCGGCCGGCCATGGTGGCGGCCTGGTGCGCGGGCCAGCGCCTCGATGGGCACGGCCGGCCCCTGGCGGCGGACCAGCACTGGCAGCCCCTGCTGCTGGCCCAGCTGGCCGAGCGCCTGGCCACCCAGCCCTTCGGCCTGCGGGTGGCGGCGGTGATCGAACGCCTGCGGCAGTGGCCGAGGGGCAAACCGCTGCCTGGCCTGGCCGTGGACCAGCCCCTGCGCCTGTTCGGACTCAGCAGTCTGGCGCCGATTCAGGTGCAGCTGCTGCAGGCCCTGTCGGGGGTGATGGAGGTGGAGCTCTACCTGCTCACCCCCTGCCGCGACCTGTGGCAGCGCCTGGAGGGGCAGCCAGGTGGCCTGGATCCCCTCGGTGAGGACTGGCTCCTCAGCGCACC
>CANHMF010000046.1 GCA_947461705.1 Synechococcaceae cyanobacterium
GAACACCAACAGGGCCGGGCCATCCCAGGGCTCCTGGGTGCAGGCGGAATACTCGTAGAAGGCCTGGATTTCCGGCTTGCCCGCCAGCTCGGGCTGGTCGCGGAAGGCCTCGGGCACCAGGGTGAGCAGGCTCTCGGTGATGGGCCGGCCGCTGCGTACCAGCAGCTCCAGGGTGGCGTCCAGGTTGGCCGAATCACTGAAGGCGGCATTCACCACCGGCTTGAGCTCGGCGGCGGCCTCCCCCCACACCGCATCGAGATTGGCCTCCGAAGCCCGGGCCCAATTGAGGTTGCCCAGCAGGGTGTTGATCTCGCCGTTGTGACCCAGCAGCCGCATGGGCTGGGCCAGGGGCCAGCGGGGCAGGGTGTTGGTGCTGAAACGGCGGTGGTACACCGCAAAGCTCACGGCAAAGCGCGCGTCGCGCAGATCGCCATAGAAGGCGGCGAGCACCTCCGAGCGCACCATTCCCTTGTACACAACCGTGCGGCTGCTCAGGGAGGCGAAGTAGAGGTCGCCAGGACCGGGGCCCCAGGCCGCGCGGGCCCGGTCGCCGCAACGGCGGCGCAGACGGAACAGCACCGCCTCCAGAGCATCGCCGGCTTCATCGGCGGCGAGCAGCCACTGCTCAATGGCGGGAGCCGTGCTCAAAGCGAGGGGGCCGAGCACCGCAGAGTTCAGCGGCACCGCCCGCCAACCCAGGCTGCGTAGCCCCAGCTTGGCGGCCTCTTCGGCGCAGAAGGCCTTGGCCTGCTCGCGCTTGGCGGCGTCGGCCGGCAGGAACACCATGCCCAGGCCGCGGGCACTGCCTTTGGCGGCGGCCGCCTCGGGCCACACGGCTTCCAAGTAGCTCCAGGGGATCCCGCAAAGCACGCCGGCACCGTCGCCGGAATCACCATCGCCGCCGCAGCCGCCGCGGTGCTCCATGCAGTCGAGGCCGCGCAGGGCCTGTTGCAGCACCCAGTGACTGGCCTCACCCTTCAGGCTGGCCAGGAAACCCACGCCGCAGGCGTCCTTCTCGCCCGCAACCGCCGCCGGTGCGGGGCTGTCGCAATGGGGCCAAACGGGGCGAGAGGACAGCGGCATAACCCGGCGACAACCTTGTATGTACGGCAGCAATGAAGGCGGCAGGACTGGCGGCGAGGGAGCACCCCGCGTCCACCGGCCGCGCTGCGAGCCTCCGATCCTAGGGACAGAGGCTCGCAGCTCAAAGGCCGAAGCGTGGGAGGAGCTGGGCAGGGCCGCTAGCGTTCCTCAACCTGTGAAGCCGGTGTGCCATGGCGGGCCTGCTGACACTGCTGCCAGTGATGCCTGTTGCCGCATCGCTGGCCGCGCTGCTGGCCGGTGTACCGCTCACGGCCCCACCGCCCCTGCTGCAACCGCATTCGCCTGCGGTCCAACGGACGCGGCTGCCCCAAGCCCAGGGCACGGAGATCCAGATCAACGGCCTCCGTCAGCAGGCGCGCTGGCAGGTGCAAACCGACCCTGGTACCGGCAGGGCCGAGCTGTGGATCCCGCTCGAGGTGTTGCAGGGGCAGCTGGGGGTGAGCAGCCGCAGCAGCAGCGACCGCACGCTGGAGCTCGAATGGTTCGGCCAGCGCCAGCGGGTGCCCAGCGGGGCCCAGCGCAGCCT
The DNA here is from genome assembly GCA_947461705.1 of Synechococcaceae cyanobacterium. GTDB lineage: Bacteria > Cyanobacteriota > Cyanobacteriia > PCC-6307 > Cyanobiaceae > Vulcanococcus. The sequence continues at coordinate 1,631 of CANHMF010000046.1, forward strand.
CGACGACGAAGTGGCGGTGCCGGCCTCCGCCTTACTGGAGGCCGCGGGGGTCCAGCTGAAGGTGCAGGGCAACAGGCTGGACCTGGAGCTTCCCCCCGCACCGCTGAATCAGGTGCGCTGGCGCGCGCAGGGGCCCAGCCGCCGCGTGGTGCTCGATCTCAGCGCACCGGCCCTGGTCCGCTCCGATGCAACCAGCCTGCTGGTGGGCGTGCACACCACGGCCGACCAACTGCAGCAACTGCAGGGCCTGGGCCTCACGGCCACCCAGACCCGCAACGGCCTGCAACTCCAACCCGCGGCCGGTGGTGCACCGCGCCTGCTCACCCTGGCGGCCCCCTGGCGGCTGGTGCTGGATCTGCCGGCTGGGGCCGCCACCAGCCCGACCACGGCAACGGCCCCGCCTCCCCCGGATCCCCGCCTCCAGGCCCTGCTGGGCCAAGGCCTGCAGATGGATCGGCGCATCGTCCGCCTGGGCAACCAGCAGGTGTTGATGAGCAGCGTGCGCTTCGATCCACGGGCCACCCCTCTGGACCTGCGCCCCCTCAACCGGCCCGATGGCATGCAGGGCCTGAGCAACCTCGCGCAGCTGGCCCGCTCAGAACAGGCCCTGATCGCGGTGAACGGGGGCTATTTCAACCGGGTGAACCGCCTTCCCCTCGGTGCCCTGCGGGACAACGGCCGCTGGCTCTCAGGGCCGATCCTCAACCGGGGCGCCATGGGCTGGACCCAGGCCAGCCTGCCGAGCTTCGGGCGCCTCAGCCTCGAGGACACCATCGTGGACAGCAGGGGCCAACGCTGGCCCGTACTGGCCGTGAACAGTGGTTACGTCCAGCGCGGCCTCAGCCGCTACACCGCCGACTGGGGCCGCAGCTACCAGGCCATCAGCGGGACTGAGATGGGCGTGTTGGTGCGTAATGGCAGCGTGAGCCAACGCTTCGAGCTGGGGCAACTCGATGGGGGGGTGCCCCTGGCCCAGGGAGACCTGCTGCTGGTGGCGCGGGGCGGCCTGAACGTGCCCTGGATGCCCGGCGAACGGGTGAGCTTGAGCAGTCGGCCCAGCAACGCCCTGGGCGGGCTGCCCTACGCGATGGGGGGCGGCCCCCTGCTGCTGCAGGACACTCAGGTGGTGCTGAATGGAGCGGCGGAGGGCTTCAGCAGCGGATTTCTCTCCCAGGGGGCGCCGCGCACCGTCGTGGGCAGTGATGGCAGTCAGCTCTGGCTGGTGACGCTGCAGGGGGTGAGCGATGCGGGGCCCACGCTGCTGCAAAGCGCGCTGTTGCTGAAGCAACTGGGACTGCGTGACGCCCTCAACCTGGATGGGGGCAGTTCCACAGGCCTGGTGGTCGGCGACACCCACACTGTGAAGGGGCGGGGCGTGGTGGCTGCTGTGCACAACGGCCTTGGTCTGATCCCGCGGGACAGCAGCTGGACGCCCCAGCGACCGACGGGCCCGCTCACAGCGGAGCCGGAGTGAGGCCTCGGCAGGGGTCCGACCCAACGGACTGGCCTGACAGACTGATCGGTGAGCACCGAGTTCCGCCGTCATGCCCAAGGGCCACAGCCTGCGCCTCACCGCAGCCGCTGCCGCCGAGCTGGGTCGTCAGGCCGCTGTGGCCGGCACTCCCGGGATGATGCACCTCGACCTGGTGGACGGCAGCTGCGAGCGCTGGGTCATCCGCATCCGTCCAGGCCATCTGGCCGGGGTGGCCGTGGCCAGGGCCGATGGCATCACCCTGTTTGCCCCCGGCGACCAGTCCACGCGCCTCGCCGGCCTCCAGCTGGACTACCGCGGTGATCTCAGCGGTGGCGGATTCCTGGTCAGGGCAGACCACAACGTGAGGATCTGCGCCTGCGGCGCCTCGTTCGGCCCCACCAACGAGGGGGGGCAGGCGACAAAGTAATGTGGCGGATTGTCGAAACGGTCGGGCTCCCGACCTCGCTCCGGCCCCTCGATCTCTCCGGCCCTAGATGCCCACGATTCAGCAGCTGATCCGTACCGAGCGGCAGCGCCTCACCCGCAAGACCAAGTCCCCCGCCCTGCGTGGCTGCCCCGAGCGCCGTGGCGTGTGCACCCGCGTGTACACCTCCACTCCCAAGAAGCCGAACTCGGCCCTGCGCAAGGTTGCCCGTGTGCGTCTCACCTCGGGTTTTGAAGTCACTGCCTACATCCCGGGCATCGGCCACAACCTGCAGGAGCACTCCGTGGTGATGATCCGCGGTGGCCGTGTGAAGGATCTGCCAGGTGTTCGCTACCACATCATTCGCGGCACGCTCGACACCGCCGGCGTCAAGGATCGCCGTCAGTCTCGTTCCAAGTACGGCGCCAAAACTCCGAAGGACTGATCCTTCCCTCCCGTTTTCCTGACTTCCACCCTCCAGGTCTATGTCCCGCCGCAACGCAGCTGAGAAGCGCCCGGTTCTTCCCGATCCCCAGTTCAACAGCCGTTTGGCCACGATGATCGTGGCCCGACTGATGAAGCACGGCAAGAAATCCACCGCCCAGCGGATTCTCTCCGATGCCTTCTCGCTGATCAACGAGCGCACCGGTTCCGACCCCCTGGAGCTGTTCGAGACCGCCGTCAAGAACGCCACCCCCCTGGTGGAAGTGCGGGCTCGCCGGGTTGGTGGCGCCACCTACCAGGTGCCCATGGAAGTGCGTCAGGAGCGTGGCACTGCCATGGCCCTGCGTTGGCTGGTGAATTTCTCCCGGGCCCGCAACGGCCGCAGCATGGCCCAGAAACTGGCCGGCGAACTGATGGATGCGGCCAACGAAGCCGGCAGCGCCGTCCGCAAGCGGGAAGAAACCCACAAGATGGCTGAAGCCAACAAGGCCTTCGCCCACTACCGCTACTGAGACCAGTGAGCTGGGCCGCGGGCGGTCCAGCTCCTGCAAGGGTCGGTCGCGGCCGACTTGTAGAGTGACGCCCAATTTTTTGTCGATCACAACCTCCGGAGACCTGTCCCGTGGCTCGCGCCTACCCCCTAGAACGCGTCAGAAATATTGGTATCGCTGCGCACATTGATGCCGGCAAAACCACCACCACCGAGCGGATCCTGTTCTACTCGGGCGTGGTTCACAAGATCGGCGAGGTGCACGACGGCGCCGCCGTGACGGACTGGATGGCCCAGGAGCGCGAGCGGGGCATCACCATTACTGCCGCGGCAATTTCCACCAGCTGGAAAGACCACCGCATCAACATCATTGACACGCCTGGTCACGTGGACTTCACCATTGAGGTGGAGCGTTCCATGCGGGTGCTGGACGGCGTGATCGCCGTGTTCTGTGCCGTGGGCGGCGTTCAGCCCCAGTCGGAAACCGTGTGGCGCCAAGCGGATCGGTACAAGGTGCCGCGCATGGTGTTCGTCAACAAGATGGACCGCACCGGCGCCGACTTCCTCAAGGTCTATGAGCAGATCAAGGATCGCCTCAAGGCCAATGCAGCCCCGATCCAGCTGCCTATCGGAGCCGAAGGCGAACTGAGCGGCATCGTCGACCTGGTGAAGAACCGGGCCTTCATCTACAAGGATGAACTCGGCAAGGACATCGAAGAAACCGATATCCCCGCCAACATGGTGGAGGAAGCCGCCAAATGGCGCGCGGCCCTCATGGAAAGCGTCGCCGAGACCGACGAGGACCTGGTGGAAGTGTTCCTCGAAACGGGTGAGCTGAGTGAAGAGCAGCTGCGCAAGGGCATTCGTGAGGGTGTGCTCAAGCACGGCCTGGTGCCCATGATCTGCGGCTCCGCCTTCAAGAACAAAGGCGTTCAGCTCCTGCTCGACGCCGTGGTGGATTACCTCCCCGCCCCGGTGGATGTGCCCCCGATCCAGGGCCTGCTGCCCGATGGCACCGAAGCTGCCCGTCCCGCCGAAGACAGTGCTCCGTTCAGCGCCCTGGCCTTCAAGGTGATGGCCGATCCCTTCGGCAAGCTCACCTTCGTGCGCATCTACTCGGGTGTGCTCCAGAAGGGCAGCTACGTGATGAACTCCACCAAGGACAAGAAGGAGCGCATCTCCCGCCTGATCGTGCTCAAGGCCGACGACCGCGAGGAAGTGGACGAACTGAGGGCCGGTGACCTGGGCGCCGTACTCGGCCTGAAGGACACCACCACCGGCGACACCCTGTGTGTGGATTCCGATCCGATCATTCTGGAATCCCTCTACATCCCCGAGCCCGTGATCTCGGTGGCCGTGGAACCCAAGACCAAGGGCGACATGGAGAAACTCTCCAAGGCCCTCCAATCCCTCTCCGAAGAAGATCCCACCTTCCGGGTTCGCACGGATCCGGAGACCAGCCAGACCGTGATCGCCGGCATGGGCGAACTCCACCTGGAAATCCTGGTGGACCGCATGCTGCGCGAATTCAAGGTGGAAGCCAACATCGGTGCACCTCAGGTCTCCTACCGCGAAACCATTCGCGGCAGCGCCAAGGGTGAGGGCAAATTCGCCCGCCAGACCGGTGGTAAAGGCCAGTACGGCCACGTGGTGATCGAAATGGAACCCGGCGAACCGGGTTCAGGCTTCGAGTTCGTCAACAAGATTGTTGGCGGCGTCGTGCCGAAGGAGTACGTCGGACCAGCAGAAGCCGGCATGAAGGAGACCTGCAATTCCGGCGTGATTGCAGGCTTCCCCATGATCGACGTGCGGGTCACCATGGTCGACGGGTCTTACCATGATGTGGACTCGTCTGAAATGGCGTTCAAGATCGCCGGCTCCATGGCTTTCAAGGACGGCGTCAAGAAGTGCAATCCTGTACTGCTTGAGCCGATGATGAAAGTCGAGGTTGAAGTTCCCGAGGATTACCTTGGGTCCGTCATCGGCGATCTCTCCTCTCGCCGTGGACAGGTCGAGGGTCAGTCCGTGGATAGCGGACAGTCCAAAGTCCAGTCCAAGGTGCCCCTGGCCGAGATGTTCGGCTACGCCACCCAGCTCCGATCCATGACCCAGGGTCGGGGTATCTTCTCGATGGAATTCAGCCATTACGAGGAAGTTCCTCGCAATGTGGCGGAAGCCATCATTTCTAAGAATCAGGGTAATTCCTGATCTTTCCCATACCCGTTTACCCCCCGATTCTTTTTCATCATGGCCCGCGAGAAGTTCGAAAGGAATAAGCCCCACGTCAACATCGGCACCATTGGCCACGTTGACCACGGCAAAACCACCCTCACCGCCGCCATCACCAACGTGCTGGCCAAGAAGGGTATGGCGAAGGCTCAGGCCTACGACCAAATCGACGGTGCTCCTGAAGAGCGCGAGCGCGGCATCACCATCAACACCGCTCACGTCGAGTACGAAACCGAGAAGCGTCACTACGCCCACGTGGACTGCCCCGGCCACGCGGACTATGTGAAGAACATGATCACTGGTGCTGCCCAGATGGACGGCGCCATTCTGGTGGTGGCCGCCACCGACGGCCCCATGGCCCAGACCAAAGAGCACATCCTGCTGGCTAAGCAGGTGGGCGTGCCCGCTCTGGTGGTGGCACTCAACAAGTGCGACATGGTCGACGACGAGGAGATCCTCGAGCTCGTCGAACTGGAAGTTCGCGAGATGCTCAGCAGCTACGACTTCCCCGGCGATGACATCCCCGTGGTGAAGGTGTCCGGCCTCAAGGCCCTGGAAGGCGATGCCGATTGGGAAGCCAAGATTGGCGAACTGATGGCCGCGGTGGACGAGTCCATCCCCGAGCCCGAGCGCGAAATCGACAAGCCCTTCCTGATGGCTGTTGAAGACGTGTTCTCCATCACCGGTCGCGGCACCGTGGCCACCGGCCGTATCGAGCGCGGAAAGGTGAAGGTGGGCGAAACCGTGCAGATCGTGGGCATCAAGGACACCCGCGAAACCACCGTGACCGGTGTGGAAATGTTCCGCAAGCTGCTCGACGAGGGCATGGCCGGCGACAACGTGGGTCTGCTGCTGCGCGGTGTGCAGAAGGAAGACATCGAGCGCGGTATGGTGCTCGTGAAGCCCAACTCCATCAAGCCTCACACCAAGTTCGAGGGTGAGGTGTATGTGCTGAAGAAGGAAGAAGGCGGCCGCCACACCCCCTTCTTTGCTGGCTACCGCCCTCAGTTCTACATCCGTACAACTGACGTGACCGGCCAGATCACGGCCTTCACCTCTGACGACGGCGTCAACGTCGAAATGGTGATGCCCGGTGACCGCATCAAGATGACTGGCGAGCTGATCTGCCCCGTGGCCATCGAACAGGGCATGCGCTTCGCTATCCGCGAAGGCGGCCGCACCATCGGTGCCGGCGTGGTGTCCAAGATCCTCGAGTGATCCTCTGATCCGGCTCTCGCCGTGATCTAAGGTCGAGGGGTGAAGGTTTCGGCCTTCACCCCTTCCCGCACCTCGACAATCCAGCCGCTTCTGGGTGGCCATCCGGGCTCTTCCCGTTTGCTACTCCTGAGCGCGAAAGCCAGAGGTTTTCACCTCTAACGCTCCCAGCCATCGGGTGGTTCCACCCTGGCTCTCCGCCGCACCTGGCTCATCGCCGTCTGAACCGACATGTCCGCCGCCATCGCTCAGCAGAAGATCCGCATTCGCCTCAAGGCGTTTGATCGCCGCATGCTGGATCTGTCCTGCGAAAAAATCATCGAAACTGCCGATCACACCGCTGCAACTGCGATCGGCCCGATCCCCCTGCCCACCAAGCGCAAGATCTACTGCGTGCTGCGTTCGCCCCACGTGGACAAGGACTCCCGTGAGCACTTCGAAACCCGCACCCACCGCCGGATCATCGATATCTATAGCCCCTCGGCAAAAACCATCGATGCCCTCATGAAGCTCGACCTGCCGAGCGGTGTGGACATCGAAGTGAAGCTCTGAGTTCAACGCTCAGCTGCCGCACCACCAGCAGGTGCTCCCAAGCCCGCCTCACGGCGGGCTTTTTGATTGGCCCATCAGCGCCCACCTCACCCTCGCAGGGGCGGTGCTGCTCCCTAGGATTCAAGCCTGAACACGGTTCTGCCCTACGGCGGTGCCTGCCCCCTCAACCGCTGCCGGAAGGACGACGACGTGACGAATCTGGCCGTGAGGGAACTCCCACTCTTCCCACTGCCGGATGTGGTGTTGTTCCCCCAAGAGGTGCTGCCCCTGCACATCTTTGAGCCGCGCTACCGCATGATGCTGCGCACGGTGCTGGACGCAGACCGGCGCTTCGGAGTGGTGCGCTGGGATCCCCAGGAGGGAAAGATGGCGGAGGTGGGCTGTTGCGCCGAGATCCTCCAGTGCCAAACCCAGGAGAACGACCGCAGCAACATCGTGACCATGGGCCAGCAGCGCTTTCGCGTGCTGGAAGTGGTGCGGGAGGCCCCCTTTCGGGTGGGACTGGTGAGTTGGATTGAAGACGACCACAACGACAGCCACGACACCCTCAGTGATCTCTCCACGGAGGTGACCAAAGCCCTCAAGGACGTGGTGGAGCTCACAGGCAAATTGATGGGCAAGCCCACCGCCCTGCCCAGCGACGTGCCAGACCTACCCAGGGAACTGTCGTTCTGGATCGGTGCCCACCTGGGGGGCCCAGTGGCCGATCAGCAACAGGCTCTGCTGGAGATCACCGATACCGGTGAACGGCTGCGCCAGGAATTTGAACTGCTGGATGAAACCCGCCGGCAACTGGCCGCCCGAACCGTTTTGCAGGACACCTTTCGGGATCTCGACGGATTGGCCGGCAACGAGGAGAGCTGACGCACCATGACACGGTTGGCCGTACTACCCCCCCTCGCCGGGGGCCTGATGGGATTGGCCGCAATTCTGGGCGCCCTACTGCTGCTCGTCCTGGCGGTGTGGGCCTGGCGTGATCGCCAGTTCGAAAGCACCGCCAGCGTGGCCGACGCCTACGACCGCTGGACCGACGACCAGCTGCTGGAACGGCTCTGGGGAGATCACGTGCATCTGGGCCACTACGGCAGCCCGCCGCAGTCGGTGGACTTCCGCCGCGCCAAGGTGGACTTCGTCCATGAGCTGGCCCGCTGGAGTGGCCTGGCCGATCTGCCCCCAGGCAGCACCGTGCTCGATGTGGGCTGCGGCATTGGCGGCAGTGCCCGAATTCTGGCCCGCGATTACGGCTTGCAGGTGTTGGGCATCAGCATCAGCCCTGGCCAGATCCGGCGGGCCAGCGCACTCACCCCGGCGGATCTGAACTGCCGCTTTGCCGTGATGGATGCGCTCGCCCTCGATCTCCCGGACGCCAGCTTCGATGCGGTGTGGAGTGTGGAGGCAGGCCCTCACATGCCCGACAAGCAGCGCTATGCCGATGAATTGCTGCGGGTGCTTAAGCCCGGCGGACGGCTGGCGGTGGCCGATTGGAACCGCCGCGACCCCGCGGTGAAACCCCTGAATCGTCTGGAGCGCTGGGTGATGCACCAGTTGCTGGTGCAATGGGCCCATCCCGAATTCGCCAGCATCCCCGGCTTTCGCCGCAATCTGGAGCAGAGCCCCTACGCCCGCACCGCCGACTCCCAGCCTGAGGGCACCCCTTGGCTCGTTGACACCGCGGACTGGAGCCGCGAAACGCTGCCCTCCTGGATCGACTCCATCGTGGAAGGTCTGCGGCGGCCTGGCGCCGTGCTGGGGCTCGGGCCTCAGGCCGTGCTGATGGGCCTGCGCGAAACCCCCACCTTGCTGCTGATGCACTGGGGTTTCGCCACCGGCATGATGCAGTTCGGCGTGTTCCGCGGACGCAAACCGGCCTGAGGTCAGGCTTCCACGTCGGCGATCTGGGTGATCGGATAGGCCCCGAACACGGCCAGGTGCTCACACAGGGGCTGCAGCTCGGCGATCGCCTGCTGCAGCGGCTCCGGCCCCTGGGAGAGCTCGAGATCCACGAAGAAGATGTATTCCCCCATCTCGCGTTTGGAGGGCCGCGATTCGATGCGGCTCATGTTCAGGCCGCGATGGGCAAAGCAGGCCAGGGCCTCCAGCAGGGCACCGGGTTGGTTGGCATGCAGGGAGAACGCCAGGCTGGCCAGGGGGCCCTCGAGGCTGCGGTCGCCGCGTCCTAGCCACAGGAAGCGGGTGCAATTGCCCGCCACATCATTGATGGGATAGGCAAGCACCTCCAGGCCATGCTCCTGGGCGGCCTGGAGGGATGCAACGGCGGCGCGGAAACGACTACCCGCCACCATCCGGGCCGCTTCGGCAGTGGAGCTGGTGGGCAGCTGCAGGGCCGTGGGCAAGCTCTCAGCCAGCCACTGGCTGCACTGGGCCAGGGCCTGGGGATGGGAGAGCACTTCGCTCACGCCCTCCAAGGGGCCACTGCCGAGCAGCGCGTGGCGAATGGGCAGCACCAGCGCCCGCACCACCCGCAGCTCGGGGTGCTCCCAGAGGGCGTCGAGGCAGGCGGTCACGCCACCCTCCACCGAGTTCTCCACCGGCACCACCGCCGCATCACAGCGCCCTTCCGCCAGGGCCTTCACCACGGCACGGATGCCCACCTGGGGCAGCAGTTGGGGGCTGGCGATCTGCTCCAGGGCCGCCAGGCGAATCGCAGCCTGCTCCCCGTAGGTACCCGCGGGGCCAAGAAAGGCAATGCGCATGGGAACTGGGAAAGCCGTGCTGGATAGGATCATGCCGCCCCGGCCGCTCCCCGATGCCCCTGGCCTTCAGCGCCAGCCAAGCGTTGCACTTGCCGGTTCAACGGGATGGCGAGCGGCTTGCGGCCTACCTCGACGACGAAGAGCGGGTGATCGGCGCCCTGCTCGATCCGCAACAGCTCCACCCGCTCTCAGCCGGCAGCTATCGCTACACGGTGACCAAACTGCAGGTGTTCCAGCTGCAGATCCAACCCGTGGTGGATCTGGTGGCTCGGCGCAGCCCCAGCCGCATCGAGCTGGAAGCGGTGGACTGCGAACTGGAGGGCCTGGGCCTGGTGGACGACTTCCGCCTCACCCTGCACTCCTGGTTGGAAGCACGGCAGGAGGGGCTGGTGGGTGAGGCCGCCCTAGCGGTGCATGTGAGCCAGCCCAGTCTGCTGAAGCTGATCCCCGCCAAGGTGCTGGAGAGCACGGGCCGATCGCTACTGGCCGGCATCCTGCTGGGCATCAAGACCCGTGTGGGGCAGCAGCTGCTGGGCGATTTTGAGCAGTGGTGCCAGCTCACGGCCGGCTAGGCGGGGAGCACCTTGCGAAGGAAGGAACGGCGATGCAGCGAAGTGGGTCCGAGCTGCAGCAGGGCTTGGCGGTGCACAGCAGTGCCATAACCGGCATGGCGCTCCAGGCCATAGCCGGGATGCTGAAGGGCCAACCGGGTGATCAGCGCATCCCGGGCCTGCTTGGCCAGCACACTGGCGGCCGCAATCTCCAGGTACTGGCTGTCGCCCCGCACCACAGTTTGCTGCGCTCCTCGCCAGCAGCGCAGGGGTAAGACCCCATCCACCAACACCAGCTCGGGCGGTAGCCCCAGGCGCTGCAAGGCCCGCAGCATGGCCCACTCCGTGGCCGTGCGAATGCCATGGCGATCGATTTCCGCCGCAGACGCCTGACCCAGGGCCCAGTGGTGCGTTTGGGCCGTGATCTGCGGCACGAGCAGGGCACGCCGGCGGGCGGTGAGGGCCTTGCTGTCCGTGAGTCCAGCAGCGGCGAGGGACTCGCGGGCAGCGGCGGACAGCATCACCGCCCCGGCGAACACGGGGCCAAACCAACAGCCCCGGCCCACCTCATCCACGCCGGCAACCGCCAACGTCAGTCGCTGGCCGACGAACGGCGGCGACGACGGCGGGGTTCGCCGCTGTCGTCCTCGGGTTCGGGTTCCGGAGCTGCAGCAACGGCCACAGCAGCAGGGGCTGGCGCTGGTGCCTCGGTGATGGCCACCGCCGCGGCAGCACGGCTGCGTCCGCGGGTTGCCCGCGCCGGAACCCGCTCGGCCTCCGTCTTCGGCGTGGCGATCACTTCGAAGGTCGTGTCGGTCAGGACAGGGATCGGCGCAAAGTCGTCGACGGGCAGCGGCGTGATCTCCACCGTGACGGGCAGCGGCGGCGGCACCGCCGCAGGGGCGTCAGCTGCAGCGGAACGGGCTGGACTGGCCACCGCCACATCGCCACTGCCGCCGCGGCCACGGCGGCGGCGGCGCGGACCTGCTGCCGCGAGTTGCTGGCGCGCCTCGTCCAGCACGGCCTCGGCATCTTCACCGGGACGCACCACCCGCACCATCAGGTTGTCGGCACTGGGAACCGGCTCCAGCAGCAGGGCTGGATTGAGGCCAAGCCAGCCGTACACGAGCTCTTGGTCGGCATCCATGGGGACGGCCACGAGTTCCGGCTCAGGCCGCCGACTGGGCACCTCACCAGCTGGGGCCATCGCGGCCTCCACCGAAACCCCAGGGGCAGCAGCGGCACCATCAAAGCTGGGCAGCTCAGGGGCCTCGCCGGCACCCCTGCCACCCCGGCCACCCCGGCGGCGGCGGCCGCCAGCTGCTTCTGCGGCGGATGGACTGAGCACCTCAGCCCGGGCGGAGGCGGCAGAGCGCACCAAGCCGCCCAGGTTGGCCAGAGGCTGGAGGGTGTCCTTGCCGGGCAGCACCGCCACATGACCCAGGCCACCGCAGCTGGGGCAGGCACGGCCGAACAGTTCGTAGATGTTCTGCCCCTGGCGCTTGCGAGTGAGCTCCACGAGGCCCAGTTCCGTGAGCTGGGCAATCTGAGGGCGCGCCGAATCGTGGCGCACGGCTTCGGTGAAATGCTCCAGCAGTTGCAGCTGATCGCGGCGCGACTCCATGTCGATGAAGTCGATGATCACCACGCCACCGATGTTGCGCAACTTGAGCTGGCGGGCAATCTCGATAGCCGCCTCGCAGTTCGTCCAGAGCACCGTCTCCCGCGCATTGGCGGAGCGGGTGAAGGAGCCCGAGTTCACGTCAATCACCGTGAGCGCCTCGGTGGGCTCGATGATCACGTAGCCACCGGAAGGCAGATCCACCCGGGGCTTGAGGGCATCACGGATGGCGGCATTCACCTTGAAGTGCTCAAGGATCTCGGTGGCTTCCTGATGGGCCTCCACCTGCAGGTTGGCTTGATCGGCCCCGAGGAAGGCATTGACGCGGCCCACGGCATCGGCCGTATCCACCACCACCCGCACCAGATCAGGGCTGTAGTGATCGCGCAGGATCCGGTGGATGAAGTCCTCGTCGCGATTCAGCAGCACCGGAGGGCTGGCAGCCTCTGCCGCGGTCTGGATGGCCTCCCACTGGCGCAGCAGGGATTCCAGGTCGTCGATCAGCAGCTCTTCGCTGACGCTCTCTGCCTCGGTGCGGATCAACAGACCGGCACCCGGGGGCTTGATCAACACGCCCAGGGCCCGCAGCCGATTGCGCTCGCTCTCACCATTGATGCGGCGGGAGATGTTCACCCCCTGGCCATGGGGCTGGAGCACCAGGAAACGACCCGGCAGGGTGAGGTTGCCGGTGAGCCGCGGCCCCTTGGTCCCCGTGGGCTCCTTCATCACCTGAACCAGCACCTTCTGCTTGGGTTCCAGCAGCTCGGTGATGCCGGCAGCGCCCTTTCTCAGCCGCAGCGGGCCGAGGTCGGTGACATGGATGAAACCATTTTTCTCACCCTCGCCAATGTTGACAAAGGCGGCATCGATGCCGGGGAGGACATTCTCAACGGTGCCGAGATAGACGTCACCGATTTGATAGCGGCCCTGGGCCACCACCAATTCATCCACACGGTCGTCGGTGAGAACTGCGGCAATACGCAGCTGCTCGGCGATGACGATCTGCTGGGGCATGGAAAGTCAGGAGATGGCTCGCCGGAGGCGAGCCGAAGGGGGATAGGAAAAACGGCGCCAGCCGCGACCACAACACGGGGAAGCGCAACATCCACAGCCATCGCCGATGGCCGTGGGTTCTGAAAGGAACTGTGGTTTGGAAAAATTCAGGACGACATCCGCAGAGGGGACGCCAAGGGCGGACCGGAGCGGTGACTGTTTCGAGCGCTGCGGCGGGAGGGCCATCACCCAGGGGTGCGTGACCTCAGAACCGCGGCCTACGAGCAGGCCTTACCGGGAAAGAAGCGCAAGTTCCAGATCTGAATGGAACCCGTCTGAACGGCGTCTGCCGTGGCGACTTTCAGGAAGAGAGGTTCGAGAAAGCTGCTGAGGCTCCCCTCTCATCAAGAGGGGCAAAGACTCTGGCCAAGGGTCGGACCAGTTGATCTGCCGTCGTGCTTGCACGTTAGCACGGGCTTTTTGGCGGGTTCAGCCCTGGCGCAGCTGCAGCGATTCACGGCGCAGGCTCACCACGTTCAGTGGCATGGCCAGCTGTTGGCTGAACCAGTGCTGCAGCTGTTCTGGGCGCAGGCTGCGGCCGGCTGCATCAATCTCGGCGGTGTAAGCCAAGCTCACCGCGGCGGGATCCGCGGTGGCGGCAAGGCACAGCTCCTGCAGGTACGGACGGCAGTCCC
>CANHMF010000047.1 GCA_947461705.1 Synechococcaceae cyanobacterium
ACCCTTGGACCCCACCACCTTCAGGGCCATCCCAGCCAGCCAGGCGCACAGCACCCGGGCAGGGCCCACATCGTCGATCAGGCTCTGCAGGCCGCAGGCGGAGGCCAGGGAGCTGGTGGGGTGGAAGACCCGGCAGAGGAGACGTGCCAGTGACGACGGCTCCACTGTGGCGGGATGGTGATAGCGACCCTGCATCACCGCCAGTGGGGTCTCGCCGATGGTGAGCACATCGCCGGGTTGCAGAACTGGCCCGGCGTAGTGCCGCAGCACCTCGGTGGGATCGTCGAGGGTGCCGAGCAGATGGGTGCGAATCGGCAACACCGAGCAGTGGTCGCCCTGGCGCCAGCTGGCGGTGCTGGGGTTGGCTGGGGCCGGTTTACGCAGGGGGATCAGCACGCCGTCACGGCGCTGTAGGCGTCCGAAGGGGCCGTAGTTCACCCAGAGGATCTCGAGCCAGAGGGTGTCCAGCAGGGCCTTGAGATCGCTGGCCGCAGCCCCACGGATGCTCACGCTCACGTCGGCCTGGGTGGTCTTGCGTCCCTTCACGATGTAAGCGAACCAGTAGCCATCTGCCCGCGATTCCTCATCCGGATGGCGGGGTGTGATGCGGCTGGTGATCGTGAGTGCCGAGAGATCACCACGGCCCAGCAGTGTGGGCTGCAGGCTGATTTCCGGCACGAACACCTCCATGCGGGCATGGGGGTTGTGGATCTGGATCGATCCCTTCACCACCACCTGGCTATCCCCCTCCCGCTGTACTTTCCAGCCGCTGGTGCTGATCTGCAGGGGTGAGGCAGGCCTGAGCCGGTGGCGGCTCTCCAGCCACAGCAGGGCCAGCCCGAAGATCAGGGCACTGATCAGCAGGAACGCAATCAGGGGATGCAACGCCAGCTCCATTGGTTTGCGGGAGCGTAGAGCGGGCTGATGCCCAGTCCACCCCCTGGGCATCAGCCGCTGCGTTACACCATCTGCTCCGGCCGCACCCACTGGTCGAACTCCTCGGCGCTGATGTCGCCGAGCACCAGGGCGGCTTCCTTGAGGCTGAGGCCGTGCTTGTGGGCGTGCTTGGCGATGGCGCAGGCGCGGTCGTAGCCGATGGCGGGGGTCAGGGCGGTGACGAGCATCAAGCTCTGGTTGAGCAGCCGCTCGATGCGGGGCACGTTGGCGCTGAGCCCCTCGATGCAGTGCTCGCGGAAGCTGCGGCAGCCGCCCGCCAGCAGCTCGAGGCTCTCCAGCAGGTTGTGGGCGATGAGCGGCTTGAACACATTCAGTTCGAAGTTGCCCTGGCTGGCCGCCATCTGCACGGCGGTGTTGTTGCCCATCACCTGTACGGCCACCATGGTGAGGCTCTCGCACTGGGTGGGGTTCACCTTCCCCGGCATGATCGAGGAGCCCGGCTCGTTTTCTGGCAGTACCAGTTCCCCCAGGCCGCAGCGGGGGCCGCTGCCCAGCCAGCGGATGTCGTTGGCGATCTTCATCAGACTGCCGGCCACCACGGTGAGGGCCCCGTGGCAGCTGGCCAGGGCCTCGTGGCCGGCCAGGGCCTGGAACTTGTTGGGGGCACTGGTGAACAGAGTGCCCAGGCGTGTGCTGAGGCGCTGGCTCACCGCCTCACCGAAGCCCTTCGGGGCATTCAGGCCGGTGCCCACCGCCGTGCCGCCGATCGCCAGCTCCCGCACCCGTGGCAGGGTGGCCCGGATCGCCTCGAGCCCCAGCTGCAGTTGGGCCACGTAGCCGCTGAATTCCTGGCCGAGGCTCAGGGGTACGGCGTCCTGCAGGTGGGTGCGACCGATCTTCACGATCTCGGCGTAGGCAGTGGCCTTGGCCTGCAGGGCCGTGCTCAGGCTTTCCACGGCTGGAATCAGGCTCTGTTCCAGTTCCAGCACCACGGCAATGTGCATGGCCGCCGGGAAGGTGTCGTTGCTCGACTGGCTCAGGTTCACATGGTCGTTGGGGTGCACGGGGCTCTTGCTCCCCAGTTCACCCCCCAGGGCTTCCACGGCCCGGTTGGCGATCACCTCGTTGGCATTCATGTTGCTCTGGGTGCCAGAGCCCGTCTGCCAGATCTTCAGGGGGAACTCAGCGTCCAGCGCGCCAGCCGCCACCTCCTCGGCCGCGCTCACGATGGCGGCGCAGAGGCTGGCATCGAGTTGGCCCAGGTCGCGGTTCACCTCGGCGCAGGCCGCCTTGAGCTGACCAAAGGCGTGCACCACCGCCAGTGGCATGGGCTGACCAAAGGGAAAATTGCTGATCGAGCGCTGGGTCTGGGCTCCCCAGTAGTGCTCGCTGGGCACCGCAATGGCCCCGAGGCTGTCGGTTTCGACGCGGGTGGCGCCGTCGGCGGTGGAGCTGAGATTGCCGTTGGTCATGGCCCCAGGGATCACTTGGAGGGAACGATTTCGCTGTTCAGCTCGTTCACCTCGAGGTTGAGGCTGAGCTTCACGTCGCCCTGGGGCTTCAGGCCCGTCACCTGCGTGAGGGCCACGTTGATGGCATCGATGCTCACGGGGCCGCTCTCATCGAGCACCGGTTTGCCGTTCTGATCGAACACCACCACCTGAGGTATCAACCCCTTCCAGTAGCTAGCAGGGTCCGTGGGGCCATCCCCTTGGCGTCCTTGCAGCGGGTCGGTGGGCAGGATGATCAGCTCGGCCGTGCGGCCCCAGAGCCGCTGCAGTTCGTTGAAAACGATGGCGTACTGCTTGCTGGCGGCGCTGTCGTCGAGAAAGAAGCCCAGCACGATGGGCCGGTGCTCGGCCATGGCATCCGCCAGGGTGCCCCGGGGTGGCACCAGCGAGCCATTGCCGGCGTAGAGGGCATAGATGTTGCCGTCGTAGCTGTTGGTGTCGCGGGCGGCTTGAGCGGGGCCCGGCAACGCAAGCGATGCAGCCAGGGCCATTGTGAGCGCCAGGGCGAAGGCGGTGCAGCGATTCAGCAACCGTGCCAGGAAACCGGGGATCAAACGGAACAGACCGACGTTGCGGCCATTGTGACCCGCGGCTCTCAGCCCCTGCCGATGCTGCGGCCCATGCCCTGAACAATCCCGCGGCCGACCAGACCGATGGCCCGCCCGATCACCTGGGTGAGCACCACCACCAACAGATCCCCCAGCCGCCGCAGCAGGGCCTGCAGCTGTGGGGCCAGGGCATCGCGGCTCTCGAGGGCGAGAGTCACCAGTTGCTGCAGCCAGCCCAGCTGGCGCAGCTCGCCATCGCGGGGTTCGGTGAGCGTCAGCGGGGTGATGGCTCCGGCCTCGAGCCTGTAGAGCAGCCGTTGGCTCTCGTA
Source organism: Synechococcaceae cyanobacterium (assembly GCA_947461705.1). Lineage (GTDB taxonomy): Bacteria > Cyanobacteriota > Cyanobacteriia > PCC-6307 > Cyanobiaceae > Vulcanococcus. The sequence continues at coordinate 3,286 of CANHMF010000047.1, forward strand.
GAGCTGCACCGGTCGCTCAAACCAGCTGCCCCAGCGCTGCTGGGCATTGAGCTGGTTGCGCAGCCGCTCCAGGTTGCGGGTGGCCAGCAGGTCGTGGCTGAGCAGGTAGCGGCGCAGCTCGGGCCAGCTGCTGCAGCAGGCCAGCAACTCGGCGCTGATCAGTTCGGCGCTGCGGATCAGCCAGTTGCTGATCAGGGCTTCCAGCTGGAGAAGTGCCTGGGGTTCATCGGGAGCCAGCAGGCGGCCATCCACCAACAGGGGCTGGGCCAGCACCAGGGCCGCCAGCATTGGCAGGGGCGCGGGCAGTTCGGGATCCAAGGAACCCAGATCGGCGTTGCTGCTCAGGGTGTCGGCCACGGGCAGCAGGCTGCCCTGCTGGGGCAGTTGCACGTATTCCCCTGCCATCTGGCGCAGGGCGAGGCGGCGCAGTTCGGGTTGGAGGGTCTGCCAGCGCTGTTCGAGTTGCTCACCGCGCAGCTGGTCGTGGCGGAGCCGGGTGATCAACAGATCCAGCTGGCTGATCAGGGCCAGCAGCAGGTCGCGGCGGTGCTCCTGGGTTAGGCCTTCGAGGGCCAGCAGCTGGCCGCTGTGGTTGCTGAGCCCTGCCTGGGTGGCGGCCACCAGGCGGTCCTGGATGGCCTGCCATACCCCCACAGCGGTGCGTTCCCGCAGGGTGATGGCGGTCACGCCGGAGGGCTGGGACCCGCTCAACCGAGGCCCAGGGGCTTGAGCCGGGGCTGGGGCGGGGAAGGCCATGCTCAGTGGCCCCCACAGCCAGAGCAGCAGGCGCCGGGCCACGGAGAGTTCCCGCAGGCGTCCCAGCAGCAGGAGCTGGCTGAGCCCGCCCGGGGCCGCCAGTTGCAGCCACTGCTCACAGCGGCGTTGCTCAGCATCGATTTGCACCAGGCCGCTCTGCAGCAGCCATTGCCCGAGTCCCAGGGCTTGCTGGGGCGCGCTGGAGCTGGCGGCCAGGGGGCGCAGCTCCACCACGCGTCCCCCGTCCAGCAGGGTTTGGACAGCGGCCTGCAGCTCTTCAGCCTTGGTGTCACCCTGCTGGATCAGGCCCTCAGCAGGCAGTTGCAGCAGCCAGTTGCTGGGATAGGTGGCCTCCGCCGGCAGCAGGAGCAGCAGCGGCGCGGGCTGCCAGCGTTCCCGCAGGTGGTGGAGTTCCGCGGCCAGGGTTTCAGCAGGAAGGCCCGAGGGTGTACTCCACAGCAGGAGCTGGGGGGCCCCCTCCAGTTGTTCGGGGTGGCAGGCCGTTCGGTAGCGGCCTCCTGCCGGCTCCGTCGCGCTCAACAGGCGGATCAATCCCTCCCGCAGCAGCGGGTCAGCCAGGATCAGCAGCTGAGGTGCGACCTGGGCCTTGGGCACGGCGTGGCTGACGGCGACGGTGAGGCCACAAGGTAACCAGGCCGGGCCCGTTTCTCCAGGGCTCAGCGGCGGCGACCGCTCAGATGGAGGGTGTAACCCTCAATGGCAAAGCCGGTGAGCTCTTCGATCCTGGCCAGTAGCTCGGGGGGGAGTTCCACATCCAGATCCTGGATGGCTCCCGATTCCAAGCAGGTGAGATGGCTGTGGGGATCGCTGCGGTAGCCATACAACCGGCCACTGGCCCGATCGAGGCACTCGATCACACCGGCGCTCTGGAGGGCTTCCAGGTTCTGGTACACCGAGGTGTGGCCGATGTTGCGGCCTTTGGCGTTCAGTTTCTCGAAGATGTCGCGGGCGCTTAGGTGATCTTTCTCGTCCCAGAGCAATTCGAGAACCATGCGCCGCTGCCGCGACAGGCGCATGCCGAGGTCCCGGCAGCGCAGGTAGGCGCTGTCAACCCCTGGGCTGGCTTGCGTGGCAGGCACTGAACGGGCCGGATCTCTTACACCGTTATAGAGCCGCTCGGCGAAGTGACTGCGTCCTGGAGTCGTTCGGGCCCGACGGCGGCCATGGCTTCAGCCAGATCCACGGTGCCGTCATAGAGCGCCCGGCCCACGATCACCCCCTCGACGCCGAGGGGGGCCACGGAGAGCAGCGACAACACGTGTTCGAGCGTGCCGATGCCGCCGGAGGCGATCACCGGAATGCTGCTGGCCTCGGCCATGGCCCGCAGGGAGTTCAGGTTGGGGCCGGCCAGGGTCCCATCGGTGGCGATATCGGTGCTGATGATGGCGGCAACCCCGGAGCCTTCAAAGCTCTTGGCCAGTTCCGTGGCCTTGACGCTGCTGGTCTCGATCCAGCCGCGGGTGGCCACCAGGCCGTCCTTGGCGTCGATGCCCACCACCACCTGGCCGGGATAGCGACTGGCCAGGCGCTGTACGAGTTCCGGCTGTTCGATGGCCACGGTGCCGAGGATCACGCGATCGAGGCCGCAGCCCAGCAGTTCCTCGGCCCGCTCGGCGCTGCGCACCCCGCCACCAAGTTGGACGGGGATGTCGAGGGCGGCGGTGATGGCCTTCACCGCGTTGTCATTCACGGGTTGGCCGGTCCGGGCGCCATCCAGGTCCACCAGGTGCAGGCGCTGGGCCCCCTGGCGCTGCCAGGCGAGGGCCTGGGCCACCGGGTCGTCGCTGAAGCGGGTCACCTGGTCGTAGTCACCCTGATGCAGCCGCACGCAGTGCCCGTCGAGCAGGTCGATGGCCGGGATGATCTGCATGGCGGCGGGGCGGGGTAACTGTTGCCAGCCAGGCTGCCAGAGGCGCCGATTGCGCAGCTCCCGCAGCGGCACCACCAGCCGGAAGCTGCGCTGCAGCACGGCCTCCAGCTCCGCAGCCCGCTCGGTCCCCTTGCCCCGTTCCCCCAGCAGGGCGAAGTGGCGATAGCCGCCGCTGCGGTCCAGGCTGGCCGCTTGGGCGGTCCAATGGCGCGGCATCCTCGAGGCTGTGCTCATGCCGTGAGCTGTTGGCCGAGGCCATAGGGCTCGGCGTCGGCGGGATCGTGGAGACCCAGCTCCTGCCGCCAGTCGCTGATGGGCCGTTCCCAGCCGTCTTCCCAGCGTACGGCCGCCAGGCAGTGGGCCTGCCGGCCGATCCCCATGCCATGGGCCATGGCGCGGCTCAGCGCTTCAAAGCGTTGTGTCTGGAAGCGGAAGCTGGCCAGTTGGCCGGCACTGGTCAGCAGCACGTAGGCCGGGAAGCCGATCTGGGCGGCGGTGATGGCCAGCACGCCGGTTTCGCCCTCTGGGGCGGTGCCGAAGCCGCTGATCACGTGGTGGATGTCATGGGTGGTGGCCACCCGCTGGGTGAGCCATTGGGCTTCGGTGGTGGTGGGCCTGGGGCGGAAGAACTCCGGGTCGTAGTGGAGACGACGAATCAGGCTGGCGTATTGATGGCCGAGGCTTTCCGCGGGCAGTTGCAGCAGCAGCTCGATGTCGGGCTGCAGGGGGGGATAGCGGCTGTCCATCAGCTGGGCCCCACCGGGCACTTGCCGGAAGCGACGCACACAGTCCGCCATCTGCGGGCTGTCCAGGAAGCTGTCCACCAGGTCGGCCACGTTGCTGAGATCGCCGCCACTGCGGCCGATGGCCGCCAGCAATTTGAGGTTGTTGAGGGAGCGCAGCAATTCGGCGAAGCGTGACATCAGGCCTGCGGTCTGGATGTGCTCCCAGTGTGGGGTCGCCAGATCCGCTGGGGCAGCGGTTTGAATGGCCCGCAGTTCCGCAAGGCCCTGTCGTGAAGATCCTGGTGATGGGTGGCACCCGCTTTGTGGGCAAGCCGCTGGTGGCCCAGCTCCAGGCCGAGGGCCATGCCCTCACCCTGTTCACCCGCGGCAAGAACCCCGTGCCGGCGGGCGTGGAGCACATCAGCGGCGATCGCACCAGCTCCGCCGGTCTGTCGGCCCTCGAGGGTCGCCGTTTCGATGTGATCGTGGACAGCTCCGGCCGCACCGTGGAGGACAGCCGCGCGGTGGTGGAGCGCACCGGAGCCCCGGCGCATCGCTTTGTGTACGTGAGCTCGGCGGGTGTGTACGCCGACAGCGTGCTCTGGCCCCTCACGGAAGACTCCCCCACTGATCCCCAGAGCCGCCACGCCGGCAAGCTCGACACCGAGGCCTGGCTCCAGGCCGAGAGGATCCCCTTCACCAGTTTTCGGCCCACCTACATCGTGGGAGCGGGCAACTACAACCCGGTAGAGAGCTGGTTCTTTGACCGCATCGTGCACGGCCGGCCTGTGCCCCTGCCCGGCGACGGCCACACCATCACCCAGCTGGGCCACGTGAACGATCTGGCGGCCGCCATGGCCCGCAGCATTGGCGTGGATGCCGCCGCCAACCGCATCTACAACTGCAGCAGTGCCCAGGGCATCAGCTTCCGGGGGCTCGTGGCCGCCGCTGCCCGTGCCTGTGGCAAGGATCCGGCTGCGGTGGAGATTCGCAGCTTTGATCCCGCTGGTCTGGATCCCAAGGCCCGCAAGGCCTTTCCCCTGCGGCTGGCCCACTTCCTCACCGATATCCATCGGGTGCAGCGGGAGCTGGCCTGGACGCCGGTGTTCGACGTTGAGCGCTCCCTCGCCGACAGCTTCACCAACGATTACGCCAGGCACATGCCCACCAGCCCGGATTTCAGCTCCGATGAGGCTTTGCTGGCGGGTTGAGCGTCAGCGCTGCTCGGCGCGCAGGTATCCCCAGGCTGAACTGAGGGCCAGCGCCAGGGACGGCCAGAACAGCCAGTAGCCGAGCAGGTGCAGCATCCCGGGCAGCCCGAAGCTGTTGGCGTTGCCTAGAGCGGCGCCCCAGCCATTGGGCCAGAGCAGCAGCAGCAGCGCGGCGAATTGCAGGATCGTCTTGGCCTTGCCGCTCCAGGAGGCGGGGCCGCCGCTGCCCTGGCCGGCCCGCCATCCGGAGATCAGCAGTTCCCGCGCGAGCAGTAGCCACACCGCCCAGAGCGGCAGTGCCCCCTGTGCCCCCAGCCACAGCAGTGGGGCCAGGATCAGCACCTTGTCCGTGAGGGGATCGAGCCGTGCGCCCCACACGGATCCACCGCCGGCCCGGCGCGCCAGCCAGCCATCGGCGGCATCGCTCAAGCCCCCCAGCAGCAGCAGTCCCCAGGCCAGGGCCTGACCGCCGCCGCTGAGGGCCAGGATCAGGGGCAGCCCCAGGGCGGCACGACCCACGGTGAGAGCATCGGCCAGGCGGCGGCTCTTTGACATTGATCCTCGGCCGGGTGGCCCCATTCTTCCGTCTGCCCGGCGGGTGACAATGTCGCCAGCAGCAATCCTGGCCATGGTCGTCGAACGACGCGTTTCCGAAGTGATGACCTCCCCGGTGCTGAGCGTGGGCACAGCCACCCCGCTACAGGAGGCGGTGCAGTTGATGAGCGAGCACCATGTGAGCGGCCTGCCGGTGGTGGATGCCAGTGGTGCCCTGGTGGGTGAACTCACCGAGCAGGACCTGATGGTGCGGGAGAGCGGTTTTGACGCCGGTCCGTATGTGCTGTTGCTGGATTCGGTGATCTACCTGCGCAATCCCCTGCAGTGGGACAAGCAGGTGCACCAGGTGTTGGGCAGCACCGTGGGCGAGGTGATGGGCAAGCACCCCCATACCTGCCCCGCGGACACCCAGCTGCCCGCCGCTGCCAAGCAGCTCCACGACAGCAGCACCCAGCGCCTGTTCGTGCTGGATGGGGACAAGAAGCCGGTGGGTGTCCTCACCCGCGGCGACGTGGTGCGCGCCCTGGCTGCCGCCGGTTAAGGCAGGGGCGGCGGCGGCAGCAGAGGCGGTGGTGGCTGTTCCAGCGGGGCTTCTCCCGAGGCGCTGTCCGCCTCGCTGGGTCTCACTGCGGCGGGATCCACCAGCTGCGGCTCCGCTGCGGGGTCGGCCGTGGTGGCATCGGGGTCGGCGGGCAGGCTCTCCCCCTCCTGCAGCAGCAGCGGTGGCGGTAGATCCGGTGCCAGGGGCAAACCTTCCTCCGGACTGCTCTGATCCCCATCGCTCTGCTGCAATTCCCGCAGGGCCATGGGGTCGGCGGTGATGGGGGGCTCCCGCAGGGGCGAGCGCAAGGCGCTCCGGCTGGGATCCTTGCTGCCCTTCGGTGCCCAGATCAACCGGGCCACCGGTTCAACCCCCTGCTCCATCAGGCGGTTGAAGCCCGCCAGGGCGCGGTCGATGATCTGCCCCCCCAGGGTCTGCCCGCACTGCAGCGGGTTGCCGCAGCCGTTGCTGTTGAGCCTGGGTGTGAGGCTGGCCAGCAGATTGCCCTGGAGCGGCAGCGACCGCTGGCTCAACCGCAGCAGGTAGGGCACGTGCACAAAGCTGGTGGCCCCCCCGCTGATCCAGTTGGCATCCGCGTCGCTGAAGCCCTTCACCCCCGGGACGATGAAACGACTCTTCGAGGCGTGGTCGGGCAGATAGGCCGCCCGCAACCCCCGCTCCCTGGCCAGGGCCTTGGTCTGCTCCAGGGTGAGCCCATCCCGGCTCATCAGCACCTCCAGGCGGCCATCGCTGCGCAGGCCGATCACCATGCGGATCCGCGGCAGGAAGTAGCGGATTTGCTGCCCCATCGAGATGCTGTAGGCGCCCTTGTACTCCGGCGGAGGACTCTCCAGGTCGTTGTAAACGCTGTGCAGACCGCCGATGAAGCTGTCGTAGTCAGCGGCGCGCTGGGGCGTCAGTTCGCCGTAGCCGAAGTCCACGCGGCCGTCATGGCGGATGCCCACGTAGGCCCGCTGGCGCGCGGCGGTGCGGTTCCGACCGCGCCACACCCGCGAACCCAGTTTGATGTCGCCCAGGGGAACCGTGATCTCCTGGCCGCTGTTGTTCACATGACGCTCGTACATCGGCCCGGACACGTAGGCCAGGGCGGCGCTGTCGTTGAACGCCTCCTGTTCCCGGTCCCAGCCCTCGAGCAGATCCAGCCGCACTTTGCGGGGGTCGAAATCGAGGGCGTAAACCTGATCGTTGGGCAGGTAGCGGAACGCTTCGGTGCTGGCCGCATCCGTGGCTGTGCTGGCGGCAGGGTTGTTCGCCCTGCGGCGGTCCGGCAAGGGGGGCGCAATCGCGATCAGGAAGGCCAGGGCCCCCAGCGGCAGGCCGATAGTGAGCCAACGCTTGCGGCGCCACAGCGGCCGGACCGGCGGGTGCAGGGTGAGAGGCGTTTCGCGAACCAGAGTGGGCGCCCGGCGTGGAAGGCCGCCTCGGATCTGCTCCGAATCAGCGGCAATGGCGCATCAATCTACGGGCTGTTCACGGCAGGGCCATCACACAGCCATCGGCGATCACCCAGCGCTGCAGCTGTGGCGGGCAGGGGTGTCCCCCAGTGAGGTTGCCGAAGGCTGGCAATAGCAGCCGCTGGGCGGAGCGATCCAGGGCGAAGCAGGGCAAGCGCAGCCGATCCGCCCCACCCCCGAGCAGGGCCACCGGGTGCAGGTGGCCGCAGATGTTCAGCAGGGGCGGATCGCCCGGCGGCGGCGACTCCGGTTCATGGCTCAGCCAGAGCGGACCCCGCTGCTGGGAGGGAGCCGCTGGCAGCCCCTCGATCCAGCTGCCCCGATCGTGGTTGCCACCCACCAGGGTGAGGCGGCAGCCCAGCAGGTCGGGCAGGGCGGCGAGTTTCGCCCGCAGGTTCAGGGTGAGGCCGAGGCGGCTGTGGATCAGGTCGCCCAGGACGAGCACTTCCCTGGGCCGCAGCTGGTGGGCCAGATCCAACAGCCGGTTCAGGTTGGCCGCATCCCCGTCACTGGGCAGTGGAATCCCGCTGGCCTGGAAGGTCTCCGCCTTGCCCAGGTGCACGTCCGCCAGCAGCAGCAGCTCCTGCAGGGGATCCCAGAGGGCACACTCGCCCAGCAGGTTGAGGTGATGGCCGTGCCAGTGGAGCTCGCTCACCGCTGGCCCATCACCTCCTGGTAGGCCGGCCGGGCTTGGGTGGCGGCAATGGTGGCCTGCACGTTGGGGAAGGGGGCCAGGTCGATCTGAGGGAAGAAGATCGGCAGATAGGCCAGGTAGGCCTGCACGGCACAGTCGGCCACACCCCAGTGCTGGCCTGCGAGCGGCTTGCCTCCTTCCAGGAGGCGGTCCAGCACGGTCATCAAGCGCGGAAATTCACGCTCGCGGCTGGAGGGCACGAACAGGGCCGTGGCCAGGGTGGCATTGGCAAACAGCACCCATTGCTGGGCTAGGGCCCGCTCGGCGGCGGTGGCACATTCCCCGCCGTAACGCTCCGCCAGGTACAGCAGGATCGCGCCACTCTCGAACAGCTGCAGCCGGCCGCCGGGCAGGGCTGGATCCTCGTCCACCAGGGCCGGCACCTTGCCGAAGGGGTTGATGCCGAGAAAGGGCTCCTTGCGGTGCTCGCCGGCTTCCAGGTCCAGCAGCACCCACTGATACGGGATCCCCCTTTCTGCCATGTACCAGCGGGGCATGGAGGCCCGGCTGCGGGCGCCTCCGTAGAGGGTCAGAGCCATGGGGATCGGCTGAGCTCGGGGCATCATCGGCCCCGGATGACTCAACGCCATCACACTGAGCTGAGTGGCTCGGGCACCGTGAAAGAGGAGCTGGCGGCGCAACGCGAGGAGCAGCAGGCCGCTCTGCTCCGCCTGGCCCCGCACATCGTGGGCCGCACCCGCCGCGGGGTGGTGGGTAGCAGCCGCTATGCCAAGGCCCTGCGGGAGGCCGTGCGCCATGCCTCCGACGACCGGAACCGCCAGCCGGTGTTGATCTCCGGCGAGCCGGGCTTGGAGAAGGACAACCTCGCGGCCCTCATCCATTTCGGTTCCCCGGATCGCCACCAGCTGCTCGTGCAGCTGGATGGCGCCCTGCTGCGCCCCGATGGTGCGGAGCTGTTCGGCTCCGCCAGCGCCGACGGCGAGGGATCGCTGCTGGACACCCTGGGCAGCGGCTCGCTGTTGATCGACAAGCTCGACCAGGTGCCAGCGGAGTTGCAACCGGCGCTGCTGCAGTTGGCCCGCAACGGCCGCTGGCAGGCCCCGGGAGCCGCCAGCCGTGAGCGGCAGTTCACAGGCCGGATGTACTTCACGGCCGAGGCGTCCATGCCCAGCTTTGACCGGGCCTGCACCCTCATCCGTGTGCCGCCCCTGCGGGTCCGTCGCCAGGACCTGGGCGAATGGCTGCGCTATGGCGTGCGGCAGCGCAGCCGCAAGCTGGGCTGGGACCAGCCGCCGGAGGTGCCCGAGGCGGTGGTGAAGCGGCTGCAGATCTACGACTTCCCCAACAACCTGCGCGAGTTGGAGATGTTGATCTATCGGGCGCTGCAGCAGGCGCGGCGCCAGGCCGATGGCGAGGCCCCCGGTGGGAGCCATGCTGCAGCGGCGGTGCTCCCCACGGCCCTGCCGGAGGACGTGTTCTGGACGTCTCCCCGCCAGCAGCGCTTCCGCTTCGACATCTGGCGCTGGAAGCCGCGCCTGCGGGAGTTGATGCGCGCGCCATGGCTCTGGAACGGGCTGCTGTTCGGCCTGGTGAGCTGGCTGTTCGTGCTGGTGAACCTGTGGCTGTGGTTGGGGCCGCAGGACCGCGCCCACAACGGGGCCCTCACGCTGTTCTGGGCCTGGTGGTGGCCCTTGATCCTGCTGAGCTTTCCGCTCGTGGGCCGGCTGTGGTGCTCCTTCTGTCCGTTCATGGTGTGGGGTGAGATCTGCCAGCGGCTGTCTGCAGCCCTGGGCTGGCAGCCGGCCCGCTGGCCGCGCGGCAACACGGACGACTGGGCCTCACCGCTTCTGGCGGCAGGTTTCGCGGCGATCCTGATCTGGGAGGAAACGGCCAACCTGCTCAACACCGCCTGGCTCAGCAGCTGCCTGTTGTTGCTGATCACGGCGGGGGCGGTGATCGGTTCGTTGCGTTTTGAAAAACGCTTCTGGTGCCGCTACCTCTGCCCGGTGGGGGGCATGAACGGCCTGTTCGCCAAGCTCTCGATCCTGGAGTTGCGGGCCCAGGCGGGCACCTGCAGCGGCAGCTGCAGCTCCTACGCCTGCTTCAAGGGGGGTCCGGCCGATGGGGAGGGGCTGGCCACCGCCGGCTGCCCGCTCGGCACCCATCCCGCCCACCTCAGCGATAACCGCAACTGCGTGCTCTGCCTCACCTGCGCCCAAGCCTGTCCGCACCGCTCGGTGCAGCTGGCCTTGCGCCCCCCCGCCGCCGATCTGCAGCGCGAGATGGAGGTGCCCCGGGGGGAAGCCGGCCTGTTGCTGGTGCTGGCTGGCGACCTCTGCCTCCACGGCTGGCAGCGGCTGCTCGGCTGGTTGCCCCTGGCCCCCGCCAGCCTGGTGGCGGGCCCCCTGCTGCCCCGGCTGGCCTTTGCCTGTTTGGCCCTGGCGCTGCCATCGGGGTTGTTTCTGCTGGCCAGGCCCTTCTTCTCGGCCCCGCGCTTGCGGCGCACGCTCTACGGCCTGCTGCCCCTGGTGTGGGCCCTGCTGCTGGCGCGCCATCTCCCCATCGGTATGGCGGAAGCGGGCCTGGTGCTGCCGGTGAGTGTGGCCCCCCTGGCTCCGCCTTGGGCCGCCTCACTGCCCCGCTGGAGTGCTGACCCCCATGTGATCGGCTTCTGCCAGAGCGCCGCCGTGCTGCTGGGATTCAGCGCGGCTGTGGTGGTGTTGCGCCGGATGTTGCAGACCAATCGGTTGGCCTGGCTGAGTTCCACGGCCCTGGCCCTGGTGCTGGCCCTGGGGGGGCGCTGGTTGGTGGCCTTCTAGTAGCGGCGGCAGAGGCGTTGGATGTCGCTGCTGCGGTAGAGGCTCTCGCTGGCTCCTGGCTTGGCTTCCGCCAGCTTGTGCGCCTTGGTGAGCAGGTGCTCGCTGCCGATGCGGTTGGCGATGGCGGCCTTGGTGGAGCCACTGGCACTGGCCCAGCTCTGGCAGTCGCGGCGGGTGTCAGCGGCCCCAGCGGCCGTGGCCCCGATGCCGGCCAGCAGCAGAGCAAGCGGCGCGATGAGGCAGATCCGCATGGGCTCTCGGGCTGGCTTAGCCGGGTGGTTGGCTTCGACCCTGCCAGATCCCTGAGGTGATGCAGGCCACATGGCGCACCTGGCGTTGCCGTCCGACATAGACCCACACCTGGCTCCCATTGGCCAGGCGCCAGGCCAGGCGCTCGTAGAGCCGCGGCACCCCTTCGAAGCGGTCCAGGGCAGCCAGCACCGCCGGCGTCACGGCGTAGAGCTCGCCAGCGATGGTGTCGGTTGGATCGCCGCTGGCAACGGCCATCGGAAAGGGCCCCAGGTCGTAGAGCCGAGCGCCCGGCAGCTGCGCTTCGCCGAGGTAGGTGCCAGCGGCAATCCAGTGGTGGTTGGGTTCACCCCGTTTCAGGCTGCCGTACACGAACACCGGCCTGTCGGTCGTCGTGTCGCTGGGGCTGGCCCCAGGCCAGGGATAATCAGCCGATCCGCCTCGCGCCGCCATGACGATTGCCCTGCTGATTGCCCTGGCCGGATCCCTGGTGCTGATGACTGTGATTGTGCGTCGCCTGGAGCGTTCCTGACCGCTGCACGATGGCTACCACGGCATCCGCATTCACGGTGCGGATCGCGCCAGTGTCCACGCAGGCGATCTGAAACAGCGAGGGGTCGTTGCTGCGGGCGCCTCCCTCGGTGTGGATCACGTGGCCCATCCACCAGTCCGATCCGGCCATCACGGCCACCAGGTCGCCCACCCGCACCGCCAGAAACAGGGGCTGCTGCTCCACGCCCGCTTGTGCGCATCTGCCTCGATAGTACGGCCGTTCTGGTCAGTGGGTCTCGGCCCGTTCCGCCTCGCGGATCAGCCGCTGCACCCGCTCCAGCAGTGATTCGTTGCTCATGCGGCTGTTGAG
>CANHMF010000048.1 GCA_947461705.1 Synechococcaceae cyanobacterium
CACCTCCACCCCGATGCCCACGGGCTCGGCACTCACGTTGTGCAGCCACCAGCTCTGGGCCTCGGCCCAGGCCGCGTCAAGAGAGTCATAGAGATCGTCCAGCACGGGGTGGGGCACCCCCTGCTGATCCACCAGCCGGTACCACCGGGGTGATGAGGCCATCACCATCGCCAACACCTACGAACGGAACAGTGGCTTGAACCTGATCGAAGCCAGGGCCAGGTGCTGTCACAGCGGCTGCCGTTTCGGCACACACCAATAGATCAGGGCCAGCACCTGGAGCAGCCAGCCCAACCCCAGCGCCAGCCCAGCCCAGGCCCGTGCCTCGGGCACCAGCACCAGCCACACCACGCCATAGCCGAGGCTCACCGCCAGGGCCAGGGAGAGGGCCACGATCGCCACCACCCGGCCCCAGCGGCGCCGCCCCAGCAGCCCCAGGCTGGCGATCACGCCCAACACCAGGGCCGGAAGCATCCCGGCCAGCCCCACCACCAGGGTGGCCAGGGCGAGGGGTCCATCGCTGAAGATCCAGGCAGCCAACACAGGGAGCGCTACCGCGTTCGCCACTAGGCCCACCAGGGCCAGCAGTCGATCCAGGCGGAGGGGAGACAGCATGGACGTGAGGGGACGAATCAGGCCTGTTGCAACCGCGGCATCTCCTGCACCGCAGGGCCGGCGTGGCGCAGGGTGCGCCAGTCTCCCTTCAAGGTGCTCACCTCCATGCCGAACTGCTGAGCCACCACGCTGTGAATGACGCAGGCATCGGCCAGATCGGGAATCAGCCCCTTGGCCTCACACCAGAGGAGAGCGGCCTCCTGGGCCGCCTCCAACGACTCGAACAGGTCATCGAGCTCAGGGTGGGGCAACCCCTGGCCATCCAGCAACCGGTAGACGCGGGAAGAGCAGTGAGCCATGGGCCAAGGCTGATGCAGGCGCAGGGGCAGGGGGCGTCGCCTTCACAACATCTGCAGGTGGGCTGGAGCGCCTCAGCCCAGCTCAAACAGGAGCAGATCGGCGCCGCTACCAGCAGCAGCAATGGCAACGGGAGCAGTCGTGCCGGGCGTCCAACCAAGACCATCGCCCCGATGTAGGTGGGCAGGCATGCCCTCGGCCGCCTCAGCTCCCTGCAGCGCCAAGGAACCATCGATCAGCTGCAGCCAGCTCTGACGCCCCGAAGCGGCGAGCGGCAATTCCAGCCGTTCGCCCGCCTGGGGCTGGGCCCGCCAGAGGCGCATGGGCCGGTGGATGGCCATGGCGCCATTGGCCTGCTCAGGATCCAGCAGCGGCGTCCAGCCGGCACCAATGGCAAAGGGCTTCTGCTCGTAGGCCGGGGTGATGTCGGAGCTGCTGGGCTCGATCCAGATCTGGAGCAGCCGGCAGGCCTGATCGCCTTCGTTGATCTCGCTGTGCACCACGCCGGTGCCGGCGCTCATGCGTTGCACTTCGCCGGCCCGCAACACCTCGGCGTGGCCCAGCGAATCGCGGTGATTGAGCTGGCCCTCCACCATCACCGTGATGATCTCCATATCGCGGTGGGGGTGCATGCCAAAACCCCGGCCGGGCGCAATCGTGTCGTCGTTGATCACCCGCAGGGGGCCAAAGCCCATCCAGGCCGGGTCGTAGTGGTTCGAGAAGGAGAAGGTATGCCAGCTGTCCAGCCAGTCGAGCTGGCTGTGGAAGCGCTCGGCGGCCGGGCGAAACACCAGGCCAGAAGCGGTGGCGGATGGAGGGGTGGCGGTGTTCATGATTACGCGGCTCGGAGCTGGTGCAGCCGGGTGATCAGATCGGCGATGGAGTCATCTTTGGCGGGATGGGTGCTGTTGCTCACCAGCTGGCGGCCAACCACGTGGGCACCGAGATGAGCTAGCTGCAGCCGCAGAGAAGCCATCAAAATGTGGCCGCCGCCGCCGGAGTGGGTGGCGATGGCGATGGGCCGCCCGTTGAACAGGGCGCGGAAGTCATCGCCCTTCACCGACAGCCAGGCGATGGCGCTGGTGAGCACGGGTGGAATCGAGCCGTTGTATTCCGGCGCGCAGATCACCCAGCGGGGGGCGGCGGCCAGACGGGCCTGCAACCCCGCCAGCGCCGGCGGAATGCCAGCGACATGGGCCCGCGGCGTGAACAGCGGCAGCGCGATGGCGGTGAGATCCAGCACCGCAGCGCTCTGGCCCTGCTGGCGAGCAGCGGCGGCGAAGCGTTCGGCCAGCTGCAGGTTGGCGCCGTTGCTGGCGGCGATCACCAGCACATCGGTGGGTGTTGGGGCTGTGGGTGTGGGGGCAGTCATGGCTGAGGCTCCAGGCTCGGGTAATCGGTGTAACCCGCCGGGCCCGGGCTGTAGAACGTGGCGGGATCCGGCGCCTGGAGGGGCGCCCCGCGGCGGAAGCGCTCCGGCAAGTCGGGGTTGGCCAGAAATGCGGTGCCGAATGCCACCGCATCCAGAGCCCCGGAGCTGATGGCGTTGTTGGCCTCCTGCTCCGTATATCCCATGTTGGCCACCAAGACGCCCCGGAAATGCTGGCGCGCCGGAGTGAGCACATCCCCCAGTTGCTGGCGCAACAGGTCGGCGCGCATCAGGTGCAAGTACGCCAGCGGTAGATCGTTGAGCCGCTGGCCCAACCAGGTGATCAACCCGATCGGATCGGAATCCGCCATGGCGTTGTAGCCGTTGAGGGGCGAGAGGCGCAGCCCCATCAGCGGGGTTTCCTGGCCCACCGCCTCGAGAACCTCCAGCAGCAGCCGCGCCCGATTTTCAAGCGAGCCGCCATAGGGGCCGCTGCGGTGGTTGCTGCCATCGCGCAGGAAGGAATCCAGCAGGTATCCGTTGGCGCCGTGGAGTTCCACCCCGTCGAAACCGGCGGCCGTGGCAGCACGGGCCGCCTGACGGAAGCCCTCCACAATGGCGGGCAGTTCGTCGTCGCCCAGCTCGCGGGGCACGACATAGGGCTTTTTGCCCTCGGGGGTGTGCACCTCATCGCCGGTAATCGCGATCGGGCTGGGTGCCACCGGCTGGGCACCCCCATTGAGCAGGGGATGGCAAGCGCGGCCGCCATGCCAGAGCTGCAGCACGATGCGGCCACCGGCGCGGTGCACCGCCTCGGTGGTGAGCCGCCAGCCCTCAATCTGCGCCTGGCTATAGATGCCGGGCTCATGCCAGAAGGAGGAATGGCCTTCCAGCACCATCGTGGCCTCGGCAACGATCAGGCCGGCACTGGCCCGCTGGCCGTAGTACTCCGCCATCAGTGGCCCCGGGAGGTGGCCCTCCTCGGCGCGGCAGCGGGTGAGGGGCGCCATCCAGATGCGGTTGGGCAGCTCCAGAGAGCCGAGACGCAGCGGCGTGAACAGATCGGCCATGGCGGGAAACAGCAAGGAACGGATGTGGGGCCGCCCAACAACGGCTCGGGACAGCTCAGCCCAGGTACGGCTCAGCCCCAGAACTTCCACCAGGTTCGCTGAGTTGCCAGAGCGGCCTTCCACTTGGTGTGGCTGCCGTCACAGAACGCGCCGTTCTTGCTCTTGCCGCAGGTGCCGGTGGTGGGGCCCTAGCGGGCAGCCGGCAAGCCGGGCATGAAGCGCCGCTCATGGTCGGAGCCCTTGAGCATGCGGTTCCAGTAAAGCCAGGGCAAAAGGTTCACCTTCACCCACCACATGCTCCAGCGCTCCACCGTTGGATCGAGGGGGAAAGAGGGGGTCGGCTCCTGCTTGTAATTGAACTCGGCCATGATCGTCTTGCCGTAACCGGTGATCAGGGGGCAGCAGCTGTAGCCGTCATAGGAGCCGCTTCCCTGGCCGCCATCGAGCTGGGCCAGCAGGTTGGTCACCAGCACCGGCGCCTGGCCGCGCACAGCGGCGGCCGTCTTGGAGTTGGGCATGCCGCTCACATCGCCGATGGCGAACACGTTGGCGAAGCGCGCATGCTGCAGCGAATACTGATCCACCTCCACAAAGCCGGAGGGGGCCGCCAGGGGGCTCTGGGCCACCACGTCGGGTGCTGCCATCGGCGGGGTCACGTGCAGGAGGGCATAGGGGATCACCTCCTCGCGGGGCTCTTCCCCCTCCTTCTTCACCGTGAACACCGCCTCCTTACTGGCGGCGCGCACCTCGGTGAGCACATGGCTGTAGCGGGCATCGATGCCCTTGCGGGCCACCACCTCCCGCAGGGGAGCGGCATAGGTGGGCACACCAAAAATGCCAGGGGTCGCCGTGGCATAGATCACCGTGCTGCGGGCGGCCAGAGCAGGGTCCCGCTTGATGGCGTCATCGGCCAGGTAGGCGATCTTCTGGGGGGCACCCGGGCACTTGATGGGCATGGGCGGGCAGGTGAACACCGCATTGCCGCCCTGGAAGTTCTGGATCGCCTCCCAGGTGTAGGCCGCGTGATCCTTGGAGTAGTTGCTGCACACGCCGCCCTCACCCAGGGCTTCAGGCAAACCCTTGATGGCGTCCCAGCAGAGCTTCATGCCGGTGGCCACCACCAGGGCGTCGTAGCTGAGCACCTGGCCCGCCGTGGTGGTGAGACTGTTCTGAGCCGGATCAAAACCGGCAGCGCCCTCGCGAATCCAGGTGACGCCATCGGGAACCAGGCTGGCCTCAGGGCGGCGGGTCTGCTCGAGGCTGAACACCCCGGCACCCACCAAGGTCCAGCCGGGTTGGTAGTAGTGATCGCTGGAGGGCTCCAGCAGGGCCACATCCAGGCCAGGGCGCAGCCGCTTGAGCCGGGCGGCCACGGTGATACCCGCGGCTCCGCCGCCAACGATCAACACCTGGTGATGGCCCATGGCCTACTGCTGCAGCGGTCCTCATTCCTGATTTAACAACCAAAGCCAGAGAAGGCATCCCCCGGGCGGCTACGGCCCCGCCCGCTCGCAACCCAGCCAACCAAACCCCACCGCCTAAGTCGTACTCACTCCGACTTAGGCTATACTGCCTGAATTGCCGCTGCAGACCCCATGGATCTGTCCAAGCCCAGCACCAGCGCCAACCTCGAGGCCGCCTTCGGCGGCGAGAGCATGGCGAATCGCAAATACCTCTTCTTTGCGGACGTGGCCAAGCAGCTCGGCAACACAGAACTGGCCCGCCTGTTCCGCGACACAGCCCACCAGGAAACCGAGCACGCCTTCGCCCACTTCCGCCTGCTGCACCCGGAGTTGGTGGTCGCGGATCCCGATGGCCTCAGCGAAGCCGAGAAGCAAGCGGTGCTGGCCCGCTGCCTGGAGCTGGCCATCGAGGGCGAAACCTACGAGTACACAACGATGTACCCGGAGTTCGCCGCCCAGGCCCAGGCCGATCGCGACAACGGCGCGGCTGCCGAGTTCCACGGCCAGATCGAAGAATCCAAAGAGCACGCCGACCTCTTCCGCACCGCCGCCAACAACTTCGGACTGCTCACCCCAATTGAGCACCACCATGCCGATCGCTACACCGTTGCCCTGCAGGCCCTCCAAGGCAAAGGCGTTGCCGGCGAAGCCCCTGAGCCCGTGCCCGGCCAATGGATCTGCAGGGTGTGCTCGATGATTTACGACCCTGCGGCCGGCGACCCGGACTCGGGCATCGCGGCGGGCACCCCGTTCGAGGCCATCCCGGACGACTGGAGCTGCCCAATTTGCGGCACCCGCAAAGCCAACTTCATTCCCTACCGGGAGCCGGAGCTACTGGCGGCCTGATCTCCGATTCGGCTAACAACTGACAGGCCTCTGCCGCTGTCTTAGTGTTGGAATCAGGACATGCAGACCGCGGCATGAGCCCAGACGCCACCTCCTCGTTCCATTCCAGCTCTGACCAGGCTGGGGCCTCCAGCACCAGCCTCAAGTGGGGCCACGACGGCGAGCTTTCGCCCGTGGATCTGCAGCGGGTGCTCGAGCGGCTCACGGACCCCAGCCTGATCCAATGCCAGCTGGACAACGACGGTTGAACAAACAACCCAGGTAACGACTGCAAAGGGCCAAGCACCCCAACGGGCCTAACCTGCAGCTCCTGTTGCATTTGATCCCGCAATGCGCCGTCTTGTTGCCCTGGCCACCGCCTGTGCCGGCCTGATCGTGGCCCCTGGAGCGAGCTTGGCCGCCCAGCAGTGCACCTTCCTGCAGCCCATCGGCGGCAACGGAAGCACCCCGATCGTGGCCAAATCGGTGGGTGCCGGCAAGGTGATGCCGTTCTCCAAGCCCAACTGGAACACGGATTTCATCGTGAACCAGCCCTACAGCACCTACAAGTTCTTCTTCACCGCCAACAGTTCCGATCCCAACGCCCAGTATCCGGTGCAGGCGTACATGAAATTCAGCGATGGCACCAACCTGCAGGTGGTGAACGAGCTGATGAATCCCCCCATCGGCACCGGCAGAATGTTTGGCCCCTTCCCTGCCGTGGCCGGCAAGCAGGCCAGCCAGATGAACTTCAAGGTGGGCGCCAGCAACGATCCGAATGCCCTGGGTTTCAGCTACCGCATCTCGGTGCAGGGCTGCAACGGCTACTGAACCCGGTACCGGGCCAGCTCAGCGCCAAAGCGGGCTGGCCTTGCACCACGTATCCCGCGATACCAGTGGCCCACTCCAGAATCACCGCATGAGCAAGGTGCCTTCTCCCCCCTCCGGCGCGCGCTTGTTGGTGGTGGAGGACGACGACACCATCCGCGACACCGTGAGCGAGGCCATGGAGCTGGAGGGCTTCGCGGTAACGGCTGCCACCAATGGCCAGAGCGCCTGGGATCTGCTCCGACGTGAGCGCTTTGATCTGGTGGTGATGGACCTGATGCTGCCGGGCATGAATGGCCTGGATCTCTGCCGCCAGCTGCGCCAGGAGCCCAATCCGCCGCTGATCCTGGTGGTGAGCGCCCGGGACACCGAAACCGATCGGGTGTTGGGCCTCGAGGTGGGTGCCGATGACTATCTGATCAAGCCCTTCGGCATGCGGGAACTGGTGGCGCGCTGCCGTGCGCTACTGCGCCGCAACCGCAGCCAGGAGCAGGCCCAGGCCGAACAGCGCCACCAAGTGCTTCGCCACGCCGACCTTGAGCTGTTCAGCGGTGAATGCCGCGTAACCCGAGGTGAGGAGGAGCTCAAGCTCTCGCCCAAGGAGTACAAGCTGCTGGAGCTGTTTCTGCAGCAGCCCAAAAGGGTATGGAGCCGGGAGCAGCTGATCGAGGCGGTGTGGGGCATCGACTACATCGGCGACAGCAAAACCGTGGACGTGCACATCCGCTGGTTGCGGGAGAAGATCGAGCTCGACCCTTCCAATCCGGTGCACCTCGTGACGGTGCGTGGCTTCGGCTACCGGTTCGGCTGAGACCATGACCAACGGTGCCCCCCTATCCCTGCTGCTGGCCATGGCCGCCGGGGGGGTACTGGGCTGGCTCGGGCACGGCCGGCATCAGCAGCGAACCCAGAGGCAACGGCGCCGGGCGCTGGCCAGAACGGCACCCGCGGCGTTACCGGCTGAACAGTTGCGCCGCTGGATGGACGATGCACCCCAGGGCTGGCTGGTGATCGCCCCGGATCAGACCATCGCCAGCATCAATCCCAGGGCCGAGAAACTGCTGGGGGTGCAACAAGGCCTGGCCCTGCAGGGACAGTCCATCGCGCTGCTGCAGCCCAGTGATGAGGTGGAGCATCTGATCGATCTGGCCCGGGAGAAGGGCACGCCCCAGCGGGGCTACTGGCCGGTGGGGGGCGACACGCTGGAGTTGCGGGTGCTGGCTGGCAGCGATGGCTGGGTGGGGGTGTTGTTACAGGGCGTCGATCCCCTGCAGACCCTGCTGGAGCGGCAGGAGCAATGGGTGAGCGATGTGGCCCATGAATTGAAAACACCCATCACCGCCCTGATGCTGGTGAGCGAAAGCCTGGCGGACCGATCCGAGGGACAGCAGATGGTGCTGGTGGGACGGCTCCAGAAGGAACTGGGGCGACTGCAGCTGCTCGTGAGCGACCTGCTGGATCTGTCGCGGCTGGAGAACACACCGATGGGGGGAAGTCGTGGCAGCGGGGCGATCGACCCACGCGACGTGATCGGCAACGTGTGGACCACCCTCGAACCCCTGGCCAGGGTGCGCAGCGTGGGCCTGCGGGTGAGCCCTGGACGCGAGGCCTCACGGCTCGCAGCGGTGGATGCGGCACGGTTGCACCAGGCACTGCTCAACCTGCTCGACAATGCTCTGCGCTACAGCCCGGATGGCAGTGCCATCACGGTGAGCATCCACTACCGCGACCGCTGGTGCCAGATCAGCGTGCGCGACCAGGGCCCCGGTCTCAGTGATACGGACCAGGAACGCCTGTTCCAACGCTTCTACCGCGGGGATCCAGCCCGGGCGAAGGGGCCCCGCACCGGCAGTGGGCTGGGCCTCTCGATCGTGCAGCAGATCGCCTTGTGCCACGGGGGCATGGTGCGGGCTAGCAACCATCCCGAGGGCGGAGCCGTGCTGGACCTGCTGCTGCCGCGGGCCTAGGCCCGGGGCAGATGGCTCACCACCAGTTGGCGCTGGTCGTCCAGCTGCAGCCAGCCCTCATCCCGCAGCATCCCGAGCACCCGCGTCACCGTGACGCGGGTGGTGCTCAGGGCACTGGCGATCTCCTGGTGGGTGAAGCGCAGATTCAGGCGGAGTCCCTGGTCACAGGGCTGTCCATACTCCTCAGCCAGCAACTCCAGAAAGCCCCGTACCCGCTCCTCCACCCGGCGCAAACCCAACAGGGAAATCAGGGCCTCCGACTGGCGCATGCGGCTCGCCATGGCCCGTACCAGCGCCATGGCCAGGTGCGGTGTGGACTCCACCTCATCCATCGACAGGCAGAGCAGGTCGGTATCGCACAGGGTGGTGGCCTCATAGAGGTCCACATTGGTGAGGGGCTCGCCAAAGGGCTCGTTGGCACCAGCCAGACCCAGCACCAGATCGTCGCCGTGTTCGGTGATGCAGGTGAGCTTCACCATGCCGCGCACCACCAGCCACAGGTGGTTGCGCAGCAGGGGCACAGCACTACCGGCACCGAGATGCACCAGATCGCGCTTCTGGTACGTGTCCTCCAGAACAACCCGACAGGACCACTCACGGGACGGCGTGAACACCATGGAAGCCACTGTGCGGCGGATGCCCCGGAACTGTATGGAGCACGACCGGACACCAGGCAAAGCACTGGTAGTCGTCTCATTAAGGTTCGGTTAGGCCGTACCAGCAGGACGGTTGAGGGGGCTGCGCAGCAGCCATACCTGCTGGCCTTGGCGCCAGAACAGCACCACCGCATCGGGCAGCACCAGAGAAAAACCATGGGGCCTGGCCAAGCCCAGGGGAGCCCAGCCAGGGACAGGCAAGCGCCGCGCGCTGGTGCCAGCGGGCAGGCCCTCAAACGGTGCAGGCAACGAGGAGCTGCGCTGCCACAGGGCCTGCAGCTGCTGCGCCTGGCCAGGGGTGAGCCACAGCTGCCGCCGGCGGATTTCCAAGGACGCGGCACTGGCATCCGGCACGGCCGTGCCGCTGCCGGGTATCCAGGCCTGGGACATGTCCAGGGCCTGAGCCGGCTCCTTGGGGAGGTCGTTGTCCGCCGTCGACCAGACCCAGCCAGGGGCAGGGGCCAGAACAGGGCGCGGGGAGGGGCTGAGCAGCTCCGGCGGGGGCGGCGGTGGCAAGGCATCCAGGCCCGCGATCGTTGGCAGGGAGCGGCGCTGGGCATCCTCCTGGGCCAACAGCTTGCGACTCAGCCGCAACAACTGCGGTGCATCGGCAGCGGTGGCGGTGGCGCGAGGCGGCTCCGGGCGCAGGGGCAATCCCACCAACGCCAGCCAGACGCCGTTGAGAGCCAGGGCCAGCAGCAACTCAGGCCGGAGGGAGTTGAAGTTCAAGCGGAAGACCTCGGTCGTCGAGTTGGTCGATCAGGCGCAGCACCTGACCCCAGGGGGCCCCGGGGTCGGGAACCAGCCGCAGCCGCTGCCAGCCCGGGCGCACTGAGGCCTTGCGGAGCAGAGCCGGCAGCTGGCGCTCACTGACGGGCTGGTTCCAGAGGCGCAGGCTGCCGTCGGCATGCACCTGGAGATGGAGCACGCCCTGCTGCATCGGCCGCAGGGCCAGCTGCTGGGGCAACAGCAACAGGGCCAGAGCCAGACCAGCGGCAGTGGCGCCGCAGCCGCCATAGGCAAGAGCTGGTAACCATGACGTTCTCATCCCTGATTGGCCAGCTCCAACTGCACGGAGGTGCGGCTCTGGCGGCGCAGCCAGACCAACGCCTCACTCACCTGGGCCGTGGTGAGGCCAGGTGAGGCCAGAAAGCGGATGCGAAAGGTTGGGCCCTGCTGACGCAGACGACGGGCCAACTCAGATTGGGGCACTGCGGTGCCGTTGGCATACCAGACACCGCTACTGCTTTTGGCCAACACCAGCACAAGGGCCGTGGCCGAGGCCAGGGGACGGCGCAGCGTGGGCTCGGGAGCACCGGCCAGCAACCCAGGCAGGGCGGCCACGGCGGTGAGGACCAAGAGTGCCGCAGCAAGGCTGGGCACAAGCGCATGCGTCCCGTCGGTCATGGGTGCAGATCCAGCTCCTGCACGAGCCACTCGAGGCTCTGCAGCTGCCATTGCCGCAAACCGCGGTTGACCTGCCCGGCCACCAGAGCCACCAGGGCAAGCTGCAGCCCCAGAACCGTGCTCACCAGGACATCTCCGTAGCCCACCAAGGGGGTGGAGGAGGGCAACAGCAGCTGGGGGCCGAGGGAGCGCAACACGTTCATCAGGCCAAGAACCGTTCCGAGCAGCCCCAACATCGGCGCCACCAACACAGCGGCCTGAAGAAACGGCTCGCCCTGCGCCATGGCGTGCTTGAGGCGGCGAAGCTGCAGGTGGCGCTCAGGGCTCGTGGAGCAGTCCCTCAGAGACTGGCGGCTGCCGCGAAGACGCTGCTCTGGCTGGCGCCACCACAGCCACCAGAACAAGCAGCGATCGAATAGCACCGTGGCCACCACGATCGATACCAGCAACAGGGGCAGGGCAACGGGCCCACAGGCCTGAACAATCGACAACGCTGGTGCTGGGCCACTGGGGCTGGCACCTTATGGGGCCTTGGGGCGGGTCCACGGTGTTGGGGGCACTTGACAGCCATCGGACCCGGCTTCACCCCAACGCGCTCACCAACATCGAATAAAAGTGGCTGCGACCGTGGGGGGTACGCAGATCAGCGGAGAGCTCAAGCCAGTGCCCCCAAGCCTTGGCACGGGATTCGGCCATCAGACTGCAAAGGGTGGGCACCACCGCATCGACCTCGGCCTCCAGCTGGTGGGCAAGGGCAAGCTGCAGCACATGGAGGTCGTTGAGATCGCCTAGGCGCTCTTGCATGGCCTTGAGGCGAGCCAACCAGGGATCGAGGCGATCGGGCGACAGTGGTTGCAGGTTGGCCAGGCCGTAACGGAGTGTCTTCAGCCGTTTGCGCAAGTGATGCACGGCCTCCAGGCCTTGCAGGTCGTGGGGATCGATCACGCGCCATCCGGGATGGGCGAGGAGATCAGAAGCGAGCGACAACTTCCAATGGGGCCACCAGTCGAGGAGCAACTCCTCCCCCAAGGACGTGAATCGGGGCTGCCTCAGCCAACCCTGAAGATCCGCCAGCAGCCGTAGATAGCGACGCCCTTGCAGGGTGTCCTGCAGGTCAACAAAGGCGAGCTTGCGCTCGCGGCGCAACTGCTTGAAAACCGGCTTGAGCACGAGGGCCTCCCGCTCGGGCAGCAGGGGCAGCAGCGCATCCTGCAGGCGTGCACGCAGCACATCCAGATCCCTGGCGGTGCCAAGCCGGCGTCCGATCCTGGCGATGCGGGCGTCGTCGAGCCGCTCGGGGAGCACGAGGGCCGGCGCAAATTGGCTGAGGGTGCTGCGCACACGACGAAAGCGCACCCGCATCTGGTGGAGAGGCTCCGGATCACGATCAGCGAGCACATCCACCTGAAGGCCAACAAGCGAACGCAGATGCCGCTGCAGCTGCTCCGCCGCAAAGTGTCCGCAGGTGGGCAGGGTGTCCATGGTGCAGGGGGGAGAAACCCTTCACCCACTGTGAACGATCAGAAGCGCGAAGAGTTAACGGCAGGTTATGAGCATCAAGGGGGTATGAGTGCTGCTAGGTTGCAGCGAAGTGTTGAAGTTTGCGTGAAGCTCACCCAGATCCAGGGGGATCACCTGATCTGCCTATCGCAACGGGAAGCCTTGATGTTGTTTGGCGTATTCCAAGCCGGCTTGCTACACGAACCCATGCAGGCCTGCCTGATGGGCAGGCACGAATACAGCAGCTTCTATCACACCATGATGGCCGCACTTGCCCAGGCCGTAGCAGCACCAGACCTCGAAACAACAAGCCTGCCGGACTGATCGACGGTGAATCTCCTGGGGCACCGATCAGTGCGACGCGGCAGGGCTGGCTTCAGGAGATTGCGAAGACAGGGATTGCACAGGCAACCAATGAAGGCAGGCCACAAACAAGAACTGAATCGCCAGACAAGAGGCCACAGGTGTGAACCAGCTGCGAAACGACGCCACCACATCTGCCGCGAACAGGAGTGCAGTCCACAGCAGTCCGTGACGAAATGCTGTCGGGCACGACACAACGGGCTGGTGGCTTGGCCCACCGCAGCCTGGGGATACCCCATGGCTACGGTCCCCAGCAGACAGTGCTTGTGTAAGGGCTCGCCATGCTGAGGCCAACGCCAGGCTCGCTGGAATCCAGGCGCCTCGAAGAGCGGCCCGGAACCATGCCAACGGCCCTCTACCTGGCTGGCGGTCGCGCAGCAAGCACCTGCAGGGTGGTGCTGTTGTTGCCCAGTGGCGTGGAAGAAAGGCACGTCAGCACGTTGGCGGAACTGGAGACGCTCAAGGCCATGGGCCTACCCCTCTGGGTACGGCTGACTGGCATGGGCCAACCCCATGCGACCCAGGCACAGCTGAACACCCTGGAGGTGCCTGAAGCGTTTCAACCCCTGCTGTTGGAAACACCCCAGGCCACCCGGGTGGATTCCCTGGGCGAGGTGATTGCCGTGGTTCTGCACAGGCTGCGCTTTTCGCGAGACCCACTGGAACTGGAAAGTGACCAAGTGAGCATGGTGCTGATGCGCAACCTACTGATCTCGATCGAGGAAGCACCAGGCCAAGCCTCTTTTGACTCCTTGCTGCAGTGGCTGCAGAACAAAAAACCTGCAGCAGCCGGAGAGGATCTCGATGACCTCTTGCATTACATGGTGGACAACCTACTGGATGGGATTTTTCCCATGCTGGAGCAAATGGCCAACCGCCTGGACGACCTGGAGGAAGCCGCCCTCCGGGATCCAAAACCGAGAATCCTGGGAAAGGCTTACCAGCTACGCAACAATCTGCGGCGGATACGCCAGCAGCTGTGGCCGTTACGCCATCAGACCTTGCTCTTCCTTCGCCAAAACCAACCCGTGATGGGCCCCGAGGGGCTACAGGGTTTCAGGGAAATGGCCCAGAATGTTGAGCAGATCTTTGAAAGTTGCGAAATTCTGCGCCATCAGTGCGATGCAGTGACAGAAGCCCACATGGCGAGCACTGGGAACCGCATGAACCAGGTGATGAAAACCCTCACCATTGTATCAACAATCTTTGCTCCACTAACATTCATCGCCGGCATTTACGGCATGAATTTCGAAAACATGCCAGAGCTGAATTGGCATTATGGCTACGTGGCATCTCTGCTGCTGATGGGAATGATCGCCACAATCCAGACGATCTGGCTACGAAATCGGGGCTGGTTTGAAGACTGGACCGCGACGCGACGCTGATGCGGGCAGCCCAAGCGAGGCAAAGCCACCATGAATAACCCCACGATCAATCGGGAGCTGAGCTGGATCAGGTTCAACCAGAGGGTACTGGAGCTGGCAAGCGATCAGGCAACAAAACTGCTGGAGCAAGCCAAGTTCAGCGCCATTTTCAGCAACAACCTCGACGAATTCTTCATGGTGCGCGTCGCCTCTCTGAAGTCGCAGGTTGAGGCTGGCCTGGAGTGCCAAAGCGATGATGGGCTTACGGCTCTAAGTCAGCTCAGCGCCATCCACACCAAGCTGCTGCCACTATTGGAGCAGCAACAGCACCATCTTCAGCAACAACTACAGCCCGAGCTCGCCAACCAGGGAGTCCTGCTACTCGACTACAACGATCTCTCTCGGCGACAGAAAGACTGGGTGCAGAGCTACTTCCTGACACGCATCAGTCCGATCCTGTCTCCAAGGCCAATCGGACAGAACGAGCCATGGCCGTTCATCAGCAACCTCAGCCTGAATATCGTCGCCCTGATCAGCGAACCAGGGAGTTCGCAGCAGCAACTGGCGCGGATCAAGGTGCCCACAAGGAGTTACCCGCGATTTGTACAGCTGCCCACCGAGTTACACGGTGGACGCCAGCCAGAACCTGTCGCGATCCTGATTCCACAAGAACAGCTGATCGCGGTCAACCTGGGCCGACTATTTCCGGGCAAGAACATCCACGCCTGTCACCTGTTCCGGGTCACAAGGGATGCCGACCTGGAACTGCGGGAGCAGGATGCCGATGATCTCCTGGAAGCCCTGCAGGAAGGGTTACAGAAAAGGCGCAGCGGCGGCGAGGTGGTGCGACTGGAAATTGATCAGAGCATGCCCCAGGGCATGGCATTGGAACTGATGCACAGGATGAATCTGACACCAGCAGACCTCTATCCAGTGAAGGGCCTGCTAGCGGCGGGAGATGTGATGGAACTGCTGCGGCTACCCGTACCAGATCTGAAAGACACACCATGGCAAGGCGTGACGCCTAAGCCCCTCAGACGAGCACAGCAAAGCCTGCTGGAAGACGGTTCACTGAATCCCAACACATTCGAAAGCATCTTCTCGGTGCTGCGCCGGGGTGACGTGCTGCTGCATCACCCCTTCGATCTGTTCGCCACCTCCGTGGAGGAGTTCATCAACCAGGCCGCCGACGACGCCTCGGTACTGGCCATCAAGATGACCCTCTACCGCGTCTCCAAGGA
>CANHMF010000049.1 GCA_947461705.1 Synechococcaceae cyanobacterium
CGCAGCTTCACCTCACCGGCACCGGCATAGGGCGCCACGGTGGGGTTCTCCAGGGCCAGCAGATCGGCCATCTGCTCGGCCAGGGCCGATTCCGACACGCCCCAGAAACGCAGCATGCGGCTGGCGAACACCCCCTCAGCCAGACCGGCCTCGCGTAACCAGGGAGCAGCAGTGGCAGCCCACATGGCCCGCATCTCGCTGGGCACCCCCGGGAAGGTGAGCACGGTGAAGCCCGGCACGGGGGTCCAGATCATCCCGGGAGCGGTGCCGGTGGGATTGGGCAACACCTCGGCCCCTTGGGGCAGGAAGGCCTGCTTGCGATTGCTGGCGGAGCACACCCGACCCCGGGCACCAAGGCGGGCCTGGATGTCGCGCCAGATCTCGGAGTGCTCCACCAGCGGCGTGTCGAAGGCGGCAGCGATGGCTTCCGTGGTGAGATCGTCGGGCGTGGGGCCCAGGCCACCGGTGGTGATCAGCACCCGGCAACGGCCCGAGGCTTCCCGCACCTCCGCCATCAGGCGCTCGCGGTTGTCCCCCACCACCGCCTGGCGGTGATGGGGAATGCCCAGGGCCGCCAGCTGCTCCGCCAACCAGCGGGCATTGCCGTTGGTGATGTTGCCGAGCAGCAGCTCAGTGCCGATGCACAGGAGTTCAGCCGCCATCGCCAGGCAGCTCCAGGGCCTGCTCACGCGTGAGGCTGCGGCGACAGGCAATCACCACGCAGATCAGCACCGCCGTGGCCAGGGCCAGCCACAGGAAACGCAGCTCAGCATTGGCCAGCACCAGCGCCAGGGCCGCCAGCCACTGGGTGAAGGCGTAGATCAGCACCACCGTGCGGCGATGGCTGAAGCCGGCCCGCAGCAGGCGATGGTGCAGGTGGCGGCGGTCGGGATAGAAGGGCGAATGGCCCTCACTCACCCGGCCCATGATCACCGCCGACATGTCGGCCAAGGGCAGCGACAGGATCAGCAGGGGCAGCAACAGGCTCACGCTGGTGAGGCCCTTGGCGGGCCCCACGATGCTGATGGCGGCCAGGGCGAAGCCCAAAAAATAGGAGCCGCCATCGCCCATGAAGATGCGGGCGGGGTTGAAGTTATGGCGCAGAAAGCCCAGGCAACTGCCCGCCAGGGCGGCGGCCAGCAGCCCTGGCGCCGGCTGGTTGAGGCTGTAGCTCACCGACAGCAAGCCCACCGCCGCAATGCCACTCACGCCGGCGGCCAGGCCATCGAGGCCATCCAGCCAGTTGATGGCATTGGTGATGCCCACCAACCAGATCACCGTGGCCAGCAAACTGAGCCCATCGGGCAGGGACAGGGCGCCGGGCTGGCCACCGAACAGGGCGAAGGGCAGATCAATGGCACCGATCCGCACACCCTGACTCCAGACCGCCATCGCCACCGCCACCTGGCCGGCCAGCCGTGGCAGCGGCGGTAACGCGAACAGATCGTCGGCCAGGCCGATCACGAAAAAGCAGAGGGCTCCGGCCAGGGTGGTCCAGATCAGCTGGTCTTTTTCAGGCGCCAGGCCGGCAAATCCCCCCAGCCACCAGATCACCAACAGCGCCAGCACAAAGCCCGCCACGATGCCCACCCCACCCAGCCGCACCATCGGCGTGGTGTGCTGCTTGCGGGCATCGGGCTGGTCGGTGAGCCCCCAGCGCAATCCGGCCCGGCGCACCAGCGGCACGATCAAGGCGGTGAGCAGTGCAGCTGCAGCAAAGACCAGCACCGCAGCGAGGTCTGGCCTGCTGGAGATCGTCACAAGCGCTGCATGGATCGGGGAGAACGCCGGAGCTGGCCCGGTGGGCGAAAGCTTAAGCAGGGCCAGCCATTCGAGCGGTTACGCAGGCTGCAGCTGACGCTCAGTGGAATACAGGGGGAAGCGGGCGCACAGAGCCGCGACCCGCTCGCGGCAGCGCTGTTCGATGCCAGCGTCCTCCGGGTTGAGCAGGCGATCGGCGATCACATCGGCCACCTCGCGGAAGGCAGCCTCGTCAAAACCACGGGTGGTGCAGGCGGCAGTGCCCAGGCGCAGGCCGCTGGTCACGAAGGGCGACTGGGGATCGAAGGGCACCGTGTTCTTGTTGGCGGTGATGTGCACATCACTCACCAGCAAGTCGGCCACCTTGCCGGTCATGCCAATGCCGCGCAGATCCAGCAGCACGATGTGGTTGTCGGTGCCGCCGCTCACCACAGCGATGCCGCGCTCCTGGATGCGCTCGGCGAGGGCCTGGGCGTTGGCCACCACCTGCTGGCTGTAGGCCTGGAAGCTGGGCTGCAGGGCCTCGCCGAAGGCCACGGCCTTGGCTGCGATCACGTGCTCCAAGGGGCCGCCCTGGCTGCCAGGGAACACGGCCTTGTCGAACTGCTTGCCGAACTCGGCATCGCGGCAGAGGATCAGGCCGCCGCGGGGGCCCCGCAGGGTCTTGTGGGTGGTGGTGGTCACCACGTCGCAATGGGGCACCGGGCTGGGGTGCACGCCCGCCGCCACCAGACCGGCGATGTGGGCCATATCCGCCAGCAAATAGGCACCCACCTCATCGGCGATGGCACGGAAGGCCTGGAAATCAATGGTGCGGGGATAGGCGGAATAGCCGCACACGATCAGCTTGGGCTTGTGCTCCAGGGCCAGCTGGCGGATGGTGTCGAAGTTGAGCTGCTGGGTGTCGGGGTCCACGCCGTAGTGGACGGCCTTGAACCACTTGCCGCTCACGTTCACCGGGGAGCCATGGGTGAGGTGGCCGCCGTGGCTGAGGTCCATGCCCAGGATCGTGTCGCCAGGCTGCAACAGCGCCAGGAACACCGCGAAATTGGCCTGGGCGCCGCTGTGGGGCTGCACGTTGGCCCAGGCGGCACCAAACAACTGCTTGGCCCGCTCAATCGCCAGTTCCTCGATGGCGTCCACGTGCTCGCAGCCGCCGTAGTAGCGCTTGGCCGGCAGACCCTCGGCGTACTTGTTGGTGAGCACCGAGCCCTGGGCCTCCATCACGGCCCGGGAGGCGAAGTTCTCGGAGGCGATCAGCTCCAGGTGCGTTTCCTGGCGATCCAGCTCCTTGTTGATCAGGGCCGCAATGGCGGGATCACCGCTGGCCAGAGAGGTGTTGATCGCTGCACCGCTGGAAGCCGCCATGAAACCCGCGCAAGATGGGTCGATCGTAAGAAACCGACAACAGCCACGACTTGGCCTGCAAGCACAAAAAAACCGCCCCGGAGGGCGGCTTTGGTTTCAGGCGCGCCTGGAGAGATTCGAACTCCCGACCCTCTGATCCGTAGTCAGATGCTCTAATCCGCTGAGCTACAAGCGCCTGTGCCTGCCCTGACATTGTGCCCACATCGGGGGCCCGGCCGTCAACTGGGCCCCACAGGCCACGGCTGGAGCAGGGCCGTCACAATCAAGACAACCCCCGCCGCGCCCTGCGGCTTCTCCCCTCATGCCGATCCGCTGGTACGGGCCCGCCAACCCCGACGACCCCACCTACCGCCACTTCGAGCGCATCGTGAATGTGGTGCTGCACGGGGGGATCTTCGCCGCCGTGAACAGCGGCCTCTGGTTCGTTCAGGGCATCCGCCATCCCTGGAGCCATCTGGCCTGGCTCACGGAGATCTGGGCGCTTCTGCTGCTGGCCCAACTGGTGAGCGTGGTGGTGCAGCGGCCCA
The DNA here is from genome assembly GCA_947461705.1 of Synechococcaceae cyanobacterium. GTDB lineage: Bacteria > Cyanobacteriota > Cyanobacteriia > PCC-6307 > Cyanobiaceae > Vulcanococcus. The sequence continues at coordinate 3,657 of CANHMF010000049.1, forward strand.
GGGCCAGTGCCGAATCCACATCGGCCGGGCCATCGTGAACGGGAGCCTCTGAAGCCGCCGCCATGGCCCTCTCTCCAGCCGAGATCCGCGACCTGCAGCTGGAGCTGGCGGACCGCCTCTACATCCAGATCGGCGGCTGGCATCTGTATCTGGGCGACGCCGGCCTGGCCGAAACCCTGGCGATCGAATGCGCCGCCCGGCTGGATCAGGGGCCTGGGGTGTGCGCCCGACAGGCCCTGGAGGCCGTGCAGGTGCCCATCGGCGGCGGCAGCAGCAAGCTGCCCCTGGCCCGGCTGGTGCCCCCCGGCCAGTTACAGGATCTCGAAGATCTGCTGGCCAGCCGCTGCTGAGCCTTGTCGGGCCACGGCGGGGCGGATAGGGTTGCGCCTCCCGCCGCGGCCCTGTGCTGGTCATCGAGGTCACCAACGCCCGCGAGGTGGTGCGCCAGCGCATTGGCCGCCTCGGCAGCCGACTGATCGGCAAGGTGGTGGATGCTGAAGCCCAGGTGGAAAAAGCGCTGATCCAGGAACTGGAGAATGCCTTCCGCGACTTCGGCATCGAAGCGCGCATCTTCTCGGTGGATGGCCCGGCCATGGTGGGCCGCAGCCATCTGGAGATCCCGGTGCAGGTGCGCGAGGAGCGGGTCGTGGAACTCTGAGCCCGGGCAGCGGGCCGAGCGCCAAGCTCAGCCCAGCCCCGGCAACTTCTGGCGCAACTGGCGGCTGAGTTCACGGGCCTCGGGCACGCCGGCCCAGCTGGCCAACAGCCCGTACACCAAGAGGCCCACCCCACTGCAGAAGCCGCACTGGATCAGCAGGCCCCAGAGGTGGGACGGCCAGCCAATGCCCTCAGACAGCCCCCAGGCCACCAAGCCGGCCAGTACCGCGGCCCCCAGCAACAGCAGGGTGTCGCGGCCCCACACCCGCAGCGGCAGGCCACCCAGGCGCCGTTGCAGAGCCAGGAGCAGGCCCAGGCAGGTGATCACATTCACCGCCACCGTGGCCAGCACGAGGCCGGGCGCTCCGAAATTGAGGGCCGGCACCTGCAGCCCCCAGGGAGTGGGGCCGCCCACCAGCAGCCAATCGAAGATCACATTCAGGCCAATGCCGGCCATCGAGAAGCGAAAGGGCGTGGTGCCATCGCCCAGGGCGTAGAACACCCGCACCAGCACATCACGGCCGAGATAGGCGGGCATGCCCACGCCGTAGGCCATCAGCAGCCCCCCCACCAGGGCCGCGGCACTGGCATTGAAGGCCCCGCGCTCGTACACCAGCGCCACGATCGGGCCGGCCAGGCCCACCAGCAGGGCCCCCAGCGGCAGCATCGAGGCGCTGGAGAGCATCAGGCCCTGGCGGATCCGGCCCACGAGCTCGGGCCGATCCGCCGGCGCCGTGAGCCGTGCGAACACCGGCAGCAACGGCACCAGCAGGGCATTGGAGAGCAGGCCCAGGGGGGTCTGCACCAGCAGGTTGGCGTAGCCCAGACCAGCGGCCGCCCCCACAATTCCGGAGGCGAAGAACAGATCCGTGAACACGTTGATCTGCAGCATCCCCGAGGAGAGGGTGGCCGGGCCCATCACCTGCAGCACCTCCTGCACCCCGGGGTGCTTCCAATCCCACACCAGCTGGAATTTGTGCAGCCCCTGCTTGGCCAGGGCCGGCAGCTGAATCAACCACTGGAACACCGCCCCCAGCAGGGTGGTGCCGGCCAGCACGGCTCCACCCACCACCGCGTATTGGGGCAGGGCGATCGCCGAGCCCAGATGGGCCCAGAGAATGCCCAGGCCAGCGATCACGGCCACGCTGGACAGCAGGGGACTCACCGAGGGCAGCCAGAATTCATCGGCCGCATTCAGGGCGCCAAAGCCCAGGCCGATCAGACCAGCGAACAGGGCCATCGGCGCCATCCAACGCAGTTGGAGCACAGCAATGGCGTGGCGCTCGGCATCGAGGCCCGGACCCACCAGATCGATCAGCGGATCGGCGGCCAGGAACAACAGCACGGTGACGCCGATCAGCGCCGCGCCCACCAGGGTGTTGATCGCGGCGAGCACGTGGGCCCCTTCCTCCCGGGGGCGGCGGGCGAGCACGCTCACCATGGCGCTGTGGAAGGGCCCATTGATCCCCCCCAACAGAATCAGCAAAAAGCCGGGCAGCACATAGGCGTAGTTGTAGGCGTCGTACGCGATGCCCACGCCGAAGGCAGCGGCGATCACCTGCTGACGCACCAAGCCCGCCACCTTGCTGAGGGCCGTGGCCACCGCCACGATCAGGGCGATGCGGCGCAGGGAGCGACCCGCGCCAACTCCAGGGGCCTCAGCCTCAGAGTGGCTGGTCTCGCTGGGCTGGCTGGCTTCGCTGGTTTGGCTCATCCGGTGGGGCCGCAGCCAGGAACTGGAGCGATTCTTGCCTGTTTGGGGCGGGCGTTCTGGGCCACCATGGCCCGAGCTCCTGCCTCCAGCCCCGCCATGCCGGCCACAGCCACACCCACAGGCCTCTTGGTGCTGCCCCTGGAGGCCCTGCAGGAAGGGGTGCTCCTCAAGCGCTACAAGCGCTTTCTGGCCGATGTGGAGCTGGACTCCGGCGAGGTGGTGACGGCCCACTGCGCCAACACCGGCCCGATGACGGGCGTGCTGCACCCGGGTGGCCGGGTGCGCCTGCGCCATGCCCCATCGCCCACCCGCAAGCTGGCCTGGACCTGGGAGCAGGCCCAGGTGCCCGGGGCCGATGGGACGCCGATCTGGGTGGGCATCAACACGGCCCTGCCGAACCGACTGGTGCGCGCCACGATCGAAGCCGGCTGCCTGGAGCCCTGGCTGGGACCGATCGGGGCCATCAAGGCTGAGGTGACGTATGGGGCCAACCGCCGCAGCCGCATCGACCTGCTGCTCACCCCCGCCGAGGGCGCCAGCGATCCGCGGCCCATTTATGTGGAAGTGAAGAACACCACCTGGACCGACGGCGAGCTGGCCCTGTTCCCCGACACCGTGACGGAGCGGGGGCAGAAGCACCTGGACGAGCTGATGGGGGTGCTGCCGGAGGCCCGCGCCGTGCTGCTGCCCTGCCTGAGCCGAGCCGACGTGACCCGCTTTGCCCCTGGCGACAGCGCCGACCCCCGCTACGGCGACCTGTTCCGACAGGCCCTCGCCGCCGGGGTGGAGGTGATCCCCTGCCGCTACGGCTTCAGCGACACCGGGGTGGAGTGGCTGGGGGTCGTGGAGGTGCAGCCCCACAGCTGATCGTCGCCAGGCCCTGGGCCACGGCCCATAGAGTTGTGCCCACCCGTGCCCGGCCGACGTGGATACCCGCGCGTTCAAGCGATCCCTGCACCACTCGGATCGCTACAACCGCCGCGGCTTCGGCCGGGCTGAAGAAGTGGCCGGCAGCCTGGAGCAGGCCTACCAGAGCGACCTGATCGCCAGCCTGCGCGAGAACGGCTACGGACTTGAGCACGGCCGCCTCAAGGTGAAATTGGCTGAGGCCTTCGGCTTCTGCTGGGGCGTGGAGCGGGCCGTGGCGATGGCCTACGAAACCCGCCGCCATTACCCCACGGAGCGGATCTGGATCACCAACGAGATCATTCACAACCCCTCGGTGAACGATCACCTGCGCGAGATGAACGTGCTGTTCATCTCCGTGGCCGACGGCGTGAAGGACTTCTCCGAGGTGGCCAGCGGCGATGTGGTGATCCTGCCGGCCTTCGGCGCCACGGTGCAGGAGATGCAGCTGCTCAACGAGCGTGGCTGCCACATCGTGGACACCACCTGCCCCTGGGTCTCCAAGGTGTGGAACACCGTGGAGAAGCACAAGAAGCACGCCTTCACCTCGATCATTCACGGCAAGGTGAAGCACGAGGAAACCCTGGCCACCAGCTCGTTTGCCGGCACCTACCTGGTGGTGCTGGATCTGGCCGAGGCCCAGCTGGTATGCGACTACATCCTCAAGCGAGGTGAAGGCGGCGCGGAGCAGCGCGAGGCCTTCATGCAGCGCTTCGCCAAGGCCTGCTCCCCAGGCTTCGATCCCGACCGGGACCTGATGCGGGTGGGGGTGGCCAACCAGACCACCATGCTCAAGAGCGAAACCGAGGAAATCGGCCGCCTGTTCGAGCGCACCATGCTGCAGCGCTTCGGCCCCACCGAGCTGAACGACCACTTCCTGGCCTTCAACACCATCTGCGACGCCACCCAGGAGCGCCAGGACGCGATGTTTGCCCTGGTGGATGAGCCCCTGGATTTGATGGTGGTGATCGGGGGATACAACTCCTCGAACACCACCCACCTGCAGGAGATCGCCGTGAGCCGCGGCATCCGCTCCTTCCACATCGACACCCCGGATCGCATCGGTCCGGGCAACCGCATCGAGCACAAACCCCTGGGCGGCGACCTGGAGGTCGTGGAGCCCTTCCTGCCTGAGGGGGCCTTGCGGGTGGGCATCACCTCCGGAGCCTCCACCCCCGACCGGGTGGTGGAAGACGTGATCAGCCGGCTGATCGACCTCAGCGACAGCTGAGGATCGCGGGCTGTCACATCGGCTGCGAAGGGCGCCACAGTGCCGCTTTACATTCATTCATCGGATCCGCCCACTGGGCGACGGGGAGTTGCGAGAACGTTGATCTCATCGCTGACCAGTTCCGTTGCTTCCTCCTCCGAAGGGCCTGAGGTACTGGTGACTCCCTTGCGTCAGAGCGATGACAACCGGGTGCGCTGCTACAGCAGCCAGTTCGCCGATGTGATGGAAATGCGGGCACCAAGCGCCACGGTGGCGGCCTATCTGGACCGCCACGAGGGCTGGTTCCGGCGTTGCGCCTCGCCGATGCAGGTGCAGCCGCTGGATCGCAATGGCTACGTGCTCACCCTGGGCACCTTCGGCAATTTCGGCTTTGAGGTGGAGCCCACCATCGGCCTTGAGCTGCTGCCCCAGAGCGAGGGGATTTACCGCATCTGCACCGTGTCCGCGGAGCGGTTTCAGCCGGGCCTGCAGGAGCTCTACGACGTGGAGTTCAATGCCGCGCTCCAGCTACACGACCAACCCGAGAGCCCTGCCATCACCGATGTGCGCTGGGAGCTGGATCTGAGCGTGTGGGTGAAACTGCCGGCCGTGATCGGCCTGCTACCGGAGGGACTGGTGTAAAGCAGCGGCGATCACCTGTTGCGCCAGATCGTGCGCCAGATCTCCCGCAAACTCACCTGGAAAGTCCAGGAGGACTTCCACGCCACCCACGGCCTGGACTGCCCTCCCCGCAAACGTTCTCAGTTCTAGGCCGGGCGGTTCTCCCAGATCTTGTTGAGGATCTGCATGCCGCTCACGGCCTGCCAGAGGAACGGGGTGACCACACCCATGTTCATGCCCACGTGAATCTTGCGGGCGATCAAATTGCCCTGCTGCATCAGTGGGGAGAGGGCCGCAGCCAGCACCAGCATCGAGCTCATGGCAATGCCCACCAGCAGGTGGGGACCCACGAACAACTTGCCGTTGTTGAGGTAGGTGACGGCCATGCCGCCAAAGGTGCCCAGCACCATCACCGCCAGCACCGCACTGCCGTAGAGGTAGTGGCGCTTGGCGAACTGCCCCTTGATCAGCTCCTTGCGGGTCTCGGCATCAGCGGTGCGGGTTTTCTTGGCCTTGATGCCCAGAAACATCGCGTAGCCGCTCAGGGCAAGCAGCGCCCACATCGTGAGCGGATGGAGGAAGTTGAGGTTGTAGGAGAGGGCTTCCGGCATGGGGAGCAGGCCGCGTTGTTCGAGATGGGAGCGAAGCTACAGCGCGCCCTCTCCCCGCTGCTGCTCAGTGAAGGAAGTGACGCCGTCCGGTGGTCACCATCGCCAGGCCAAGGGCATCACAGGCAGCGATGGAGTCGGCATCGCGCACGCTGCCACCGGGCTGGATCACGGCGCTGATGCCGTGGTTGGCCGCGAGGCGCACGGTGTCGTCGAAGGGGAAAAAGCCATCGCTGGCCAGCACCGCACCGCGGGCCTTGGCACCGGCGGCCTCAAGGGCCAGCTTGGCCGACCCCACCCGGTTCATCTGCCCCGCACCGATGCCGAGGCTCTGGCCGTCCTTGGCCACGGTGATGGCATTGGAGCGCACATGGCGCACCAAGCGCCAGGCAAAGCGCAGATCTTCGAGCTCCTGGGCCGTGGGCTGGCGCTGGCTCACCACCTGCCAGCTGCTCTCCTCCACGGGCTGATCGTCGAACTCCTGCACCAGCACCCCCCCAAGCACGGTGCGCAGCTGCTGACGCGTAGCCCGGGCCATGGCGTCAGGCGCCAGCTCCAGCAGGCGCAGATTCGCCTTGGCGGCCAGCAGGGATCGGGCCTCAGCCTCAAAACTGGGGGCCACCACACACTCCAGGAACAGGCTGGTGAGATGGCCAGCGGTGGCGGCATCCACCGGACCATTGATGGCCACGATGCCCCCGAAGGCGGAGAGGCGATCGGCATCCAGAGCTCGCACCAGCGCATCGGCACTGGTTGTGCCTGTGGCCACGCCACACGGGTTGGTGTGCTTCACCACCACGGCCGCCGGCCGGAAGGCATTGCTGCCGGCCCCGGCCCCGGCGTAGCCGAACTCGCGCACGGTGGCGAGGGCCGCCTCGAGATCGATGAGGTTGTTGTAGCTGAGTTCCTTGCCCTGCAACTGGCTGCCGCCGCCCAGGCCGGCCGCAGGCTGGGAATGCCAGGTGGCGCTCTGGTGGGGGTTCTCGCCGTAGCGCAGGGTTTGCTTCGCCGGCAGATCCAGCAGCAGATGGGGGCCCGCCGCCCCCTCAGCAGCCAGCTGGGCGGCCAGCCAGGCGCTGATGGCCGTGTCGTACTCGGCGGTGTGACTGAAAGCCTCCAGGGCCAACTGGCGGCGCAGCTCCTGGGTAATGGCGTCGGCCTTGAGGGCCTGCAGGAAAGCGGCGTACTGGCTGGGGCTGGTGAGCACCGCCACATCGGCATGGTTCTTGGCGGCGGCCCGCACCATGGCCGGGCCGCCAATGTCGATGTTCTCAATCGCCTGGTCCCAGGTCACATCCGGGGCAGCGATGGTCTCGCGGAAGGGATAGAGATTCACCACCACCACATCAATGGGGGCAATGGCCTGGGCCTCCAGATCGGCCTGGTGGGAAGCCTCGGAGCGCTTGGCGAGGATGCCGCCGTGAATGCGTGGATGCAGCGTTTTCACCCGCCCACCCAGAATCTCGGGGGCTCCCGTGTGCTCCGCCACCTTCTTCACGGGCAGGCCCGCCGCGGCCAGGGCCGAGGCGGTGCCGCCGCTGGAGATCAGCTGATAGCCAGCGGCCAACAGCCCCTCGGCCAATGGCACCAGACCCTCTTTGTTGGACACACTCAGGAGGGCCGTAGGCGCCATGGCGATCGCAAAAGGCTGAAGATCCAACCTACGCAGCAGCACTCCCGTTCCTGATCCACCCATGAGCAGCCCCGCCAGCCCCAGCCCCGACCACGTGCACCTGGGTCCAGAGGAGGCGGACCAGCGCCTGGTGCTGCTGCACGGCTGGGGTGCCGATGCCGACGACCTACTCGACTTGGGCGAACTATTGGTGGGCCCTGGCGTGAGCGTGGTGGCCCTGCGGGCGCCAGAACCCCACCCCTATGGCGTGGGCCGCCAGTGGTACGGCCTGCAGCCCATCGACTGGAGCCAGCTGCCGGCAGCCCGGGAGCTGCTGCGGCAGCGCTTGACGGAGCTGGCCCAGAGCGTGCCTTTCTCCCGCACGGTGCTGCTGGGCTTCTCCCAGGGGGGTGCCATGGCTCTGGATGTGGGCAGCAGCCTGCCCCTGGCGGGGATCGTGGCCTGCAGTGGCTACCCCCACGAGGGCTGGGCTCCGACCGGGAGCCTGCCACCGGTGCTGCTCAGCCACGGGCAGCAGGATCCCGTGGTGCCCTTCGCCGCCAGCGAAGAGGTGCTACGCCGCCTGCAGGCCTCAGGCACTGCAGCCCAGCTGCTGGACTTCCCCGGGGGTCACACCATTGATGCAAGCGTGCTGCCGAGCATCACCGACTTCGTGCGGCAGCAGCTGAAACACCCGGCCTGCTGAGCAGGCCGGGTGCGCCCAAACCCTGGGGGTTGGAGCTTCAGACGAAGGCGTATTCGTACTCTTCCATCTCTTCCCAGTCGTCGGCTGCCATCGACTCCAGGCCGGCAAACAGGGTGTCCTCGCCGATGCGATCCACGATCGCGCGGAGGGACGGGAACAAGAAGTGGTTCTCCTCCGCGTACTGGGCGCTGAACAGCCCCTTTTCACCCCAGAAGAAGCGATCGGTGGTGTGCTCATTGCGGCGCACATTCAGCAGTGCCGGCGGCACAATCGCGCCCTCGGCAATGAAACGACGGGCCGCCGTGACGGGCTTGTGTTCACCGGTTTCCAGGTTGTGGGTCACCACGTGGGCGAGAACCCGCTGGCCCGCCAGACGGCGGCGGCTGATGCGCTTGCGCTTCTTGGACATGGAGCTGTGACCCAGATGGGGGATTGGGGGACGGTGGTGGAAACCGACGGACACGCTGGCTAGCTGGCGAAAGCCAGACGGGCAGCAGATTGGTCTGAGGGTTGATTGGTCTGGCAGCCCCCAGGCCTGGGGGAACCAGAACCTGGGCTTGGCAACGCCCAAACGTCTGTCAACCGGGAGAAAGCCACCAGCAAGCCACCTGCGAGCAGGCGAACTCGTGGCAGCACCACCGTCCGCGACGTGAAGGACACCGAGAGGGCAAAGGACGCAACTTCCTCTGCTGTAGCCTCGACTGCAGGAGAACTGCAAGCAAGACGTTCGGGTCGACGCCGCGCGGCCCGCTCCCGGACTGCGAGGTATTGGTCGATACCAGCATCTTAAGACTTTTTCCCAGATTTCGAACAAGGGCGGCGGCATTTTTTTGTTGGACAGCCCCCTTGCGGCCCCGAGCCACCTCTGAGCCACCGCCCAGATGCAAGTCTCCAAGCGGTTTCTGGCCCTGCTCGAGCAGCAGCTCGCCCAATTCACGGATCGTCCCGACCTGCGGGCTCTGGTGGTGTATTTGGCCCTGCCAGGGGCCAACGGCAAGCCCTCTCTGGTACCGATCGGGCAATGGCCCACCAACCTGGCCCTGCCCAGCAGTGACGACGACCCGGCCCTGACCCCCCTCGGCGAAGCCAGGCGCTGGCTCGCCCTGCGGGATGGCCAGTTGCTGCTGGGGGCCCTGCGGGTGGATGCCGATCGCTGGCCCTGGCCTGAACCCCTCACGCTGCGGCTGGAGGCCACCGCCCTCTGCCTCGCCGAGGCCCTGCGGCTGGACCACGAGCAGCAGCGGCTGGGCCAGGAACTGGCTCGCCGCGACGACCAGCTCAAGCTGCTGGTGCACCAGCTGCGCAATCCCCTCGCGGCCCTGCGCACCTTCGGCCAGCTGCTGCGGCGGCGCCTGGATGGCGATCCTGGCAATCGCGACCTGGTGGACCATCTGCTCGCCGAACAGGGGCAGATCAACCGCTATGTGGAGGCCATCGACCAACTGGCAGACACCCCCCTGCTGCCGGCAGGGGACGCCAGCAATCCACCGCTGCTGCTGCCTCCATCCCTGGGGGAGGCCAGTGGCCAATCCCTCACCAGCAGCTTGATGCCGCTGCTGCAGCGGGCCGCCGCCACTGCGGCCCTGCAGGGTCGCCCCTGGCACGCACCGGACAGCACCCCGGCCTGGCAGGGGGATGGCGGCGCCGTGACTGAAATCGTGGCCAACCTGCTCGAGAACGCCTTCCGCTACAGCGCCGCCGGCGGTGCCGTGGGACTGCGCTGCCAGAGCGGTTCACCGATCAGCATCTGCGTGTGGGATCAGGGCCCGGAGATCCCGGCCGAAGAACGGGCTCACATCTTCGACAAAGGGGTGCGCGGCAGCACGGGGCAACACCGGGACGGCAGTGGCCTGGGCCTGGCGCTGGCCCTGGACCTGGCCCAGCGCCTCGGCGGCGACCTCCGCCTGATCTGCCCGCCGCGGGCCGTGGATGCAGCCCTACCGAGCCAGGGCAATGCCTTCCTACTCACCCTGCCCAGCCAGCCCTGACGCGGCGCTAACCAACCCAAAGGCGCACCAACGCCAGCAGCAACAGGGTCCAGCTGGTGGTCCATTCCACGCAGGCGCCATAGGTGTCGCCGCTGTGGCCCCCGAGACGCCGGCCCAGCCGCCAGGGCACCAGCAGCGCCGGAATGCACCCCAACCAGCCGAGCCAGACCCACAGGGCACTGCCCAGCCCTAGGGCCAACCCGGCCAGCAGCCCCAGCAGCAGCAGGGCCGGCGCCAACTCCGCCGCGAGCCCCTGCCAGTGGCGGCGATGGAACCCGGCGGTGCCACTGGCAGGGGCCTGGCCCTGCTCACGCAGGTAGGGGAAGGCGTGAATGGCGATCAGGGGCGCGATGCGCCCCCACACCGCCGCCCACACCAATGCCCAGGGGGCTGCTACCGCCAGGGCCGCCAGGCCCGCACAGCGCAGCAGCAGCACCTGCACCAGGGCCTGTACCCCACTGGCGCCAACCCGGCTGTCGTCCATGGCTTCAAGGCAGCGCTCCTGGCCCGCCGCCAGGCCATCGGCCGTGTCCATCGCCCCATCGAGGTGCAGCCCGCCGCTGATCCAAATCCCGAAGGCCAGCACCAACGCCACCTGGGCCAACAGCCCCAGGCGCCCCTCCCCCAGCCGCCACAGCAGCGCCTCCAGCCCACCGATCACGGCTCCAACCCAGGGGGCAAAACGGGCGATGCGCTCAAAGCGGGGCTGCAGCCCCGGCGGCAGCGGCAACACGCTGTAGAACACCCAGGCGCCGGCCAGATCCGCCAGCCAGCCCGGCTGGGCGTGCACACGCGAGGGGGCCATGGGCACGGGCAACAGACCAGAACGCCTGATGGAATCCTGCCGCGGCCGGCACCTAGGTTCCAACCATCACCCGGCGCGGCCGCCTCGATGCCGTTTCAGTTCGAGATCACGGCCCAGTGCAGCCGCACCCGGGCCCGCTGCGGCTGCTTCCACACCCC
>CANHMF010000050.1 GCA_947461705.1 Synechococcaceae cyanobacterium
ACAGGGCCCGGCCAGCGGTGAGGCGTTTCCAGAAATGAAACAACCGCACATCGGTGAACTGGGCAGCCAGGTAAGCCACCATCGAGGCCCCCACGGCGCCGAAGGCCAACCGCCGCACCTCAAAGAAGGTGCTCTCGGGCGCATCGGCCAGGCCCGGCAGCACGCCCCCAAGCCAAAGGATCAGCACGATCCAGCCATTGAGCAGCAGCCCTACCCACACCAGCTGGCTGGCTTTCTCCTCGCCCCAGATCTCACTGATCAGGTCGGTGCACAGGAAGGTGACCGGGTAGGGCAGGGCCCCCACGGCCACCACCACCGGCCAGGAGCCGATGGAGCCCAGGTGGAGAAACCGGGTGAGGCCCAAGATATTGAGCATCCCCATGGTTCCGAGAAACAGGCCCGCCAACACCAGGAAGGCCAGATCGCGGCGCTGCTGCAAACCCAAGCAACCTGATGCGGAGAGCCGCCCCAGGCTGGCGGGGCCGGCAGCGATTGGCAGGCCCAACGGGGTGGATGCAACAGTGCCCGAAGGCACTGCGGCGAACACATCCATGGCGGGCGGCGGCACCGGGGGCGAACAGGACCCAGGCGAACCCTGCGGCTTCTTGGTGCTCGACAAGCCCGCTGGCCTCACCTCCCATGGCTGCGTGAGCAAGGTGCGCCGCGCCTATGGCCTCAAGCGGGTGGGCCACGGCGGCACCCTGGACCCGGCCGTGACCGGCGTGCTGCCGATCGCCGTGGGCAGCGCCACCCGGCTGCTGCCCTACCTGGATGGCGGCAAGACCTACCGGGGCGTGGTGCAACTGGGGGTGATCACCAGCACCGACGATCTGGCCGGTGAAGCGCTGGAGCAACGGGCTGTCCCGGTGCTCACCACCGCCGAGCTGGAGCAGGCCCTCGAGCCCTTCCGTGGGGCCATCCAGCAGCGGCCGCCCCAGGTGTCCGCCGTGCACGTGGACGGGGAGCGGGCCTACGCCCGGGTACGGCGCGGGGAACAGCTGGCGCTGCCCCCACGGCCGGTGACGATCGAGCGATTGGCGCTGCTGGGCTGGGATCCCAGCAGCGGCCAACTGGAGCTGGAGGTGGCCTGCTCCGCCGGCACCTACATCCGCTCCCTTGCCCGCGACCTGGGCGAGAGCCTCGGCTGCGGTGGCTGCCTGGCGCAGCTGCGACGCACCGGGGCCCTGGGGTTCGGCCTGGAGCAGGCCGTGGGCCTGGAGCAGCTGGAGCAGACACCGCCACCGCCCCTCGTGGACCCCCTCGAGGCCCTGGCCGCGCTGCCGCGCCACCGGCTGTTGGAGGCGGATCTGGCGGGCTGGCGCTGCGGCCGGGCCCAGGCCACGGTCCTGGAGCTGGAGCTGGACACGGCGGTGGTGGTGGTAGGGCCGGATGGCAACCTGGCGGGCATGGCCCGGGCCCTGGCAGGCAACCAGCTGCAGCCCCGCATGGTGTTGCAGGCCGCGGGCTGACCTTCTGAAGAGACTTGCGAACCTCCCATGGCCGGCCACAGCAGATGGGCCCAGATCAAGCGCACCAAGGCGGTGGTGGACGCCAAGCGCGGTGCTGTGTTCACCCGCTTGGGGCGTGAGATCAGCGTGGCCGCCCGCGGCGGCGCGGATCCCGCCGCCAACTTCCAACTGCGCACCGCGATAGAAAAGGCCAAGGCGGCACGGGTGCCGAGCGCCAACATCGAGCGGGCCATCGCCAAGGGCTCCGGCCAGGGAGGCGGCAGCGACCAGTTCGAGGCGGTGCGCTACGAGGGCTATGGGCCCGGTGGGGTGGCCGTGCTGATTGAATCCCTCACCGATAACCGCAACCGCGCCGCCGCCGAGATCCGGCTGGCCTTCAGCAAGAACGGCGGCAACCTCGGTGAAACCGGCTGTGTGGGCTACCTGTTCGAGCACCGCAGCGTGGTGCGGCTGGAGCCCGCCAACCTCTCGGAGGAGGCCCTGCTCGAGGGCCTGCTCGCCCTGGAGGCCAGCGGCGGACCCGTGCCCCTGGGCTACGAGCTCGATGCGGAGGGGGCTGAGGTGATCGGCGCCTTCGAAGCGCTGGAGGCCCTGCAGGATGGGCTGCGCGGCCTGGGCTGGCCCGTGGCCAGCTGGGAGCACCGCTGGATCGCCCAGACCCCCTGCCCGGTCACCGACGCGGACACCCTGCGGGCCTGCCTGCGCATGCTCGATGTGCTCGAAGAGCTGGACGACGTGCGCAGCGTGACCAGCAACCTGGAGGCGGATGAGGCGCTGATGGACGCTGCCCTCAGCTGAGCGGCAGGGCCGAGGCCGCCGCCGCATCCGCCATCACCGTGAGCCGGGGATGCCCCTGCAGCCAACTGGCCGGCACCTCCACGCAGGGAGGCTCCAGCAGCGCGCGCCTCAGAATCTCGGCCTTGGCGCGGCCCGTCACCACCAACAGCACCCGATCAGCCGCCAGGATCTCGGCCGTGCCCAGGGTGATGGCCCGGGGGGGCACGGCCTGGGGATCACCACCGAAGGCCGAGGCGTTCTGCCAGCGAGTGGCCGCGCTCAGCTCCAGGCAGCGGCAGGGGGCCTCAGCTCCACAGGGGGGCTCGTTGAAGCCCACATGGCCATTGCTGCCCAGGCCCAGCAACTGCAGACCGATACCGCCCGCCGCCGCCACAGCCGCTCCGTAACGGTGGGCCTCCGCCTCGGGATCAGCCGCTTGCCCATCGGGCAGCTGCAGCAGGCCCGGCACCAGATTCAGGGGCTCCCCCAGGGCCGTGGCCATGGTGGCGGCGAAGGAACCCGGGTGGTCCGGGCCCAAGCCCACGTACTCATCCAGATTGAAACTGCGCCACTGGGCCAGCAGGGCCTGGCGCTCCAGCGCTGGCAAGCCGGCAATGCGGCGCCGCAGGGCGGCATACACCGGCTCCATCGTGCGTCCGGTGGCCAGCCCCAGCGGCCGGGACTCGCCCAGGGCCTCGAGCAGACACGCCGCAACGGCCTCCGCCACGGCGTGTTCATCGGGCTCCACCTGGAGGGCGCAGGGGACGGCCGGGATGGGAATGGTCAAGGGCGACAGGATCAGGGTTGGGATCCGCTGGCCAGGGCCATGGAACCCACAGACCAAGAGCCTGGCTGAGGCAGCCCCGCCAGCGCCAGCTCGGCGTAGGGACGCACCTGAGTGCCCCGGTAGTAGTGCTGCAGGATCTGCCCAAAGGTGTCTCCGCGACGGGCCATGGCATAGGCCCCCCACTGGCTCATGCCGATGCCATGGCCGTAGCCGCGGCCCACGGCCACCAGCTGCACCGCCGGCTGGGATGGGGCGAGCAGCGGTGGCGGTGGTGGTACCTGCAGCCCTCCGGAACCCGCCAACCCCTGGGCCATGGCGTCAGCCCCCGGCAGCGGCTCCTGCTCAAAACGCACCCAGGTGCTCTTGAGCCCAAGCCGACTGCGCAGCTGGGCGCCGCTCAGCAGCAGCTGGCCGCCAGGCCCAACCACCCGGGCCTGGCGCACGCGGCCGGTGGGCGTGGTGGAGAGCACCTGGATGCTCTGGACACCGCCGATCTCGGCAAAGGCCTTGGCCAGCAGGGCGGCCTCGAGGGGCTGGCGCCACTGGCGCACAGGGGCGTCGTCGTCGAAATCGGGCACGCTCACCAGATAGGGCAACTGGCTGGGCCAGAGGTCGCCGCTGCTCTCGGTGCTGCCGCCACTGCTGCTGTGGAACACCGCATCGATCAGGGCATTGCCATGGGTGAGCACCAGGCCGCGGGTGCCGGCCACCGCGGCGCGGGTGGAGGGCGTTTCCGCCTCCACACCCTTGTACATCTGGCTGGCGACGGTGGCCTTGAGATCAAAGGGAGCCGCGGGCTTGCGCCCCTTCAGGGCATAGGTGCGGGCGGCCACCGCCTGGGCACGCAGGGCCTCAATCGGCCAGCTGGCGGGCATCTCACTGCCCACCACGCTGGGCAGATAGCTCTCCAGTGGCACATGGTTCACCGCCTGCAGCCGTTCAGCCCTGGGGAGAATCTGGAGCTGGCCGCGGTAGCGGCGTTGCTGCAGCCACAGACTGGGCTCGCCCCCTGGGGGCGCCACCGGCTCGATCCACAGTTCCACCCCCGCGGTGATGGGGGGGGCATCGGCGCCACCCGCCGCAGCGAGGGGCTCCGGATCGGCTTCCACCCAGCCGCCGTTCAAGCGCAGGCGCAGCACCTGATCCGCCCCCAGCTCCTGCAGCACCCGGCCCTGCCGATCCCGCAGCCGCAGCCCACCGCTGGCGGGGGCCCGCACCGTGAGGTCTGGGGCCTCCTGCAACAGCACCCGCAGCCGCGGTTCGGCCACGGCCTGGCCCTGGGCCCGCAGCTCCGCCGCCAGCGGTGCCAGCAGGCACAGCCCCAGGGTGAGCGAGCGAAGGGGGGAGAGCATCGCGGCGGGGTCGGGCACGGCAGGCCATTGTGACGAGCTCACCCCAGCCCCGCCAGCCCCGGCGTGGGAGCATCAGGGCAGTGAGCCCTGGGAGACCCACCGGCCGTGCAGGTCACCTTCCTGGGCACCAGCTCCGGGGTTCCCACCCGAGCCCGCAACGTGTCAGCCGTGGCCCTGAGGCTGCCCCAGCGGGCCGAGCTGTGGCTGTTCGACTGCGGCGAGGGCACCCAGCACCAGTTCCTGCGCAGTGACCTGCGGGTGAGTCAGCTGAGCCGGATCTTCGTGACCCACATGCACGGCGACCACGTGTTCGGCCTGCCGGGGCTGTTGGCCAGCCTGGGCCTGGCGGGCACCTGCAGCGGCATCGACCTCTATGGCCCCGATCCCCTGCGGGACTATCTGGAGGGTGTGCTGCGCACCTCCTCCACCCGGATCGGCTACCCCCTGCGCAGTCACCGGGTGAAAGAAGCCGCCCGCACGGGCGCCCTGCTGCTGGACGACGACGACCTCACCGTGCGCTGCACGCCCCTCACCCACCGGGTGCCCGCCTACGCCTACCGGGTGGATCAGAAACCCCGCGCCGGCCGCTTCGATGTGGACAAGGCCCGCGACCTGGGCATCCCCCCCGGGCCGATCTATGCCGAACTGAAGGCCGGCCGCACGGTGACCCTGGAGGACGGCCGCATCATCAATGGCGCCAGCCTCTGCGGCCCGGAGCGGCCGGGCTGCAGCGTGGTGTATTGCACGGACACGGTGTTCTGCGAGGCGGCGGTGGAGCTGGCCGCCGGCGCCGACCTACTGATCCACGAGAGCACCTTCGCCCATGCCGAGGCGGAGATGGCCTTCCAACGCCAGCACTCCACCAGCACCATGGCCGCCCAGACCGCCCTGGCCGCCGGCGCCAAACAACTGGTGCTCACCCACCTGAGCCCCCGCTACATGCCGGGCAACCCCGTGACCCCGGACGACCTGCTGGAGGAGGCCCGGGCGATCTTCCCCAACACGCTGATCGCCAAGGACTTCCTGACCCTGGAGGTGGCCGCGGGCGGGGCCTGAGGCTGCAACAGTTCGTGAGTGCCGCGGCCATTCGCAACCGGCGGGCCCATTGGCCGTGATACAAGGGCTCTGGTGCGGTCTCGGCCGCCACATTGCCGGCTTTTTCGATGGCCTCTTTCTTCTCCTCTGCGCTCCGGACCCTGGCCCGGCTGCTGGTTCTTCCCCTGGCGCTGCTGGTGGGCTTCGCCGGCACCGCCAACGCCGCTCAGTGGACCGCTGAACAGCTCACCGTGCCCGCCAACGCCGATGGCACAGCGGTGACCTTCAGCGAACAGGAAGTGAAGGCTGGTCGCAAGGTGTTCAACTCCAGCTGTGGCGAATGCCATGCCGGTGGCATCACCAAGACCAACCAGAACGTGGGCCTCGACCCTGAAACCCTGTCCCTGGCCACCCCGCCCCGCGACAACGTGGAGGCCCTGGTGGACTACATGAAGGACCCCACCAGCTACGACGGCGAATACAGCATCGCCGACCTGCACCCCAGCATGCGCAGCAGCGACGTGTTCGTGAAAATGCGCGACCTCACCGACGAAGACCTGCGCCTGATGGCCGGTTTCATCCTGGTGGCCCCCAAGGTGCAGGGCCAGCAGTGGGGCGGCGGCAAGATCTACTTCTGATCTCGCCCCCCCAGCCTCAACCCAACGCCGCGGCCCCCACCGCGGCTTTTTTGTGCCCAGACCTCTCAGGCTGGCGGCGGTGCCGTGTTGGCCGCATCCAGGGAGGTGGGCTGCTTGCTGTACCACCACTCCTGCAGGGGGCCTTTGAGCCGCAGGGGGAACAGCGTCAGCACCGTCTGGGTGGGCCTGGAACCCGGCTGCAGCAGCTCCACGGCATAGGAGGGGCAGCGGCGGGAGGCCAGGTCGGCCACAAAGCGACGGCCCACGCGGCGCCAGCTGGGCTCCTTGCTGCGCCAGGCCAAGCGGCAGCAGGGCCAGGGGAGCTCCTCGCGGTCGAACAGGCGGCAGCACGGCCCCAGCACGCGGAAGCTGTACTGGCCGCCAGGGCTGGTGTGCTCGCTGCCATGGGCGTAGAGCTGATCAACCTGGGGGGCAGCCACGGACACGGGAACGCTGGAAGAGCGGTGGGGAGCGACGCAGAGGGAGCGTTGAGTGACAAAAAAGCCACCCCGCAGGGTGGCTGGCAAAACGCAGACAGGAGAGGGAGGCTCCATGGCCTCCCTGACCCTGGCTCAATAGAGCTCTTCTTCGGCGTGGGTCTTGATGGTGCAGTCGCTGGTGGGGTAAGCCACGCAGGTGAGCACGAAACCGGCTTCGATCTGGTCGTCGTCCAGGAAGCTCTGGTCGGACTGGTCCACGGTGCCAGCGGTGATCTTGCCAGCGCAGGTGCTGCAGGCACCGGCACGGCAGGAGTAGGGGAGGTCGATGCCCTGCTCTTCAGCAGCGTCGAGGATGTACTGATCGTCAGGTACCTCGATGGTCTTGTTGAGGCCTTCGCTCTCGCTGATGAGGGTGACCTTGTAGGAAGCCATGGAAGGGATTGGGGCTCACAGACGCCTGAGGGTTCAGCCCCGGGCCTGTAGGACCGCACCTTCCTACATCCTCCAGGGGGCGTTCCTGTGGATCTGCGGGCTCGACGCCGTGAAGGCCAATCAAAGGCAAGGCACAGATCAGCGTGCCTTATGCAACATCAGCCGGCCTGGGGCTAGACGCCGGCCCAGCGGATGGTCATCAGGCCCCATTGGCTTTGCTGGGCCGTGAGCTCGGCCCGCCAGCCGTTCTCGGCCAACACCTGGGTGAGCCGTGGGGCCTGATCCACCAGCAGGCCACTCAGCAGGCCCACCCCACGGGCCGCCAGCACCGTGTGAAAAGCGGGGCATAGGGCCTCGATCACCGGCGCGAGGATGTTGCAGAGCAGCAGCCCCGCGGGCTCACCGGCCAGCAGCTCGGCCAGGGTGTCCACCGAGCCCAACTGCACCTGCAGCCGCTCCTGGAAGCCACTCACCACGGCGTTGTCGCGGGTGGCCCGCACTGCCAGGGAATCGGTGTCAGCCGCCACCACCGACCGTGCGCCCTGAAGCAGGGCCGCAATGCCGAGAATGCCGCTGCCGCAGCCCAGATCGGCCACCCGCTGCCCCTTCAGATCGAGGGTCTCGAGGGCTTCGAGGCAGAGGCGGGTGGTGGGATGGCTGCCGGTGCCGAAAGCGCTGCCGGGATCCATCCGGATCACCAGGCGATCGGCGTGCTCAGCCGGCAACTCCAGCCAGGCCGGCAGGATCAGCAGCCGTTCACCCACCGGATCGGCCTGCCAGTGCTGCTTCCAGCTGAGGCTCCAGTCCTCGTCGTCCTGCTCCAGCCAGTGGATCGGTGGCAAGGCCAGGCCAAAGGTGGCGGCCAGGGGAGCCAGAGCCGCCTCCAGCTGGCGCCGCTCGGCCGCGGGCCAATCGGCCTCGGGTAGCCAGGCCACCAGTTGGCGCTGCGCCGGCAGCTCAGGCTTGTGCTGGACGGCCACCCGGGGGATGCCGAGAGCATTCAGCTTCCAGATCAGCGATTCCTCCAGCTCAGGCAGGGAGGGAATCTCGAGCCGCCACCAGGAGAGGGTCATCGGGCCAGCACTGCGGATGCCCGCGTCAGAGGGTCACAGGGTGAGCTTCCTGGATGCCGTTGATGGCATGGATGTTGGCCAGGAGGCTGGGGGGGATGGGGTCGTCCACGCTCAGCACCATCACGGCATCGCCACGCACGATGCGCCGGCCCACCTGCATCGAGGCGATGTTCACGTTGTGCTCGCCCAGCACCGAGCCCAGGTGGCCGATGATGCCGGGCATGTCGCGGTGACGGGTGAACAGCATGTGGCGGCTGGGCGCCACGTTCACCGGGAACTCGTCGATGGTGGTGATCCGCAGTTCGCCATCAGCGAACACAGCACCGGTCACGGTGTGGTTGCCGTTGGCGCCCTTCGAGCTGAGCTGCAGGGAGCCGCCGGCAAAGTCGCGGGCGGCGTCATCCTTCACCTCAAGCACGTGGATGCCCCGCTCCTTGGCCTCCAGGCCGGCATTCACGTAGTTGATGCTGTCGCCGAGGGCGGTGGAGAGCAGGCCCTTCAGGGCTGCGATCACCAGGGGCTGGGCTGGATGCGTGGCGAACTCGCCCTGCAGCCGCACCTCCAGCTCACTGATCTGGCCGCCCGCCAACTGACTGAGCAGCTGGCCCAGGGTTTCCGCCAATTGCAGGTGGGGCTTGAGCTGCTCCATCACCTCGGCATTGAGGCCGGGGATGTTCACGGCACTGCGGGCCGGCAGCCCCAGCAGCACGTCGCGGATCTGCTCGGCCACGTCGATGGCCACGTTCTCCTGGGCCTCTTCGGTGGACGCACCGAGGTGGGGGGTGAGGATCAGCCGCTCGCTGACGCTGCGCAGAGGGGACCCGGCCTCGAGGGGCTCGTTGGCGTACACGTCGAGGGCAGCGCCGCCGATGGTGCCGTTCTCCACGGCCTCGGCCAGGGCCGCCTCATCGATGATCCCGCCGCGGGCGCAGTTCACGATGCGCGCCGTGGGCTTCATGGTGCGCAGCAGCTCCGCATTCACCAGGTTCTCGGTGTCGGGGGTGCGGGGGAGGTGCAGGCTCACGTAGTCCGCCTCGGCGAACAGGGCGGGCAGCTGCATCAACCGCACCTGCATCTGCTGGGCCCGCTCGGCGGACACGAACGGGTCGTAGGCCATCACATCCATGCCCATGGCCTTGGCCACCCGGGCCACGTGGGAGCCGATCTTGCCCAGTCCCACCACGCCGAGCTTCTTCTTGTAGAGCTCGTTGCCCACATATTTCTTGCGGTCCCAGCCGCCGGCCATGGTGCTCACGTGGGCGTGGGGCACGTGGCGCGACAGCGACAGCATCAGCGCCAGGGCATGCTCCGCCGCGGCAATGGTGTTGCCCTCGGGGGAGTTCACCACGATCACGCCCCGCTTGGTGGCGGCAGGCACGTCGACGTTGTCGACACCCACACCGGCGCGGCCAATGATGCGCAGCTTGGTGGCGGCTTCGATGATCTCGGCCGTCACCTGGGTGCCGGAGCGGATCATCAAGGCGTCGTACTCGCCGATGATCTGCTTGAGCTGTTCGGGCGGCAGGCCCGTCCGCACATCCACCTGAGCCACCTGCGACAGGATGTCGATCCCTGTCTGATCAATGGGATCGGAAACCAGAACCTTCGTCATGACCCGGCGGGGGTGGGGGCGACCGGAGGTGAAGTGTAGAGAGGGGGTCTTCAGCCTCCCCGCCAATCCCCGGCCGGCCCCGTGGAGAATCAGTGCATTCCAAGCCCGGTGGCCAGTGGGAAGCAGCGTTGTGGTGGTGCTCTCAGAGCGCAAGCGGCTGCGTCAGCTGCAGGAGCAGCTATCAACCCTCACGCCGCCGCCCATGCGGCTGCTGGCCATCGGCCGTGGTGAAACCGACATCGCCACGGTGGCGGACCTCAACCCGGCCCTGGCCCGCCAGCTGAGGCAGCGAAGCATGGCCCGCTGGCTGGTGCCCTTCGGCTTCTTCGCCGGACTCACCTTCACCTTCATCACGGACCTCGACACCTTTGCGTTTGCCGGCCCGGTGGGCTCCCACCTGATCGGTGGGCTGCTGGGCCTGGGTTCGGGGTTCATGGGCAGCTTCGCCGCGGCTGCCAGCGTGACCTCCGAAGCCGACGACCGCATCCGCACCCTGCGCAACCGCCTGGAGGAGGGCAACTGGCTGCTGCTGGTGGAGATGCCCTCCGGCATCGAGATGCCCTGGACGCGACTGAAGGACGGCAATCCCAAGGCCGTGGTGCGACTCAACGAGAGCTGAGGGACCGGTGGTGCTGCCGCGCGAGGAGCTGCTCCGGGGGTGCCGCCACCCCCACAACCTGGAGGTGCTGATCGAACTGGCCGAGCAGGCCATCCGCACCTGGGAGCCGGTCTGGAGCGGCTTTGTGGCGGCCGACGTGCGCGAGGAGGCGGAGCAGCGCCTGGGCAGCCTCACGGAACTGCAGCTCAGCGCCGCGGGGGGCTGGCCCCAGGCCGAGCGCTGCCGGCTGCTGCTGCGTCGCCCAGAGCTGGATCAGGCCGCCGGCGAGGAAGCGCCCCTGATGGGCCTGATGGTGAGCGGCAACTTTCTGTTCGATCCCGCCGAACCCCGGGATGTGCGCCAGGGCCTGCTGGCCGCCGGTGCCCCAGAGGAGGCCATCGGCGACATCTGGATGCGGGGCGACCGCGGTGCCCAACTGGTGGTGACGCCCGCGTTGGCCCAGACGCTGCACGGCCAGGGTGCCCAGGTGCGCACGGTGCACGTGCAGCTGGAGGCGGCCCGGCTCGAGCAACTGCAGCTGCCAGCCCAGCGGACGCCGAAACAACTGAACAGCGTCGAGGCCTCCCTGCGGCTCGATGCCGTGGCCTCGGCGGGGTTCGGCCTGCCACGCAGCCGCATGGCCGAACTGGTGCGCGCCGGTGCCGTGCGCCTCAACTGGCAACCGGTGCACAGCCCCAGCAAGGAACTCGCCGCCGGCGACCGGGTCCGCCTCGACGGCCGCGGTGAACTGGAGATCCTGGAGATCCAACCCACCAAGCGGGATCGCTGGCGGCTGGTGATGCGCCGCAGCTGAGCGGGACAGACACCCTGCTGCTAGGTTCGGCAAGCCGAAAGGCCCCTGAGGGCGATTAGCTCAGAGGTAGAGCACTACCTTGACACGGTAGGAGTCACTGGTTCGATTCCAGTATCGCCCACTCGCAGAATTCAGGCCGGTGCCCCTCAGCTCAGCCTGAGCGGACGCCAGACACGCTGGACCAAATCCTTTCAAGCCTTCCTGCTCAGGCAGCCATGCAGCCCCCGGGACAGCCTTTCACCGTTGTCCTCGGCCTGGGGCGCTCGGGCGCAGGGGCAGCGCGTCTGCTGCAGCGGCAGGGCCACGCCGTGCTGGTGCTCGAGAGCGGCCAGGGCCAGGCCCTCGAGCAGAAGGCGGAGAGCCTGCGCCAGGAGGGCATCGCCGTGGCCCTGGGGGTTCCCCTCAGCCCCGCCAGCTTTGAAGCCCTCGATGGCAGCCCCGAGCGGGTGATCGTGAGCCCCGGCATCCGCTGGGACCATCCCGCCCTCGAGGAGCTGCGCCGCCGCGGCATCCCCACCGACGGTGAAATCAGCACCGCCTGGGAGGCCCTGAACGGGGTGCCCTGGATCGGCATCACCGGCACCAATGGCAAAACCACCGTGACCCACTTGGTGGCGCACCTGTTGGCCAGCGCCGGCATCGATGCCCCCATGTGCGGCAACGTGGGCTTCTCCGCCGCTGAATTGGCCCTCGAGCGGCAGGGAAACGGTCAGCCCCTGCCCGCCTGGCTGGTGGTGGAACTGAGCAGTTACCAGATTGAATCGGCCCCCGTCCTGGCCCCACGCATCGGCCTGTGGACCACCCTCACCCCCGATCATCTCGAGCGCCACGGCAGCCTCGATCACTACCGGGCGATCAAGCGCAGCCTGCTGGAGCACTCTCAAGTGCGGATCCTCAACGGCGATGACCCCGACCTGCGCAGCCATGCCGCCAGCTGGGACCACGCCCTCTGGGTCACCGCCGGCAGCCAGCAGCAGGCTCGGGCCGCGGGCCTCGATCCCCACCTCTGGATCGACAACGACCAGGTGCAGACCAGGGGCGGTGCGGTACTCGATGCCCGTGCCCTGGCCATGCCCGGCCAGCACAACCGCCAGAACCTGTTGATGGCCGTTGCCGTTGGGCTGCAACTCGGCCTCAGCGGCGCCGCCATGGAGACGGCCTTCAGAGCCTTCCCCGGCGTGCCCCACCGGCTGGAGCGCATCCGCAGCCTGGATGGGATCACCTATTTCAATGACAGCAAAGCCACCAACTACGACGCTGCCGAGGTGGCCCTGCAGGCCCTTGACGGTCCGCTGGTGGTGCTGGCGGGCGGTGAAGCGAAGCTGGGGGATGCCACGGCCTGGATCGCGCAGCTGCAGCGCCAGGCACCGGCCGTGGTGCTGTTTGGGGCAGCCCGGGAACCATTCAAGGCCTTGCTGGAGCAGGCCCACTACAGCGGCCAGATCCACACCGTGGCGGGGCTGCCGGAGGCGGTGCCACTGGCCCACGGCCTGGCCGGGCAGCTGGGCTGCCGGGCCGTGCTGCTCTCACCGGCCTGTGCCAGCTTTGATCAGTACCGCGACTTTGAAGCCCGCGGCGATCACTTCCGCCAGCTCACACTGGCCCTGTAGGACAGAGCCGCTAACCTCACGGCCAATGCTGGGTGTGGAATGGCCTACTGGCTGATGAAGAGCGAGCCCGACGTGTACGGGATTGACCATCTTCAGCAGGACGGCACAACCCTCTGGGACGGCATTCGCAACTACCAGGCGCGCAATTTCATGCGCAGCATGGCCCTGGGTGATCGGGCCTTTTTCTATCACTCCAATGCCAAGCCGCCCGGCATCGTGGGGATGATGGAGGTGGTCGAAACCGGCATCACCGACCCCAGCCAGTTCGATCCCGCCAACAAGTATTTCGATCCGAAATCGAAACCGGAGGCCCCCCGCTGGGACTGCGTGCGGCTGCGCTACCTCGGGCGCTTCACCCAGCTGCTCAGCCTCGATGCGCTGCGGGAGCAATTCAGCGTGGAGGAGCTGCCGGTGGTGCGCAATGGCAACCGCCTCTCCATCCTGCCGGTGCCGGAGGCCAGTGCGGCTCGGTTGCTGGAGATGCTGGGGCCACTTTGAGGCCATGGCGCCACGCACCCTGCCGATCTACCCGGTGAACCTGGGGCTGGCCCTCCAGCAGGGCTGGCAGGGACTGTGGACCAACCGCTGGGCGCTGGTGGGCTTCAGCCTCACCGCCACCGCCCTGCACCTGCTGGGCTGGGCCCTGTTCGCCGCAGGCCACGACACCGGCAGCGGCATCCTCAACCCGCTGCTGCAGCTGGTGGGAGTGCCGCTCTACGTCCTCAGCCTGCTGTGGCTGATCCAGGGGCTTACCCGCGGCGGGCTCGATGCCGCCGCCGGCCATCGCCCCCGCTGGCGCGAGCTCTGCCGCTGGTCAGCCAGCGATGGCCTGAGGCTGGGGCTGAGCCTGCTCACCGCCGGCGCCGGCCTCGTCCTGGCGGCGCTGATCGGCTTTGTGGCCTGGTCGCTGGTGATCTTCCTGGCCCCGGCCCTGAGTGTGGTGCCGGCCCTGCTGGGCCTGATGCTGCTGGGGGGGGTAGCCCTCAGCCAGGTGTTCAATGCCTGCCTGGTGCTGGCGGCCGATCAAAGCCCCTCAGCGGCCTTCCGCATCGGCCTGCGCACCCTCGAGCGACGCTGGCCCACGCTGCTGGGCCTGGGGGCCGCCTGCGGCTGCCTGGCGCTGGTGCCCCTGGCCCTGGGCCTGCTCGCCGAGGCCTTGGTGCAGGGACAGGGCGTGCTGACCACGGGGATCGCCCTGCTGGTGGTGATCCCCTGGATCAGCGGCATGGTCACGGCCACCTATCGGCAGCTGTTCAGCCCAGTGGTTCCCAAAAGCGAGGTTGCTGCGGGAACAGGTTGGCCAGATAGCAACGGGTGATCTCCCGGTTCTGCATCCCGTTCTGCACCAGGAAACCGGCCAAGGCGGCCTGGAACAGGCGGTATTGATCCCAGTTGGGGTGGGCCTCAATGAAGCCTTGCATCGACTGCAGCAGGGCCTCAGGCACCTCGGCCTGCATGCTCACCGTGCCCGCCATCTCCATTCGGTTCTGATGCATCTGCGCACCAGTTCCCCACAGCAGGCGCGCAGGGTCAAGCGAGCCCCAACACAGCCTCTCGCAACCCATCTCACGGCAAGACAGCTGCCGGAGACGGGCGGGCCGGCCCCAGGGCCCGCGGAGGACCAGGCGGCCCTAGGCGGCGGGGCAAGCCTGTCAACAGGACGACGGCCCCAGGACCCGTTCTCCCCAGGCTCACGGCCACCACGGGCGACTGGCGCTCTCGCCCTGGGGAAAACCGGGCAAAACCCTGGGGAGTCTGAGGGCGCATCCGGGAGAACAGCCGTGATCAGCACTGCTGATCAAAGGGGCAATCTCGTGGTCAATCTCAGTGGCAGCCCCCAGGCCCTCACGGCTGCCCGTGCAACTGCTGCAGAGCAGCCATGAACGGCCGGCTGGCCGCCATCGACCAGCACCCCTCCACGGCCCGCTGGCCTGGCCCAGGCGTGAGCA
>CANHMF010000051.1 GCA_947461705.1 Synechococcaceae cyanobacterium
GCTGTATCCAGCACCGACCCATCTGCGGATGGACAATGGACCTGAGTTCATTGCCCATGCCTTGCAGGAGTGGTGCACAGGCAACGGTTCAGCAACGGCCTACATCCCGCCAGGTTCACCCTGGGAGAATCCATTTGTGGAATCATTCAACGGGCGATTTAGGGATGAATTCTTGAATATTGAGCTCTTCTCATCTTTACCAGAGGCAAAGTTATTGGCAGAGCAGCACCGAATCGAGTACAACTACAGACCGCATTCGGCTCTCCAGGGGCGTACGCCCCTGGAAGTCCTATGGAAAGCGGCTTGATCACCTACCAGCTCTCATAAGAACTGGAGCAGCAAAGGGGGTCACGTCACCGGTTTCAGGCCTGGATGGCATTGAATCCAGACATCTACCCAGGTAGCCCTCCTGGGACCCATGAGAGAAAGATGGCGGCATCTTTGTTGGACTCTCGCGCAGAAGCTCGATCGCATCATTCGGGATGGGCTGGATTTCAGGGGTGCATCAGCAATCAGCACGTTGGATTCCCCGATGAATCCCCACCTCGTGGATCACACCACAGCGAACGGTCGTCGTCAATTGCCCCTTGATGCGTTGAGCCGTCCTGTCACACGCTCAACCCGCTCTTCAGGAGTCCGCAACACCTCCTGCAGATCAGCCCTAACAACGGTATGGAGGTCTCCTGCTTCAACCTGCTGCCCGTTCAGGCGTCGACTGAAAACCTGCGCCGACTAGATCGCGATCGAAGCCATGGGCTGTGCGTCCGTGACGTCTGCCAGAATTGTTGCCTGGACCATTCCGACCTGCACATCCTCCCATGACGATCGGGATCTGGGTGCTCGGCGATCAACTCCATGCAGGGCAAGAGGCCCTTGCCAGCGCTGATCCCGGAGTGAGCCGCGTTCTTCTGGTGGAGAGCAGCTCGGTGCTTGCACAACGTGCTGTTCATCAACAGAAGCTGACACTCGTGTGGAGTGCCATGCGTCACTTCGCCCTTGAACTGCAAGCCCAGGGCTGGACTGTTGATTACATCGAAGCTCTGAATTTCACGCCTGCCGTTCAGGATTGGATCCAGGCGCATGGGATCGAGGAGCTGCGGCTGATGGAGCCGGCTGATCGCGGTTTTCGCCTGGCGATTGATCAGATCCCCCTGCGGGTACCGCTCCACTGGCTCCCAAGCAATGCGTTTCTCTGGAGTCGTGAGGACTTTGCTGCCTGGGCCTCTGGCTACAAGCAGCTGCGCATGGAGCTGTTCTATCGCGCAGGGCGCCGCCGCTTTCGGGTGCTGATGGAGCCTGATGGAGCGGGCCTTGCTCCGCTTGGTGGCCAGTGGAATTTCGACCACGACAACCGCAAATCACCACCCAAGGGTCTGCGCGGACCGGATCCCCTCTGGTTCACGCCCGATGGCATCACCAGCGCCGTGATGGACAAGGTGCGCCAGCTCAATGACGCCCGCCAGGCGCAGGGCTTGCCGCCCCTGCCTGGGGATCTGGAACCGTTTGGCTGGGGCGTCAACCGCAGCGAAGCCCTGCAGGTGCTGGACCACTTCATCGCCACGCGTCTGGCCGGTTTTGGTCCGTATCAGGACGCCATGGTGAGCGGTGAACCCACCCTTTGGCATGCCCTGCTATCGCCCTACCTGAACATCGGCTTGCTCCATCCCCTGGAGGTGATCCGCCGGCTGGAGCAGGCGGGGCTGGAGCACCAAGTGCCCTTGGCCAGCCTTGAAGGCGTGATCCGCCAACTACTCGGTTGGCGGGAGTACACCCACGGCCTCTACCACTGGTTCGGCCCCACCTATGGCAAGGTGAATCACTTCAAGGCCAGCCAGCCCCTGCCGCCGTGGTTCGCGCAGCTGGGGGGGAGCGGCCTGGCCTGCCTCGACACGGTGCTGGGGGAGGTGCGGCGACGCGGCTATGCCCATCACATCCAGCGTTTGATGGTGCTGGCCAATTACGGACTGCTGGCCGGCCTGGATCCCCAAGCCCTCACCGCCTGGTTCCACGGCGCCTTCATCGATGGCTTCGAGTGGGTGATGCAGACCAACGTGCTGGGCATGGGTGTCTATGCCGATGGAGGTCGCCTGGCCAGCAAGCCCTATGCCGCCAGTGGCAACTACATCCGTCGCATGAGCACCTACTGCCAGCACTGCCGCTATGACCCAAAGCAGCGCAGCGGGGCGGCCGCCTGTCCCTTCAACAGCCTCTATTGGGATTTCCTGGCTCGCCACGAGCCTGAACTGCGGGGCAACCCCCGCATGGCCCTCGTCTTAAAACAGTTGCAGAGGCTGTCGGCTGAGGAGCTGGAGGCTGTGCGCCATGCCGCTGCCGAGCACCGTGTCGCCATGCTCGCGACCCCGAGCTGACCCGTCCGGCGGGAGCGAGCTCTACCTTGTTGGCCTGTTCGGCTCTGGTCGGTGATGACCCTGGCGGCCCTGCCCCCCGAGGCCTACCTTTGGTTCAAGACGCTCCACATCGTGGGGGTGGTGGTGTGGTTTGCCGGCCTCTTCTATCTGGTGCGGCTGTTCATCTATCACCGCGAGGCTGAAGAGCTTGCCTCCCCCCTGCGCGAGGCGTTTCAGGCCCAGTACGGGTTGATGGAGCAGCGCCTGGCCAACATCATCACCACCCCGGGCATGGTCGTTGCGGTGGTGTGTGCCGTGGGCCTGTTGAGCGTCAACCCCGCCTGGCTCCACCAGGGCTGGATGCACGCCAAGCTGGGCTTTGTGGCCGCCCTGCTGGCCTACCACGCCTTTTGCTATCGCCTCATGGGCCAGTTGCAGGCAGGAACCTGTGGCTGGACCCCCAAGCAATTGCGGGCCCTCAATGAACTCCCCACGCTGCTGCTGGTGGTGGTGGTGATGTTGGTGGTGTTCAAGAACCAGTTCCCCACCGGTGCTGCCACCTGGTTCATCGTGGCGTTGGTGGTGTTCATGGCTGCCTCGATTCAGTTCTATGCGCGCTGGCGGCGCCTGCGGGCAGAACGTGAGGCCGCTGCCGGTGCCAGCTGAGGCCCTGCGCCAGGTGCTCGCCGGCGTGCACGCCGGCAGCTGCCCTGGTGAACTCAACTTTCACTGCCACACCATCTGCAGTGACGGCAGTCTTCGGCCGCAAGCGTTGGGCGAGCAGGCCGTGGCCCTGGGGTTGCGGCACTTCGCCGTGACCGACCACCACAGCATTGCGGCCATCCAGCCTCTCCAGGCCTGGCTGGTGGAGCAGGCCACGCAGGGCCGCACGGTTCCGCAGCTGTGGGCAGGCGTGGAGATCAGTTGCCTCCTGGAGGGCTGTCTGGTGCACGTGCTCGCCCTCGGCTTTGAAGCCGGCCATGCAGATCTGGCGCCCTACTGCCAGGGACGTGCTCCCGTCGGCACTGCCCTGCGGGCGCAGGAGGTGTGCCGAAGGATTCATGGCGCGGGGGGCCTGGCCCTGTTAGCCCATCCCGCCCGCTACCGCCTGCCCTTCCAGCGGCTGATCGAGGCAGCGGCCCTGCTGGGATTTGATGGCGCGGAAGCCTATTACGACTACACCATGCAACCGCAGTGGGCGCCCTCGCCTCTGGTGTGTGACGCCATTGCCAGCCAGCTGGACAATCTCGGACTTTTGCGTAGTTGCGGTACCGATACCCATGGCTTGCAGCTCAGTGGCCGCTAAGGTTTTGGCAGCTTTTCCGCTCCACGCCGATGGGCCTGTTCGATCGTCTGCTCGGTTCGAAGTCCAACACCACCGGCAACACCACCGGCAACACACCCGCCAAGCCCGCCCAAAAGGAGGAGGCCTTCTTCCTGGATGCTGACTCTTCCAGCAGCATGGGCAATGTGGAATTCATGCGGCGCTCCAACACCATCCGCCGCACCTTCCCCGGCACTGCCAGCAGCCCGGGCATGAAGGAGATCGTGGATGAGGTGGCGTCCATGGAAGCCCGCACGGAACGTCGTAGCCCCGGCTTGCCTGGCACCGAAGAGGCCATGGCCGACATCAACCTCACCGGCGGTGTGCCCAAGCCGGTGAAGAAGACCTTCGCCGAACAGATGAGCAAGGCGGAGCTCGAAGACCGCATGAAGGGATCGGCCGTGGGCGTGAATGTTCCCGGTGGTCCAGCGGCCATCAAGAAGGACAAGGAGGCGGCTGCCTCCACCCAAGGGCAACCCCAGATCAGCCAGCAGGCCTCCAAGCCCGGCGACATTGACGCCTTCAAGGCCTGGGCCAAGGATCTCAGCAGCTGAGCAGCGGCGCCAGCCGGGGGTTTAGCCCTCCACCAGCGCTTCGGCCTCCAAAACCAGCTGGCGCAAGTGCTCCAGCTGGTTTTTTTGTGCTCCCTCCCACAGGCCTCGGTTGTGGGCCTCCAGCAGCCGCTCCGCCATGTCCCGCAGCGCCCAGGGATTGGCCCGCCGCAGGAACGCCTGCACGCTTGGATCGAGCAGCCAGCCATCGGTGATGGCCCCATAGCTCCAGTCGGGAACGCGTCCGGTGCTGGCGTCATAGGCGAAGAGATAGTCGAGGCTGGCGGCCATCTCAAAGCCACCTTTGTAGCCGTGCTGCTGCATCCCCTCGATCCACCGGGGGTTCAGCACGCGGGAGCGCAACACCTTGTCGAATTCCCGCTCCAGCCGGTGCATGCGCGGCCGCTGCGCGCGGGAATGGTCGCCAAACCACAACTGGGGGGCCTGCCCGGTGAGGGATTCCACCGCCGCACTCAGACCCCCCTGAAATTGGTAGTAATCATCGGAATCGAGCAGATCGTGCTCCCGGTTGTCCTGGTTGTGAAGCACCACCTGAACCCGACCCAGCCGCTGCTCCAGCCCGCTGCGATCCGCCTGGCCGTCCAGCCGCCCATCGCCGGATCCGAGCCCCTCGTAGCGCCACCCACTCCAGTTGAGATAGGCCTCGCCCAGGTCAGACCGCTGCTCCCACTGGCCGCTGTCGATCAGCCCCTGCAACCCAGCGCCATAGGCGCCGGGCGCAGAGCCATAGACGCGGTAACTGTGGCCGTCCTGGCGAGCCGCCGCTGCCAGGGGGTTGTCCTCGCTTGATTCATCCGCAGCAGCCACCAGAGCCGTGGCCTGGTTCATCCAGGCCACGAGCTGGGGAAAGGCATCGCGGAACAGCCCGGAGATGCGCAGGGTCACATCCACCCGCGGCCGGCCCAGGCTGCCTAGGGGGATCAGCTCCAGGTCCACCAGGCGTCGGCTGGGGCCGTCCCACACGGGCCGCACCCCGAGCAGGGCCAGGGCTTGGCCGATGTCTTCGCCGCCATTGCGCATGGTGGCCGTGCCCCACACCGAGAGGGCCAGATGGCGCAGGTGTTCGCCCTGCTCCTGCAGATGCAGCTCGAGTAACAGCTCGGCGCTGCGCCGCCCCAGATCCCAGGCCGCCTCGGTGGGCAGGCCCCGCAGGTCCACGCTGTAGAAATTGCGCCCGGTGGGCAGGAGATCGGGGCGGCCCCGAGTGGGGGCTCCGGATGGCCCTGCCGCGATGCGCTCCCCCGCCAAGGCCGCCAGAAACGAAGCGCGTTCGGCATCGCCGCAGCGCAGCAGGTTCGGCACCAGGGTGCGTTGCAGGCGCTCCAGCACAGCGGCGGTGGCCGGTCCGGGCGCCACCGGCTCGCTATCGCTGAGCAGCTGGTCACAGAGATCCAGACCCTGTTGCTCCAACCAGACAACACCGTGTCCCACCTGCCGCGCCCCCACCACGCCCAGCTGCTGGAGGCGCGGCATGTCCTCGGTCGGCAGCGCTGTCTCTTCGGGGTCAGCCCAGGGATCCAGGCTGAGCTGCGCGTCCACGGCCAGGGCCTGGGTGAGGCCCAGCTGGCCAGCCACTGGTGCCCGGGCCAGGCAGAGCAGCAGTTCCGCCAGGGCGGCCCGTTCGGGCAGCATCCCGAAACGGTGCAGACCCGTGCGGATCTGGGCCTCCTTCAACTCACACAGGTAGCCATCGGCGGCATCGAGGGGATCGCTTCCCTCTGAGCCACTCAGGAGGTCGGGCAGCTGCAGCGCCGCCAGCTGCTGGAGCACCTGCCGCCGCAGTCCCTCACTGCGCTCGGCCCCCAGTTGCGTGGCTTCCCAATATTCGTCGATCAGGGCCTCCAGCTCCCGCAGATCCCCATGCAGGCCGGCCCGACCCAGGGGCGGTGTGAGGTGATCGAGAATCACCGCTTGGGCGCGGCGCTTGGCTTGGGAGCCCTCCCCCGGGTCATTGACGATGAAGGGGTAGACGTGGGGCATGGGCCCCAGTGCCCATTCGGGGTAGCACTGCTGGGAGAGGCCCAGCCCCTTGCCGGGCAGCCACTCCAGGTTGCCGTGCTTGCCCACATGGCACACCAGCTGCACGCCGGCCACCTGGCGCAGCCACAGGTATTGCGCCAGGTACAGGTGGGTGGGGGGCAGGTCAGGGGCGTGATAGCTGAGGCTGGGATCGCGGTCGTAGCCGCGCTCGGGCTGAATCAGCAGGCACAGGTTGCCGAAGCGCAGCCCCTGAATGGGGAACCCGGCGGCGCTGAGGCTCGGATCGTTGGCGGGTGGGCCCCAACGCTGCTCCAGCTGCTGGCGCCCTGGCTCTGGCAGCTGGGCATACCAGTGTTGATACACCGCCAGGGGCAGATGGGCGAGCGGGGGTCGGTGGCCGCTTTCCGGGTCGTTGGTGCGGCCGGCCAGCAGCAGCTGAATCAGGGCGTCCCCATCGCTGGGTAAAGGGGCCGGTCCCAGGTTGTAACCAGCCTGCTCCAGCCAGCCGAGCATCAGGGCCGCGCTGGCTGGGGTGTCGAGTCCGACGCCGTTGGCCAACCGACTGTTGCGGGTGGGGTAGTTGGCCAACACCAGGGCCAGGCACCTGTCGCCAGGGGGCGTGGACCGCAGCCCGCACCAGTTGGCCGTGAGCTGGGCCACCCAGGCCAGGCGTTCGGGATCAGGAACGTAGTGGTGCAGTGCGGTGGCCAGCCGCCCATCGCTGCCCCGCACCTCCTTGAAGGCGCCGACCCGGGTGGTGATGCGGCCATCGAGCTCCGGCATGGCCACCTGCAGGGTGAGGTCCAGCGGTGCCAGGCCAATGCTGCTGGCCTGCCAGCTGGAGCGGTCCTGGGTGCTGCACAGCAGTTGCAGCACCGGCACACCCAGGCGCTCCCAGAGGGGAGCGCCCAGTCCCGCCTCCTCGAACTGCACGGAGGCGAAGGAGGTGGTGCACAGCACCGCCTGCACCTGTTCATGGGCCAGCCAATCGGCCACACCCCGTTGCACGGCCTCCTGCCGCAGGCCACTCACCCAAAGGGCCCGTGGGGCCAGGCCCTGCTCACGCAGGGCCGCCAGCAGGGCCTCCGCCAGTTGCAGGTCGCCGGCCTGGAGCAGGGCGCGATAGAGCACGACCCCCACGCGGGGGCCTGGTTCCTGTCGCCAGTCGAAGGGGCTCGGATCCGGCAGGGGCCGGGGCTGGGGTGGGCTCGGCTCCTCAGTTCGCAGCAGAGCCGCCAGGGTCTGGAGCACCGCAGCAAGATTGTCGGGCCCGCCTTCGCGTAGGCACTGGCCCAGGGCCACCACCAACGGCGGCGCCACCGTGCTCAGGGAGGCCAGGGGAGCGTCTTCATCCGCTGTGCCAGCGGTCACCAGCAACTGCCGCTCGGGTTGCGCCCGGGCCCAGTCCTGCAGTTGCTCCAGGCCGTAACTCCAGTGACCGCGGCCGCCCAGCAGCCGCACCAGCACGATCCGCGTCTCCCGCAGGCTGGTGCGGATGTAGTGGTCCACCACGGCGGGGTGCTGGAGCGCGGACAGGTTCAGTCCGCGCAGGGCCGTCCCGCCGGCCAACAGGTCGCGGCGCTGATCGAGCAGCGCGGCCAGGGCGGTGAGATCCGTGTCGGCGCTACTGAGCACCACCAGCGCCGCGGGGGGCTGCTCGATGAAGACCGGCCCCTCGTTGGAGCTGGTGCTGCCGGGAACCGCCGCGAGCCGATGCATGGCCCCATCCTTGCGGGTGGCGGTGAGAGGATGACCGAACCTATGGCCATAGCGGCCATCTGGACGCCGCAGCCGACCTCGCCGCCCGCCCCTCACTCCCGTAATGCATCAGTTCCTCCCCTACGCCTGGTTCGGTGGTCGCTGCGTTCCCTTTGCTGAAGCCACCCTTTCCGTGGCCACCCACGCCCTCCATTACGGCACCGGTGCGTTCGGCGGGATGCGGGCCCTGCCCAATCCGGCGGACCCCAGGGAAATCCTGCTGTTCCGCGCCGATCGCCACGCCCGGCGCCTGAGCCAGAGCGCCCGGCTGTTGCTCACCGAACTGAGTGAGGACACGATCCACAGCGCGATCCACACCTTTCTGCAGGCCAACCAGCCCACCTGCCCGGTGTACCTGAGGCCCTTCGTTTACACCAGCGACCTGGGAATCGCGCCGCGCCTGCACAACATCGAAACCGACTTCCTGATCTACGGGCTGGAATTGGGCGACTACCTGTCGCCGGAGGGGGTGAGCTGCCGCATCAGTTCCTGGACCCGCCAGGAGGACCGCTCCCTGCCCCTGCGCGGCAAGATCTCCGGTGCCTACATCACCAGCTCCCTCGCCAAGACCGAGGCCGTGAAAAGCGGCTTTGATGAGGCCCTGCTGCTCAACAGCCGCGGCAAGGTGAGCGAGGCCAGCGGCATGAACCTGTTCATCGTGCGCGATGGCGTGCTCATCACCCCCGGCGTCGACCAGGACATCCTCGAGGGGATCACCCGCGCCAGCGTGCTGGAACTGGCCCAAGCCATGGGCATTCCCACGCTGGAGCGCCCGGTGGACAAGACCGAGCTGTTCGTCGCCGATGAGGTGTTCCTGAGCGGCACCGCCGCCAAGGTGACCCCGGTGCGTCGGGTCGAAACCACAGATTTGGCCAGTGATCGCCCGGTGATGAACGCCATCCGCGATCGCCTCACCGCCATCACAGAAGGCCGTGATCCCGCCTATGACCACTGGGTCACCCGCGTGCGCCTGAACGGTTGATGAGCAGCAGCACCGCACCCCACGCCGCCAGTGGCGTTTCCGTTGGTACCGCCGCAGGGTCCCAGCAGCGCATCGGCTTTCTGGAGCGCTTGCACAGCCCCGATCGCCCGGTGCTGGTGTTCGACGGAGCCACGGGCACGTCCCTGCAACAGATGGATCTCACCGCCGACGATTTCGGTGGTGCGGCTCTGGAGGGCTGCAACGAGAACCTGGTGTTCACCAGGCCGGATGCGGTGCAGGCGGTGCATCGCCAGTTCCTGGAGGTGGGTGCCGATGTGATCGAGACCGACACCTTCGGTGCGGCCTCGATCGTGCTGGCTGAATACGACCTCCAGGATCAGGCCTTCGCCATCAACAAGCGCGCGGCCGAGCTGGCCCGCGAAATGGCGGCGGCCTACAGCACGCCGGAGAAACCCCGGTTTGTGGCCGGCTCCATGGGGCCCACCACCAAGCTGCCCACCCTGGGCCACGTGGGCTTCGATGAGCTCAAGGGATCGTTTCGTGAACAGGCCGAGGGTCTGATTGCCGGCGATGTCGACCTGTTCATCGTCGAGACCTGCCAGGACGTGCTGCAGATCAAGGCGGCCCTACAGGGCATCGAGGAGGCCTTTGCCAGCACGGGCCAGCGCCGTCCGCTGATGGTGAGCGTGACCATGGAAACCACCGGCACCATGCTGGTGGGGTCGGACATCGCTGCAGTGGTGGCGATTCTTGAGCCCTTCCCCATCGATGTGCTGGGGCTCAACTGCGCCACGGGCCCGGAGCAGATGAAGGAGCACGTGCGTTATCTCAGTGAGCACAGCCCCTTTGTGGTGAGTTGCATCCCGAATGCGGGCCTGCCGGAGAACATCGGCGGGGTGGCCCACTACCGCCTCACGCCGGTGGAGATGAAGATGCAGCTGATGCACTTCGTGGAGGACCTCGGCGTGCAGGTGATTGGCGGCTGCTGCGGCACCACGCCCGCGCACATCGGAGCCCTGGCCCAGCTGGCCAGCGAACTCCAGCCCGCCCGCCGTGCTGTACGCACCCCCGAGCTGCGGTTGAGCAGCAGCGATCCGCGTCCGCACCTCCGCTACGAGCCGGCAGCGGCATCGATCTACGGCACCACGCCCTATCTGCAGGACAACTCGTTCCTGATCATCGGTGAGCGGCTGAATGCCAGCGGGTCGAAAAAGGTGCGTGAATTGCTGGCGGAGGAGGACTGGGATGGCCTAGTGGCCGTGGCCCGGGGGCAGGTGAAGGAGAACGCCCACGTGCTCGATGTAAACGTCGACTACGTCGGCCGCGATGGCGAGCGCGACATGCACGAACTGGTGAGCCGCCTGGTCACCAACGTGAACCTGCCACTGATGCTCGACTCCACCGAGTGGCAAAAAATGGAGGCTGGCCTCAAGGTGGCCGGTGGCAAGTGCCTGCTGAACTCCACCAACTACGAAGACGGTGATGAGCGCTTCTTCAAGGTGCTGGAACTGGCCAAGGCCTACGGCGCCGGGGTGGTCGTCGGCACGATCGATGAAGAGGGCATGGCTCGCACGGCGGAGCGCAAGTTCGCCATTGCCCAGCGGGCCTACCGGGATGCCCTCGACTACGGCCTCCCAGCCCACGAGATCTTCTACGACGCTCTCGCTCTGCCCATCTCCACCGGCATCGAGGAAGACCGTCTCAACGGGGCGGCCACGGTGGAAGCGATTCAGCGCATCCGCACGGAACTGCCCGGTGTGCACGTGGTGCTGGGAGTCAGCAACGTGAGCTTCGGCCTCTCGCCGGCAGCCCGCATCGTGCTGAATTCGGTGTTCCTGCACGACTGCTGCCAGGCGGGCATGGATGCCGCCATCGTGAGCCCCGCCAAGATTCTGCCCCTGGTCAAGATCAGCGAGGAGCACCAGCAGGTGTGCCGCGACCTGATCTACGACCGCCGCCGTTTCGAGAACGGCGTGTGCGTTTACGACCCCCTCACCGAACTCACCAAGCTGTTCGAAGGGGTGACTGCCAAGGACGCCCGTGCCTCAGGTCCCTCCCTCGCGGATCTGCCTGTGGAGGAGCGCCTCAAGCAGCACATCATCGACGGTGAGCGCATTGGCCTGGAAGAGGCCCTGCAGATTGGCCTGGCCAGCTATGCACCCCTGGAGATCATCAACACCTTCCTGCTGGATGGCATGAAGGTGGTAGGCGAACTGTTCGGCTCCGGCCAGATGCAGTTGCCCTTTGTGCTGCAGAGCGCCGAGACGATGAAGTCGGCAGTGGCGTATCTGGAACCGCTAATGGACAAGCTGGAGGGGCCTGATGGCAGTCAGAAACAGCGCTCCGCGAAGGCCAAGTTCCTGATCGCCACGGTGAAGGGCGATGTGCATGACATCGGCAAGAACCTCGTGGACATCATCCTCACCAACAATGGCTATGAGGTGATCAACCTCGGCATCAAGCAACCCGTGGAGGCCATCATCGAGGCCCAGAAACTCCACGAGGCGGATTGCATCGCCATGAGCGGCCTGCTGGTGAAGTCCACTGCCTTCATGAAGGACAACCTGGCCGTCTTCAATGACGCCGGCATCGATGTGCCCGTGATTCTTGGCGGTGCCGCGCTCACCCCCCGGTTCGTCAACAAGGACTGCCGTGAGGTGTACAGGGGCCAGGTGATCTACGGCCGCGATGCCTTCGCCGACCTCCGCTTCATGGACGCCTACGTGACGGCCAGGGATGCGGGCCAATGGGACAACGCTGGCGGGTTCCTTGCCGGCGCCCCCGATGGCCTCGGCCTGGAGGCCAGCCCTGCCCCGGAGGCGGCCAGCGAACCGCAGGCCGATGCCACCGTCACGGCTGCCGCTGCCAGTGCCCCCGTCAGCGTGGCTGGCCCCAACGACCATCGCTCCGAGGCTGTGCCCGAGGAGCCCGCCCTCGAGCCCCCGTTCTGGGGCACGCAGCTGTTGCGCGAAGCCGACATTCCGATCGAGGAGGTGTTCGCTTACCTCGATCGCAATGCGTTGTTCGCGGGGCAATGGCAACTGCGCAAGGCCCAACAGCAGAGCCGTGAGGCCTATGAGGCGATGCTGGCGGAGAAGGCGGAGCCCGTGCTGCAGGCCTGGAAGCAGCGCTGCATCCGCGAGGGCTTGTTGACGCCTCGGGTGGCCTACGGCTACTTCCCCTGCGGCCGCAGCGGCAACGATCTGGTGGTGTTCGATCCGCAGAACCGCCAGCAGGAATTGGGGCGCTTTGCTTTGCCGCGCCAACGCTCGGGCAACCGCTACTGCATCGCCGATTTCTACCGCGATGTCTCCGCTGCCGCCACGACTGTTCCCTTGGCAACGGATGTGCTGCCGATGCAGGCGGTGACCATGGGAGAGAAGGCCACAGCCTTCGCCCAGGAGCTGTTTCAGGCCGATCAATACAGTGACTATCTCTACTTCCACGGCCTTGGAGTGCAGATGGCTGAGGCCCTGGCCGAGTGGGTCCATGCCCGGATCCGCCGTGAGATGGGCTTCGGCGAGCAGGAGCCCGCAGCCCTGCGCGATGTCTTGGCCCAGCGCTACCGCGGCAGTCGGTATTCCTTCGGCTACCCGGCCTGCCCCAATGTGGCCGATTCCCGCCAGCAGCTCGCCTGGCTCGAGGCCGAGCGCATCGGCTTGCGCATGGATGAGAGCGATCAGCTGGAGCCCGAACAGAGCACCACCGCTCTGGTGGCTCTGCACAGCCAGGCCCGTTACTTCAGCGCCTGAACCGCGCCAGTTCCTAACCTCGCGAGGCACCGATCACCAACCCATGGCCATTGCCGGTCCCGGCGGC
This sequence comes from Synechococcaceae cyanobacterium, assembly GCA_947461705.1. Lineage (GTDB taxonomy): Bacteria > Cyanobacteriota > Cyanobacteriia > PCC-6307 > Cyanobiaceae > Vulcanococcus. The sequence goes on from CANHMF010000051.1 coordinate 12,745, forward strand.
GTCGACGACGCCATCGCCTCAGGCATCGATCTCGACGGAACGCCGATTCCAGCCGAGATGATCAGCCTCTACACCGAGGTGATGGACCTGGAGAGCCAGCGCGCGCGCAGCGGCGTGAAGAAATCGATGCGTAACCGGATCGTCAAGACCGGCTGCAAGCACTTCGACCAGCAGACCCTCGATGCACGCCTGAAGGCCGCAGGCTGGGAGGGTCTGAAGGACAAGGAGATCGCCTTCTTCTACAGCTGAGACTCAGCTGCACATGTCCTCGAGGGTCTCGATCACCTCCTGCTGAAACTCCTCCAGCTCGGTGGAGTCGCTCAGGTCGATGCCCTCGCCGGCGGCGTTCTGGGTGAGTTCCTGGAAATGGAACGCACCCTCGCCGTTGGCCAGGAACTCGATGGCCGAGTTTTCACCGCTCTCTTTGAAGGCGTCACACAGGGCCATGAAGGCGGCGTCTTCGGTGAAGTCCCAGCTCATGTAGGGGGGTCTGCTGAAAGACCTTTAACGCCTGCCCCCCCGAATCCGTCAACCTCCTGGCCCTTTTTTGTGCCAGTCCTTCGTCAGACTTGCCGCCACCACTGCCTTGGCCAATCCCGTGGAAACGGCTCTCAACGTGCTCGGTGAACCCCTGGTGGTGTGCAGCTGTGCTCCCATGACCGGCTGGTTCCGCGACGGCAGCTGCCGCACCAATGGCGCAGACCTCGGCCTGCACACCGTCTGCTGCGTGGTGGATCAGGCGTTCCTCAACTACACCCGGGCCCAGGGCAACGACCTGTCCACGCCGATGCCCGCCTATGACTTTCCTGGCCTCAAGCCTGGGGACCACTGGTGCGTCTGCGCCAAGCGCTGGCTGGAGGCCTTTGAGGACGGCATGGCCCCACGGGTCGACCTGGAGGCCTGCGAGCAGAGCACCCTCAGCGTGATTCCCCTGGAGCTGTTGCAGCAACACGCCGTTGGTGCCGCATAGTGGCGCCATGGGATTGCAGATCGGAGTCCTGGGGTTAGGCGCCTGGGGCAGCACCCTGGCGGACCTGCTGGCCGACCAGGGCCACAGGATCCAGGGCTGGAGCCGCCGCCAGGGCGGTGATCCGGCCCAGGTGCTCGCCGGTGCAGACTTGGTGCTCGCCGCGGTGTCGATGGCGGGGGTCATGAGCCTCTCCAGGGCGTTAGCGCCCAGCTGGCCCGAGGGATTGCCCCTGGTGAGCTGCAGCAAGGGCATCGACCTTGAGCAGGGCGCCACGCCTTCGCAGTTGTGGCAGCAGCAGAACCCCAGCCTGCGGGTGCTGGTACTGAGTGGCCCCAACCTGGCCCAGGAACTGGCCCAGGGCCTGCCCGCCGCGAGCGTGCTGGCCAGTGGGGATGACGGAC
>CANHMF010000052.1 GCA_947461705.1 Synechococcaceae cyanobacterium
GAGCAGGTGCCCAATGCTTCGGAAGCCGCTGAAATCGCCAACGAGGTGCTGGCGGAGTTCATCTCCGGCAGTACGGATCGCGTGGAGATCATCTTCACCAAGTTCATCAACCTGGTGAGCTCCAAGCCCGTGATCCAAACCCTGTTGCCCCTCGATCCTCAGGGGATTGCCATCCCTGACGATGAGATCTTCCGTCTCACCACTCGGGACGGCCAACTGGGTGTGGAAACCGGCAAGGTGCAGAACCAGCAACCGGCTCTCCCCTCCGATCTGGTGTTCGAGCAGAGCCCCGAGCAACTGCTCAATGCGCTGCTGCCCCTCTATCTGCAGAACCAATTGTTGCGTTCTCTGCAGGAAGCTGCCGCTTCCGAGCTGGCCAGCCGGATGACCGCCATGAATAACGCCAGCGATAACGCCAAGGCCTTGGCCAAGTCGCTGACCCTCGACTACAACAAGGCTCGCCAGGCCGCCATTACCCAGGAGATCCTGGAAGTGGTGGGTGGTGCGGCCGCCATGGCCTGAGCCCTTTCGTCTCACGCCTCACCGAGCCCTGGTCCCCATGGAGATCCTGTGCCTCACCGCACAGGGCCCATCGGGACCAGGGTTTTGTGTTGTGGATCTTGGCCACGGCGGTTGGGGTTGAAAGCAGCGGCAGGCCTGGATCCCAGGGACGCTTTTTGTGTGTCAGGGCTTACAAGAAACCGTGGAAACCGTTGCGCTCACTGGGGCTCTCTAGGTTGCGAACGACCGTTTTGTCGCCCTATGACTGCCCTCGATCGTGTTGTTCGCTCCGGTGTGGCCATGGCTGCCGCCGGCGCCCTGCTGCTCACGGCTTGTAGCCAGACCCAGGATGCCGCCAAGCAAGCGGCCTCCACGGTGGGGGATGCAGCGCAAACTGCGGCTTCCGGTGCGGGCGATGCAGCCTTGGGCACCGCAGTGACTCCTGTGCTCAACCTGCTCAAGCAGGGTGAAGCCGACCTCAAGGGTGGCAACCTGGCCGCCGCCGTGAGCACCATGGGCGGCTTCGCAGCCCTCTGGGCCACCGCTGGCCCCTTGATCAAGCCGCTGGTGGGCGACAAGTGGCCCGCCATTGAGGCTGCCGCCAACGCGCTGTCGAAGACCTTTGCCAACGGCACTCCCTCCGTGGGCGATGCCGGCACCGCCATTCAGGGGCTGATGGGGCCTCTCACGGCCCTGATGGCCAAGTAGCGACAGCGAACCGGCTGACGTTGCAGGCTGGGGAAGTGGCCGCCTTGCGGCCCTCCCGAGCTCCGCGCCTCCCGATGGCCAGCGCCAACCCCGTCCAGCTGCGGCTGGAGCCGTTGTTTCCCCTGGCCTTGGCCCGGGTGCAGTTGCGACCGGATCCCTGGGATTCGGCGATCCTCATGCAGGAGGTGCTCAGCCTGCGCGGTGACGCGGAAGGCAATCCGGAGCCCGGTTGCGCCTGGACGGGCGATCTCAACGGTGTCTGGCAGCTGCACCGTCTCGAAGCTTTCCAGTGGTTGCGCCACCAGGTGGAACAGCAGGCCTGGCTCTATCTCGAGGCCCTCGGCTTCGAGGCAGCCCGTATCGCCCTGCACATCCAGCGCTCCTGGCCTGTGGTGAGCGACGTGGGCCAGGTGGTGGGGCGCCATCACCATCCCAACGCCCACCTCAGCGCCATTTACTACCTCAATGGCGATGGCTCGGGCCGCAGTGGTTGCCTGCGCCTCTTCCCGCGCCAGCAGCCCAACGAGCTGGTGCCGGGCTTGGCGGTGGGCCATGGGGGGCCGCTCCGGCCGGACACTCCCGCTGCCCAGGCCTGGAATGCTCCCTGGCTGGATGTGGCACCGCAGGCTGGCTTGTTGGTGTTGTTCCCCGCCAGCACCGACCATGCCGTGACCGCGAATGAGGATGCAGACGAGGTGCGCCTTTCGGTGGCCTTTGATCTGGCCCTCACGGCACCCTTGGCCGGGGCCGACGACCCTGCTCCACCGGAGTATCTGGCGCCCCATCCGGCCCAGTGGACAACCCTCGACGCCTGACCACCAGCCGTCCGCGAAGATGGGAGGCCCTTTGCCCCAGCCATGAGCGAAACCTTCACCGTTGTCGCTGACCTGAACGGCACGCCGCACACCTTCAGCTGCCGCGCCGATCAGACCGTGCTGGCGGCGGCTGAGGCCGCCGGGGTGGATCTGCCCAGCTCCTGCTGTTCCGGGGTGTGCACCACCTGCGCCGCGCGGGTCACCGAGGGCAGCGTGCAGCAGCCCGATGCCATGGGCGTGCGGGCCGATCTGCAGGAGAAGGGGTTCACCCTGCTGTGTGTGGCGTTTCCCCTCAGCAACCTGAAGCTGGTGGCGGGCCAGGAAGACGCCCTCTACGAGGCCCAGTTCGGCCAATTCCAGAAGTGAGCTGTCCGGCTGCCACGTTGCAGCCCGTCAGCCTGCGCGTGAGCCGTGCTGCCGGCCCCCTGCTGCCCCAGATCGAGGCAGCCCTGGCCCTGCACGGCCAGCCGCTGCGCTGGGCCATCACCGCCGTGGCGCCGCCAGCCGATCCCACGGCCGGCCTGGCGGGATCGCTGCTCACGATCGAAGCGGTGGTGCTGGCATGACGGCGGCCAGGCCCCTGCCCACCCTGTTGGTGATTCCCACCGGGATCGGTTGTGCCATCGGTGGCTATGCCGGCGACGCCCTCCCCTCGGCCCGGGTGCTGGCGGCTGCCAGTGGCTGCCTGATCACGCACCCCAACGTGATGAATGGAGCGGCCCTCTACTGGAGTGATCCCCGCATCCACTACGTGGAGGGTTCGGCCCTGGATCGCTTCGCCGCCGGTGTGATCGCCCTGCGCCCGGTGCGCCGGCAGCGGGTGGGGCTGCTGCTCGATGCCGGCATCGAGGAGGAGTTGCGCTGGCGCCATCTGCAGGTGGCGGATGGCTGCCGGGCCAGCCTGGGCCTGGAGATCGGTCCGGTGGTCTGCACCGATGCGCCCCTGGAGGTCACCCTGAGCCAGGGGGCCAGTGGGGCGAGCTGGGGCCGGCTGGGTCGCCCCGATGCCCTGCTGCGGGCCGGTCACCAGCTCAAGGCGGCTGGCGCCACCGCCATCGCGGTGGTGGCCCGCTTCCCGGAGGATCCCGCCAGTGAGGCCCTGGCTGCCTACCGCCAGGGCACCGGTGTGGATGCCCTGGCCGGCGCCGAGGCGGTGATCAGCCATCTGCTCAGCCGGGAGCTCGGGCTTCCGTGTGCCCATGCTCCGGCCCTCAGCCCCTTGCCGCTCGACCCAGGGCTGGACCCGCGCGCGGCCGGGGAGGAACTGGGCTACACGTTCCTGGCCTGTGTGCTGGTGGGGCTGAGCCGGGCCCCGGATCTGGTGCCCCGGTCGGTGGGCGGCGCGACGGCGGATCTTCTCCAGGTTGGGGATCTGGGTGCTGTGGTGGCTCCCGCCGGGGCCCTCGGGGGTGCGGCCGTGCTGGCCTGCGCGGACCAGGGCATCCCCTTGATTGCCGTCCACAACCCCTCGGTGCTCAACGTGTCGGCGGAGGCGCTGGGATTGCCGGTGCTGAGGGCGGGCAGCTACGCGGAGGCCGCCGGTTTGCTCGTGGCGCTGCGGGAGGGCATCAGCCCGGCCGCTCTGACGCGGCCCCTGCCGCCGTTGGTCTGAGCGATGCAGCAACCCTGCCCCTGTGGGGGCCTCAGCTATGGCTCCTGTTGCAGTCCCCTGCACCGCGGCCTGCTTCAGGCCACCACGGCCGAGCAGCTGATGCGCTCGCGCTATGCGGCCTATGCCCTGGGGGAGGTGGACTATCTGCTCGCGACCCACCCCTCGCGGGAACCCCTGGGCCGCCGCCGCCGTGCCCTGCAGGCCAGCCTCACGCAGGTGCGCTGGCGCCGGCTGGAGATCCTTGAGGCCACCGCCGGCGGCCCGGAGGACACCACTGGCACCGTGACCTTCGCGGCCCACTACACCGCCGCGGACCAGATCGGCGTGATGCGGGAGGTCTCCCGTTTCGGCCGGGAAGGCCAGCGCCCCGATGGTCGCTGGCTCTATCTGGAGGCCCTGGAGCTCTCCTGATGGCGGCGGCCCCTGGGCTGCTCAGTGCAGGCAGGCCATGGGATGGCGGTTGGGCAGCCCCAGGGCCTTGGCCACGCCGGGGTGGCACACCGAGCCGTTGATCGTGTTGAGGCCAGACACCAGCTCAGGACGCTCGGTGACAGCCTCCACCAGCCCGCGCCCCGCGATCGCCAGGATGTAGGGCAAGGTGACACTCACCAGCGCCTCGGTAGAGGTGAAGGGCACGGCTCCCGGCATGTTGCCAACGGCGTAGTGCTGCACCCCGTGGATGGTGAGTACCGGATCTGTGTGGCTGGTTTCCCGGCTGGTGGCGATGCAGCCGCCCTGGTCGATGGCTACATCCACAATCACCGATCCGGGTTGCATCTGCTGCACCAACGCCTCCTCCACCAGGGTGGGGGCCCGGTCCCCCGGCAGCAGCACCGCGCCGATCAGGAGATCGGCGCTGGGCACCAGACGCTCCAGTAGGCCGCGGCTGCTCACCAGGCTCACCAGGCGACCACGGCGGTCGCTTTCCAGCTGCCGCAGGCGCTGGGGGGAGTGGTCCAGCAGAAACACCTCCGCATCCATGGCGGCCGCTACCCGAGCGGCGTTCCAGCCCACCGTGCCGGCCCCCAGCACCACCACCCGCGCAGGTCGTACCCCGGTGCAGCCCCCCATCAGCACCCCGCGGCCACCGTGGGGCTTTTCCAGCAAATGGGCCCCCACCTGGGCAGCCAGCCGCCCGGCGATCTCGCTCATGGGCGCCAGCAGCGGCAGGCTGCTGTCGTCGAGCTGCACGGTTTCGTAGGCGATGGCCGTGGTGCCGGCGCTCAGCAGCGCGCGACCCACCTGCGGGTAGGCGGCCAGATGCAGGTAGGTGAACAGCACCAGGTCGGGGCGCAGGAAGCCGAATTCCTCCGCTTGCGGTTCCTTCACCTTCACCACCAGGTGGGCGGCCCAGGCCTCCTCCCGGCCCACGAGGCTCGCCCCGGCCGCGTGGAAGGCCTGGTCGTCGATCCCGGCGCCGGCACCGGCACCGGCCTGAACCCGCACCGCAAAGCCATGGCTCACCAGCTCCCGCACGCCATCGGGGGTGAGGGCCACCCGCTGTTCATCGCGTTTGAGCTCGGTGGGTACCCCGATGCTGGCGATCGGGGGCACGGGGGCCGGCATGGTTGCGCTCTCGATGCCCCCACCATGGCCACGGTCCTCAGGCGCCGCTGGCGATCGGCATGCGCCAGCCGCTACCGAAGGCACGGTTGCTCACCTTCAGCAGCGGGGCCGCCTGGCGCCGCTTGAATTCGGCGCGCTGCAGCAACTGCTGCACCCGTTGGGCCAGGGCGGCATCCGTGCCGCTGGCAATCAGCTCCTCGGGACTGCGCAGCTCTTCGATCAAGGCCTTGAGCAGGGGGTCCAGCACGGCGTAGTCGGGCAGGGAGTCGCTGTCGCGTTGATCGGGACGCAGTTCGGCGCTGGGGGGCTTGGTGCGGATGGTGCCGCCCACCAGTTCGCCCGTGGAGGGCAGGCCCAGGTCCTGGCGGCAGCCGGCAGCGGCGGCGGCATCAATCCAGGCGCAGAGGCGAAACACCGTGGTTTTGTAGAGGTCGCCGATCACGGCTAGGCCGCCGTTCATGTCGCCATAGAGGGTGCAGTACCCCACCGCCAGCTCGGATTTGTTGCCGGTGGAGAGCAGCAGCTGACCCTGCTGGTTGGCCACGGCCATCAGCAGGGTGCCGCGAATGCGCGACTGCAGATTTTCGGCGGTGAGGCCGCTGGGTACACCCTCCAGAGGGGCCGTGAGGGCGGCATCAAAACTCGCCATCAGCGGGGCGATCGGCACCGTCTGGGTGGTGATGCCGAGCCGATCGGCGAGTGCCAGGGCATCGCTGATCGAGCCGCCGGAGCTCCAGGGCGAGGGCATCAGCAGGCCCTGCACGTTCTCCGGCCCCAGGGCCGCCGCGGCGATCACGGCCACCAGGGCGGAATCGATGCCGCCGCTGAGGCCGAGCAGGGCCTTGCGGAAGCCGCACTTGCTTGCATAGTCCCGCACCCCCAGCACCAGGGTGCGCAGCAGCAGGTCGTCGTTGGAGGGCAGGGGAAAGTCCGTGCTGGGGGCGTTGCTTGTCACGGCGGCCGTGGCATCCCAGCAGGCCAGGGCGGTCTCGGCCCAGGGCAGTTGGGCCGTCATGGAACCCGTGGCATCCACCACGAAACTGCCGCCGTCAAACACCAGCTCGTCGTTGCCTCCCACCTGGTTCACGTACACCACGCCGCAGCCCAGTCGCCGGGCCGCGGCGGCCACCAGATCGCGGCGCTGCTGGCCCTTGCCCTGGGCATAGGGCGAGGCCGAGAGGTTGATCAACAGATCGGGCTGTAGCGGCTGGAGGTCGCCGATGGGATCGGAGCCCACCAGCCGCTGCCCGTGGAGGCTGTGGTCCACCCACAGGTCTTCGCAGATGGTGAGCCCCAGGCGCCAGGAGCGTCCGCCGAGCTCCAGTTGCAGCAGGCAGGGCTGATCGGCCGGGCGGAAGTAGCGCCGCTCATCAAACACGTCGTAACTGGGCAGCAGCCGTTTGCGTGCCACCACCCGCCACTGGCCTGGTTCCACCAGGGCGGCGGCATTGAACAGGTTGGGCTGCTGCTCCCCGGGGGCCTGCTCGCTCACCCCCAGCAGCAGGCTGAGGCCCGCCGGCAGCTCGGCTGCCAGCTGATCCAGCACCTGCTGCTGCAGGAGCCGCAGGGAGGGTCGCAGCAGCAGGTCGCGGGCCGGGTAGCCCCACAGGGCCAGCTCCGCGGCCACCACCAGCTCGGCGCCCTGGGCTGCGGCCTGATGGCAGGCCGCCAGCAGCCGTTGCCCGTTACCCCGCAGGTCCCCCACCAGGGGGTTCATCTGAGCCAGGGCAAGACGCATCAGGGCTGGGGGGAGGCGGGCTCGTGCCCGAGGCCGTAGAGATTGTGCTTGAGCAGTTCCGGCCACAGGGCTGCTGGTACTAGCTCCGGGCTGGGCTGTTGGCGGATAGCGGAACTGGCGGTGGCGGGCACGGGCAGCTCAAGCACCTCCACCTGCCCCCCCAGCTGCTGCAGCTGTTCGAGATCCCCAGGCTCGAGGGGCCAGCCCTGGCGTGGCACCACCGCCAGCCGGCACCGGGCCAGCAGCTCCGAGGCCCTATACCAACCCGGGATCTGTGGAGCCAGATCGCTGCCCACCACGAACACCAGTGGCTGATCGGGCCAGAGCGCCGCTGCGCGATCCAGGGTGTCGAGGGCCCGGGGGCTGCTCAGCCGCTGCTCGAGCACCACGCGGGGATCGGCCAGGTCGTCCACCACCGCCTGCAGCAGTGCCGCCCGCAGCGTCAGGGGGGCGCCGTGCTGTTTGCAGGGGTTGTCGCTGGCCCAGGTGGCCACCCGGCCGTAGCGGCGGGCCAGGCCGGCCAGCAGCGCACGGTGGCCGGGGGTGGGGGGATCGGCACTGGTGCCGAACAGGGCCAGGCTGCGGGCCGATGGCGCGCTCATGGCAGCAGGGTTTGCACGGCCGCCGGCACGGGTTCGCAGCTCTGCCACTGCTGCAGCCAGGCGCGCACCTGCGGATCCTGCTGGGCCAGGCGCCTGAGCAGGGAGGCCGGGTGCCGCCCGCCCCGCTGCGCGCTGCGCAGCAATTCGGCGGCGGCCAGTTGTCCGGTGAGCCGGGTGGTGTGCACCGCCAGGGCGGCCTGGGCCAGGGCCACCGGCGCGGCGGGAGCCAGGCTCAGCCCGGCACTGAGGGGTGCGGCCAGCAGCAGCAGCTGGCGGATGCCCCCCAGCAGCAGCTGAATGCCCAGTTGGGTGCCCCCCAGCAGGGCGTTCTGGGCCGAGAGCCTGCCCAGCAGCTGGCGGGCACCGGCACCGCCCATTGGCAGGCCGTAGAGCTGGCAGAGCTGCAGCACCAGGGCCGTGTCCAGGGCCAAGCCGCCGGCGAGATCCAGCAGCATCAGGGGGTTGGCGGCCACGCCGGTGGCCTTGAGGGCGGCAAAGCGGCCGATCAGGCCCTGGGCCGCGGCACGGCCCTGGCGCAGGCGCCAGCGCTGCAGCGACTGGGCGAAGCGGTCGGCGGCCCGCAGCCCGTTCAGCCCCAGCAGCAGCTCACCGCTGCTGGCGAGCAGGCCGGTGAGGGCCTGGTGCAGGGGCTCAATCTGGGGAGGCAAGCGCTCGCTGCGCACGCGCCCATCGGCCAGCCATTGGGCCTGGCGCGGGGCCGAGGCCACGGCTAGCAGCTTCAGCCCTCGGGCCGCGGCAGGCAGGCGACGGCGGATGCTCGCCATCAGCGCGTCGCGCTCGTCCTGCGGCCAGCAGTCGAGGCGGTTGAGCACCAGCAGCACCGGTTTGCCCCCCGCCAGGAGCTGTTCCAGAGCCTCCGCTTCCGGGGTGGTGAGATCGCCATCGAGCACCAACAGCACCAGATCGGCCCCCAGCGCCACCCGTGCTGCCAGCCGTTGCCGGGCCTTGGCGGCGATCTCGTCGATGCCGGGGGTGTCCACCAGCTCCACGGCCCTCAGGCCGGGGATGTCCACAGGCCAAGCGGCCCGCTCCTGGTGGCGGGTGCAGCCGTGGGCCACATCGGTGGCAAAGGTGGACCGGCCCAGCAGGGCATTGAGCAGGCTGGATTTGCCCACGCCCACCCGGCCGAACACGGCCACCCGCAGGCGGCGCTGGTCGAGGGCCTGGAGTTGCCGGTCGAGAGCTTGCAGCTCCGGTGCGAGCACGGCCCGTTCGCGCGCGCTCAGCGTCAGTTCGGAGCGCCACTGCGCCAGCAGCAGCTCGCAGCGCTGGGCTGCCGAGGGCGCGGTGGCGGTCATGGCGGCAGCGGGGTCACCAGCCCTCATTTAATCGGCTGTGCCATCGTCGCGCTCAGCCCCTGCGCCGGAACCCATGCTGATCGGTCCCGAGATCTATGCCGCGCGCCGTGCTCGCTTCCTGGAGGCCCTTGGCGGCGTAGCGGCGGTGATTCCGGCGGCGCCCCTGGCCACCCACCACGCTGATTGCGAATGGCCCTTTCGCCAGAACAGCGACTTCTGGTATCTCACCGGCTTCGATGAGCCCGATGCTGTGGCCCTGTTCCTGCCCCACCGGCCGGAGGGGGAACGCTTTGTGCTGTTTGTGCAGCCCAAGGAGCCCAGTGCTGAGGTGTGGACCGGTTTCCGTTGGGGCTGTGAGGGGGCGGTGACCCAGTTCGGCGCCGACCTGGCCCATCCCCACGCAGAGCTGCCCCAGCGCCTGGCCGACTATCTCAAGGGCGCTGAGGGCATTGCCTTCCGGGTGGGGCGTCACCCCGAGGTAGAGCCCTTGGTGCTGCAGGCCTGGGCGGCTCAGCTGGATCGTGCCCCCCGCAGTGGTGCGGCAGCCCTGGGGCTGGTGGCGCCCTGCCCGCTGCTGCATGCGTTGCGCCTGCGCAAGACGCCTGAGGAGCTGGTGCGCCTGCGTGAGGCGGCGCGGATCTCGGCGGAGGCCCATGAGCTGGCCCGCCAAGTGGCACGGCCAGGGCTGAATGAGCGCCAGGTGCAGGCCGTGATCGAGCAGCACTTCCTGGAGCAGGGGGCCCGGGGGCCCGCCTATGGCTCGATCGTGGCCGGTGGCGACAACGCTTGCGTGCTGCATTACACCGCCAACAGCGCCGTGCTGAACGATGGCGACCTGTTGCTGATCGATGCGGGTTGCTCCCTGGGCGACTACTACAACGGCGATATCACCCGCACCTTCCCGATCAACGGTCGCTTCAGCGGCGAGCAGCGGGCCCTCTACGAGCTGGTGCTCGCGGCCCAGGAAGCGGCGGTGGCGGCGGTGGCTCCGGGCCACACGGCCGAGGGCGTGCATGACACGGCCGTGCGGGTGCTGGTGGAGGGGCTGTTGGATCTGGGCCTGTTGGCCGGCTCGGTGGATGGTGTGATCGAGCAGGGGGCCTACCGCCATCTCTACATGCATCGCACCGGTCACTGGTTGGGCCTCGACGTGCACGATGTGGGTGCTTATCGCCTGGGTGAGCACCCTGTGGCGTTGGAGCCGGGCATGGTGCTCACGGTGGAGCCTGGCCTCTATGTGAGCGATCGCCTGCCGGTGCCCGAGGGCCAGCCCGCCATTGCCGAGCGCTGGAAGGGCCTTGGCATTCGCATTGAGGACGACGTGGCTGTGACCGATCGCGGCCATGAGACCCTCACGGCCGCGGCCTTGAAGGCGCCGGCGGCGCTCGAACGCTGAGGGCTCAGCTCTCCCCCAGGGCTTGCTCCAAGGCCACCAGCACCTGGCTGGTGGCGGGGATCACCACGTCGGCACCGGCCTGGCGCAGTTGCTGCTCGTAGTGCCAGCGCACCTCGTCCCGGCCCTGGGCCTGGAGGTGGGGGGGCGCCACGGCCAGGCTCAGGAAGCGCTGGTCGGGTTGCTGCTCGCGGGCGCGTTGCACGGTGAGCACGTCGGCCACGGTGTCGCCCAGGTAGGCCACCGGTGCTGCGTCCAGGCCCAGGCCGCCGGCGAGCTCCGCCGCCAGGCGCAGCAATCCCGTGGGATCGGGTTTGTCGGGGGCATCCCCCATGGCAATCAGCGGTGGATCGGCCAGGCCCAGTCGGGCTTCCAGCACGAAGCGCGCTGATGGCGGTTCGGCACCGCTCACGAAGCCCCATCCCACCCCGGCGCCCGTGAGGGCCTCAAAGAAGGGACGCTCCACCAACAGCGGCTCTTGGCCGATGAACCCTTGCCAGCTGGCGGGATTGCCCTCGGGGTCGCCGCCGAAATAGAAGCCGTTGAACACCTCCACCAGGGCGTTGAAGGGCGGCAATGGGCTCTGGCCTGCCCGGCGCAGCAGTTCCAGGGAGGCCTCCCAGTCGTTGTTCCAGCAGCCCTCGGCCTTGAGATGGTCGATCGTCTCGGGATCAGGCCGCGCGGCGCTGTAGTGATGCACCGTCTCCACGATGGCGCGGCGGTAGCTGCCGCCCACATCCCTGATCACGCCATCGATGTCGAACAGCAGGATGGCTCTGGGCTGGGCGCAGGGCTTCAGGGGTGGGGCTACGGCGGCTGGTAGGTTAGTTGTTTGTGATTAAGCCTTGAGCGCTGACACCATGAGCACCGAGAGCGCTGAAAGCGCCGTGGCGACTGCCGCACCTGAGGTTTCCGCTGAGGACACCACCGAGGGCCGTCCGGTGCTGCGTGGTGCCAGTGCTGCCCTGGCCACCGCCACCATCGACGAGAACGGCGTTCCCTCGGGGCGTACCCCCAAGGCGGATGAGGGCCGTTTCCTGCTGAAGATTCTCTGGCTGCCCGACAACGTGGCTCTGGCTGTGGATCAGATTGTGGGCGGCGGCCCCAGCCCCCTCACGGCCTATTTCTTCTGGCCCCGTGAGGATGCCTGGGAAACCCTCAAGACCGAGCTGGAAGGCAAGAGCTGGATCACCGACAACGAGCGCGTCGAGATCCTCAACAAGGCCACCGAGGTGATCAACTACTGGCAGGAAGAGGGCAAGGGCAAGAGCCTCGACGAGGCCAAGCTCAAGTTCCCCGATGTCACCTTCTGCGGTACCGCCTGATCGGCCGGCCCCCAGCTTCAGCGCCCCGCGAGGGGCGCTTTTTTTGTCTGTACCGTCATTGCCTGCCATGGCCCACTCCCACCGGCGCAGTTGGTTTCTGGGTGCTCTCAGCGGTGCGCTCTCCGTGGCTGTGCTGGGGGGAGCCGTGCTCTGCGCGATGCGGTGGTGGTGGCAGCCCTCAACGGGCGCTGTCGCCCCCGACCCGGTGTTCATCCCGGCGGCCCAACTCTCCCCAGGTGAACTCAGCCGCTGTGCCAGGAGTCTGGGTCTGAAGCCGGAACTGGCTGCTCCCGCAGATCCCACCAACTTCGGCGAGCGGCAGCGCCGGGATTGGCGTGGCCGCCCCCTGCCCCATCAGCCCAGCCTGATCGTGCTGCACGAGACCGTGATGGATCAGGCCAGCACCCTCAACCTGTTCCGCACGCCCCATCCGGCAGATGCCGATCAGGTGAGTTACCACCTTGTGATTGGCACCAATGGTGAGCGTCACCGCGTGGTGCCCGATGCCAACCGTGCCTACGGCGCCGGGCAATCGGCCTTTGGCGATTTCACCCTGCAGGCCAAGCCCAGCAGCCGTGGCTCGGTCAACAACATTGCCCTCCACGTCAGCCTGGTGACGCCCGCCGATGGTCGCGGGGCCGACGCCGGCGATGGCCATTCCGGTTACAGCCCTGCGCAATACCGTGCCCTGGCCTCCCAGGTGCTGCTGTGGCAGCACCGCTACGGCATCCCCATGAGTCGGGTCACCAGCCATGCGGCCATTGACCGCAGCCACAGCCGCTACGACCCGCGCAGCTTCCGTTGGGATCGCTTTGATCAGGCCTATGCCAAGGCTGTGGTCAGTTGCGGGGCTTCACCACCTGGCCGAACGCACTGGCGGTGATCACGGCAGGAGACGCGCCGGTGTCCACGCTGAAGCTGCGGGTTTCACTCTGGCTGCTGCCATCCGGGTAGAGGAAGGTCACCACCCCCTGGAGGTTCACCGTGGAACCTGTTCGGCTGGTCTCCCGGAGGTCGGCCACGCTCACCCGCTCGAATTGCTCGAAGAAGCTGGCATCAAACTGATCGGCGGCGGCGGCGCCAAACAGCTGGCGTGCCGCTTCGCTGTTGCGGCTTGAGAGTGCGCTGTAGAGCTGCTGCACGGTGGCTATGGCTTGATCCACCGCTGCTGGATCCAGGGGCTGTTCGAGGTCTGGGGCCGGCGGTGGCATGGGGCTTTCGCTGGGCTGTTTGCGCTCCGCTTCCGCTGGCGCCTCCTGGAGGGGGGCGCCCCCGCTTGGAGGGGCGAGCGCCTGCTGCTGGCGACTGAGCAGCAGCAGCCACACGAGCCCCCCCACCACGCCCACCACCAGCACGCCGGCGATGAAGCTGAGCACGGCTACGAGGCCGCGGCTGCTGCCAGTGCTGGGGGCTAAGGCTGCGCTGGCTGTGGCTGTGGCTGTGGCTGTGCTGCCTTCACCGAGATTCAGCAGTCCGCTCACCACCGCCGCCATCCGCTCGCAGATGGCGGGGGCGAACAGCTCCTGCAGCTCCTGGTTCAGGCGTAATTGCAGGCGAGCATCGGCCCCCAGGGCTGGGGTCTGGCCCACGGCGTGGCTGAAGGCGGGGGTGAGCACCAGGTACTTCAGTGCCGGCAGCAGGTTGCTCTGCGACTCACCGCAGAAATCACCCACGAGGGCCTGTAGGCGCCTGCCATCACTGGATTGGCCCCGCTGCAGGTCGGCCAGGATCTGCCGGCGCAGGTTGGCTCCGAGCTGGTAGTCGTTCATGGGGCTGATGGCGGCTGAATCGACGCCTTCCCGGCTGCTGGCATCTTGGCCGCTGCCGCACGGCGCTGCTGCCATTGCTGATCAAGGGCGCTCAGCAACGCTGGGCAGGCGTTCAGCTCCACCAGTGCTGGGGTGATCGTTGGGCTGGCAGTCGCGGGCACGGGCCAACTCGCCGCGATCAAGGCCCCCAGGGGATCCAGCGTCGCTTGCTGGATCAAGGTCTGCCGCTGGCGTTGGCCCTGCAGCAGCTGGTCGAACTGGGCCTGCCGTTGGCTGAGGGTCCCCGGGATGCGATCCGGGCTGGAGCACAACCGCTGCACCTCGGCGCGCAGGCTGGTGGCGGGAGAAGCGGCCGGCTGCGGTGCCGTGATCCAGCGCTGCCACGGCTGCAGCCACCACAGCCCGGTTCCCAGGGCCGCGGCCCCGATGCCCAGGATTATCAGCAGGGCCACCGGCCGGCGTTGCGGCGGCACGGGAAGCGGGGGAGGGTTGGCGCGTGCTCCCCAGTGGCCGATCGCCACGGACACATCGTCACC
>CANHMF010000053.1 GCA_947461705.1 Synechococcaceae cyanobacterium
CCCTGGGCCAGAAACACGGCCAGGTGCTGGCCCTGCTCACCAAGCTCAAGCAGATCTGCAACCACCCCGCCCTGGCCCTCAAGGAAGACCCCGAAGCCGCCGCCCAGGGCGAGGCGGCCAGCAGCTTCGCCGCCCGCAGCGCCAAGGTGCAGCGGCTGGAGGAAATCCTCGAGGAGGTGATCGAAGCCGGCGATCGGGCGCTGCTGTTCACCCAGTTCGCCGAGTGGGGCCACCTGCTCAAGGCCCACCTGGAGCGCAAGTGGCGCCAGGAGGTGCCGTTCCTCTACGGCAACACCAGCAAGGTGGAGCGCCAGGCGATGGTGGATCGCTTCCAGGACGATCCCCGCGGCCCGCAGCTGTTCCTGCTGTCGCTCAAGGCGGGCGGCGTGGGCCTCAACCTCACCCGGGCCAGCCACGTGTTCCACATCGACCGCTGGTGGAACCCGGCGGTGGAAAACCAGGCCACCGACCGCGCCTATCGCATCGGCCAGCAGAACCGCGTGCTGGTGCACAAGTTCATCACCAGCGGCTCGGTGGAGGAGCGGATCGATCGCATGATCAAGGAGAAGTCGAAACTGGCCGAGGAGATCGTGGGCTCCGGCGAAGATTGGCTCGGTGGGCTGGAGATGGGCCAGCTCAAGGAACTGGTGGCCCTCACGGACGAATGAGCGCCGACCTCCGCTGGCTCCAGCGCTTCGAGAACCTGCAGGAGTGCGTGTGCCACAACGCCCAACCATGACCCCAGCGCCGCCTCCAACCACCCAGCCCGAATCTGTACAGGCTGTACAGAATTCGGGAGCGTCCCGCGGGCACACCGAGCGCCACCCCAGCACCCGGGTCGGCAAACTCTTCCCATGAACGCCACCCCCAACAGCATCACCACCCAACTGGGCGACCAGGGCCTGGGCCAGCAGCCCTGGTGGGTGGAGCAGTGGATGGAGCTGATCAACGGCTACCGCTTCAAGAAACGGCTGGAGCGCGCCTGGGCCTATGCCCGCGAGGGCAACGTGCTCTCGATCCGCTTCGAGGGGCGCCGCGTGCATGCACGGGTGCAGGGCACCGGGGACGAGCCCTACAAGGTGAAGCTCTGGCTCGATGTGCTCAACGACGAGGACTGGGGCTATGTGCTCGAGGCCCTGGGGCAGAAGGCCCGCTGGTCAGCCCAGCTGCTGGCTGGGGTGATGCCGCAGGACATCGAACGGGCCTTCGCCGCCAGTGGCAAGCGCCTGTTCCCCTTCAAGTTGCAGGAGGTGCGCAGCGAATGCACCTGTCCGGACAAGGTGAACCCCTGCAAGCACGTGAGCGCCGTGTATTACCTGATGGGCGAGCGCTTCAGCGAAGACCCCTTCGTGCTGTTCCAGATGCGGGGCCGCACCCGCAACCAGCTGCTGGCCGACCTGGCCATCCAGCGCCGCGAGCTCCTGGCCAAGAAGGCCAGGGAAGCCAAAGCCAAGGCCCAAAAGGAGGGCACTCCAACCGCCGGGCTGCCGCAGCCGGGCGGCGATGGCTCCCTGCAGCCAACCCCTGCAGCCATCAAGGATCCCAGCCGCTGGTGGCGCTACGACGCCGCCCTCGATGCGGGGCTCGTGGTGATCACACCGGCCATGGAGGGCGATACCGGCCTCGATGAGGCCGGGCCGCTCCCCCTCGCCGAAGACGGCCGCTTCCCCACCGCCAACCAACACTTCCTTGAGCGGCTGAAGGGCCAGGGCGCCGGCTTCAGCAGCCAGGCCATGGCCACGGCCATGGCCGCCGGCTCCGGGCGCGACGAGGCCGGCAGCAGCAGCGGATCCTGAGCAGCGTGAGCGCCCCCTGGTTGAGCGCCGAGGCCCTGGAGCTGGCGGCCCGGATTCTCCAGTCCCATCAGCGGGGCTTCGGCCGGCCGCTGGTCGCCGGCCTGGGTGCCGACGCCAGCCTGGAGCAACGGGCCCAGGCGCTGTTTGCCGCCGGCACCGTGGTGCTGGCCCACGACGGCGCGGATCCCAGTGGCGACCCGGGCCCCTGCCTCACCTATGCCAACCGGGCCGCCCTGGCCCTGTGGCGCCGGCCCTGGGCTGAGCAGGTGGGCATGCCCTCGCGGCTCACGGCGGAACCGGCGGAGCGCTCCGGGCGCGCCCAGATGCTGATGAACGCCCAGGAGCAGCACGCCATCAGCGGCTACTGCGGCATCCGCATCGACAGCCAGGGCCGCCGCTTTCAGATCCACAACGCCCGCCTCTGGACCCTCCGAGACCGGAACAACCAGGCCTGCGGCCAGGCGGCCGCCTTCAACGCCTGGTGGTGGCTGTGAGGCGATGGTTCGGCTGCCCCCACACCTGGGTGGTGCCGGCCGAACCCAAGGGGTAAGCACCGTACTGAACGGGGCGGTTCTTGCCCTTCTGGCGATGCTGCAACCCGGGCACATTGGCGTGGCGGGTGAACACCCCACCCCCGCAACATTCGGAGCCATCACCATGCTCACCCTGCGCCAATCCCCCTTCGATCTGTTCGAGCGCCTCGAGCAACAAGTGCAACAGGCCGAGCGCGTTCCCGCCGCTGAAGTGCACGAAACCGACACGGGCTTTGCGATCACTCTGGAGTTGCCCGGCGTTGCCAAAGACTCCATCGAGGTGAAAGCTACCGACCGCACCCTGGTGATCAGCGCCGTACGCCAATCCAGCAGCGAGGCCGATGCCCCCGGCCCCCTGCTCAGCGAGTTCCGCTACGGCACTTGGAGCCGCAGCTTCCGCTTCCCCTCCGGCATTGCCCGCGAGGGCCTCGAGGCTCGCTACCGCGACGGACTGCTCACGGTTCAGGCCCCCAAAGCCCAGACCATGACCAGTGTGAACGTGACGGTGGAGGGCTGAGCCAGCACGATCCGCGAACTCCAGATCACACCAATCGAGACCACTGGACCCTGCCCCGGCCTGACGGCCGGGGCTTTTTCCTAAAGTTCGTGAGCATCCAGGGGGATCCATGGCCGCCGCTGCAACCGCCACGACGCCACGGCTGAGCCTCCAGTGCGAGGCCATTGGCCCCGACACCACCACAATCCGCTCGCTCGACTGGGACCGCAGCCGCTTCGACATCGAGTTCGGCCTGCGCAACGGCACCACTTACAACAGTTTTCTGGTGCGGGGTGAGCGCACCGCCCTGATCGACACCAGCCATCTCAAGTTCGCGGGCACCTGGCTGCCGCTGCTGCAGGAGCAGATCGATCCCAGGGCGATCGATCACCTGATCGTGAGCCACACCGAGCCGGATCACTCGGGCCTAATCGGCCACCTGATCGATCTCCACCCCGAGATCGAGATCGTGGGCTCCAAGGTGGCGATCCAGTTCCTGGAGAGCCAGGTGCATCGGCCGTTCAAGAGTCGGGCCGTGAAAAGTGGCGAGGAGCTGGATCTGGGCACCAACCCCGCGAGCGGGGTGCAGCACCGCTTCGAGTTCCTCAGTGCTCCAAATCTGCACTGGCCGGACACGATCTTTTCCTACGACCACGGCACCGGCATCCTCTACACCTGCGATGCCTTCGGCCTGCACTACTGCTCCGATGACGTGTTCGATGTGGATCCAGGCGCCATCGCGCCGGATTTCCGTTTCTATTACGACTGCCTGATGGGCCCCAACGCCCGCAGCGTGTTGCAGGCCATGAAGCGCATGGATGCCCTGCCAGCCATCCACACGGTGGCCGTGGGCCATGGGCCGCTGCTGCGGGAACACCTGGGCCTGTGGCTCTCGGACTACCGCGACTGGAGCACCGGCCGCAGCAAGGGCGAGACCTATGCGGCCGTTTGCTACGTGAGCCAGTACGGCTTCTGCGATCGCCTCAGCCAGGCCATCGCCCGCGGCATCGGCAAGGCCGATGCCCAGGTGCAGCTGGTGGACCTGCGGGCCACCGATGCCCAGGAGCTCAGTGCTCTGATCGGCGAGGCCAGCGCCGTGGTGGTGCCCACCTGGCCCGCCAACGCCGATGCCGAGCTGCAGAGTTCGATCGGCACGCTGCTGGCGGCCCTGCAGCCCAAGCAATGGGTGGCCACCTACGACGCCTACGGCGGCAACGACGAGCCCATCGACACCGTGGCCAGCCAGCTGCGCAGCCTCGGCCAGAAGGAGGCCTTTGAACCGCTACGCGTTCGCCAGGTGCCCGACGGCAACGACTATCAGCGCTGCGAGGAGGCCGGCACCGACCTGGGCCAACTGCTCACGCGGGAGAAGGCCATCGCGGCGATGAAGTCGCTGGATGGCGACCTCGACAAGGCCCTGGGCCGCCTCAGCGGCGGGCTCTACGTGGTGACGGCCCGGCAGGATGAGCGCGCCTCCGCCATGGTGGCCAGCTGGGTGAACCAGGCCAGCTTCGATCCCCCAGGACTCACGGTGGCCGTGGCCAAGGACCGGGCCATCGAGGCCCTGATGCAGGTGGGCGACCGCTTCGTGCTCAACATCCTGCGGGAGGACAACCACCAGCAGCTCCTGCGCCATTTCCTCAAGCGCTTCCCGCCCGGCGCCAACCGCTTCGCCGGCATCAACACCCTGGAGGGCGTCGCCGCCGGTGGGCCGGTGCTGGGGGATGCCCTTGCCTACCTGGGCTGCCGTGTGTCCCAGCGGATGGAGGGACCCGACCACTGGATCATCTATGCCGAAGTGGAACAGGGCAACGTCTCCGACATGGAAGCCTCCACCGCCGTGCACCACCGCAAGGTGGGCAACCACTACTGATGGCCCTCAACACCGCCAGTCCAGCCGCAGCCAGCCGCCGGGTGATTCAGTTGACCATCGAGCCCGGTCTGTTCTGCCTGCGGGGGCTCAGTCCGAATCGGCTGCGCTTCGAGGTGGAGTACGGCCTCGAACGGGGGACGAGCGCCAACAGCTTTCTGTTCAGCGCCGGCACCACCGCGGCGGGCCAGCCGGTGCCGCCGGTGTTGGTGCATCCACCCGGGGAATCCTTCGCCGCGCCGTTCCTGGAGCAGTTGGCCGGGTTGGTGCCCGCCGAGGCGGCCCTGAAGGTGGTGGTGGGTCACGTGAACCCCAACCGGGTCAGCCTGCTGCGGCGGCTGGCGATCCAGTGGCCGAACCTGATGCTGGTGGCCTCCAACGCCGGGGCCAAGCTGCTCACGGAGCTGTGGCACCAGCGCAGGCCCACACCCCCCGGAGCCACCACCAGCGAGGAGGTGATTCCGCCCCTGCCCAGCATTGACGTGGTGAAGCAGGAGGCCAGCCGGCCCCTCGCAGACGGCTATGCCATCACCCTGATTCCCACCCCAACCCCCCGCTGGCCCGGCGGGCTGATCGCCTTTGAGCAGAAGACGGGCCTGCTGATGAGTGGCAAATTCTTCGCCGCTCACCTGTGCACGGAGCCCTTCGCCGAGACCAACCGCAGCAGCACCGAGGAAGACCGCCGCTACTTCTACGACTGTCTGATGGCCCCGATGGTGCGCCAGGTGGAGGCGGTGCTGAACCGGGTGGACGAACTGCCCATCCGCACCATTGCCCCCGGCCATGGACCGGCCATCGCCGAGAGCTGGCGCAGCCTGCTGGTGGACTATCGCCGCTGGGGCGCCACCCAGGAGCGCTCCAAGCTGTCAGTGGCACTGCTGTTTGCCAGCGCCTACGGCAACACGGCCGCCATCGCCGATGCCCTGGCCCAGGGGGTGGCGCGCACCGGTGTGCGGGTGGAGAGCATCAACTGCGAATTCACCCCCGCCGAGAAGCTGCTGGAGGCGATCCGCCAGTGCGATGCCGTGCTGATCGGGTCGCCCACCCTGGGGGGCCATGCCCCCACGCCGATCGTGTCGGCCCTCGGCACCCTGCTGGCCGAGGGCGACCGCTCCAAGCCTGTGGGGGTGTTCGGCAGCTTCGGCTGGAGCGGGGAGGCCCTCGACCTGCTCGAGAGCAAGTTGCGGGATGGCGGCTTCCGCTTCGCCTTTGCGCCCATCAAGGTGAAATTCAGCCCTGATGCCGCCACCATCAAAACCTGCGAGGAAACGGGCACGGCCCTCGGCCGCAGCCTGCTGAACGACCAGCGCAAGGCCCAGCGACGGGCCAGCGCTGGCGGTGGCCTGAGCGAGAGCCGCAGCAATCCAGCCGTCCTGGCCCTGGGCCGGGTGGTGGGCTCCCTGTGCGTGCTCACCACCGTGAAGGGCGAGGGAGCCGCGCGCCTGAGCGGCGCCATGGTGGCCAGCTGGGTGAGCCAGGCCAGCTTCAGCCCACCGGGCATCACGGTGGCCGTGGCCAAGGACAGGGCCGTGGAGGCGCTGCTGCATGGGGGCGATGGGTTTGCCCTCAACGTGCTGGCGGCCGGCCGGGAAACCGGGCCGATGAAACAGTTCTTGCAGCCCTTCGCCCCCGGCGCCGACCGCTTCGCCGGCCTGGAGCTCGAGGCCAGCCCAGGCGGGCAACCGGTGCTGCCGGAGGCCCTGGCCTGGCTCGACTGCCGCGTGAAGCAGCGCATGGAATGCGGTGACCACTGGCTGATCTATGCCGAGGCCAGCAGCGGCGCCCTCCTGGATGCCAGCTCCACCACCGCCGTGCATCAGCGCCGCAGCGGAGCCAATTACTAACTCATGGACACACAGTTGCGCACCGAGCACTGTATCCAGCGCGACCGACAACACAACATCGGGCGCCCCATAAAAGCAGCAGAAGAGCTGTTCTGACAAGGGATCTCAACTGCATCTTCCGGCAACACTAACGGGACATTGCGGGCAACCTAAAGAAAAGACGAATTCGACAGCGCAACGCTGATCAGAGGCTGAAATGCAGCTGCTCCGATCTAACGCTCAGCCATGACAACGGCCCTGAACACACAGCGCTGGGTGGTGCGCTATCGGGGCTTCGTGCTGATTCCCCAGAGCGACCTCTCCTGGCTGGTGCGGCCCGAACGCAGCCCGATGCAGCAACTGCCCTTCAGGGCACCGGCCAGCTCCATCGACGATGTGAAAGCCCTAGTGGACTGGCGCCTGAATCAGGCCGCCTGAGGGGGTGGGGGCGTGGAACCGCCCAAATGGAAGGGCAGCACCACGGTGGCCCAGCGCTCCGGGCGAGCCGGACGGCTGCGGCGGGGCTGACGCACGCCAAAGGGAACCCGCACCACGTTGGTGCCCTCCACCCGCAGGGTCTGACAGCTGGCGGACGCGTGGGGCAGGGAACCAGCGATCGCCGGCAGCTTGACGTCACCGCTGGGCGAGGAGACGGGGAAGAGAGCCGCGGATGGAGCGTTGTCGTCGTTCATGGAGCCCCAGAGGCGCGGCGATGCCTGCAGTTGCAGCAGATCCTGGGGGAAAAGCAAGGGCAACGGCAGAAAGAAATTGGGAAATTTCCCTTTCGCAGCGGAATCTAGCCGGCTCAGGCCGCCGTGACAGCCGCCAACTCCTGCACCGATGGGCAGGTGCACACCAGATGGCGATCGCCATAGGCATTGTCGATCCGGGCCACGGCGGGCCACACCTTCTGGGCCTGCTGCTGTGGGCCGGCGGGGAATGCCGCCTGCTGGCGGCTGTAGCTCCGCGACCAGTCGTCGGCCGTGAGGGCCGCCAGGGTGTGCGGGGCACGCTTGAGCGGGTTGTCGAGGGGGTCGCTGCGGCCGGATTCAATCGCGGCCGCCTCCGCCCGGATGGCCACCATGGCGTCGCAGAAACGCTCCAGTTCCGCCAAGGCCTCGCTCTCGGTGGGCTCCACCATCACCGTGCCCGCCACGGGCCAGCTCACGGTGGGGGCATGGAAGCCGTAGTCCATCAGGCGCTTGGCCAGATCGTCCACCTCCAGGCCACAGCTGCGCTTGAGCGGCCGCAGATCGAGGATGCACTCGTGGGCCACGCGGCCGCCGGCACCGCGATACAACACCGGGAAATGGGGCTCCAGCCGCTCGGCGATCCAGTTGGCGGCCAGCAAGGCCACGGCGCTGGCCTGGCGTAAGCCGGCTCCGCCCATCATGCGGATGTACATCCAGCTGATCGGCAGGATCGAGGCACTCCCCCAGGGGGCGGCACTCACCGGGCCAATGGCCTGGGCTCCGCTGCCAGCGGCCAACGGATGGCCGGGCAGGAAGGGCACCAGATGGGCCGCCACAGCGATGGGGCCCACCCCGGGGCCACCGCCGCCGTGGGGGATGCAGAAGGTCTTGTGCAGGTTGAGGTGGCACACATCGGCCCCGTAGCGGCCGGGTTGGCACAGGCCCACCTGGGCGTTGAGGTTGGCACCATCGAGGTACACCTGGCCGCCGTGGCGGTGCACCAGGGCACAGATCTCCTCGATGCCGGCCTCGAACACCCCGTGGGTGGAGGGATAGGTGACCATCAGGGCCGCCAACTGATCGGCATGGGCCTCCGCCTTGGCCGCCAGATCGGCCCGATCGATGTTGCCCTGGGCATCACAGGCCACGGGCACCACCGTGAGGCCCGCCATCACGGCGCTGGCCGGGTTGGTGCCATGGGCACTGGTGGGAATCAGGCACACCTGGCGGTGCCCCTCGCCGCGACTGCGGTGGAAGGCACGGATCACCAGCAAGCCGGCATATTCGCCCTGGGAGCCGGCATTGGGCTGCAGGGACACCCCGGCAAACCCGGTGATCGCCGCCAGCCACTGCTCCAGGTCGTTCAGCAGACGGCGGTAGCCGGCGGTCTGGGCCTCCGGCGCGAAGGGGTGCAGGCCCGCAAAGGCCGGCCAGCTCACCGGCAGGAGCTCCGCGGCGGCATTCAGCTTCATGGTGCAGCTGCCGAGGGGGATCATCCCGTGCACCAGGGAGAAGTCCCGCGACACGAGCCGCTGGATGTAGCGCAGCAATTCGGTTTCACTGCGGTAGCGGTGGAACACGCCCTGGGTGAGCCAGGGACCCTCGCGCAGGGGGATGCCAGCGCCGGCCCAGCCCTGCTCCACCGGCGGCGCCTGATCCACCCGTGCCAGCAGCTCCGCCGCGGCGGGC
The DNA here is from genome assembly GCA_947461705.1 of Synechococcaceae cyanobacterium. Taxonomy (GTDB): domain Bacteria; phylum Cyanobacteriota; class Cyanobacteriia; order PCC-6307; family Cyanobiaceae; genus Vulcanococcus. The sequence continues at coordinate 8,900 of CANHMF010000053.1, forward strand.
ACGGGTTGTCCCGGCTCGGCCAGGGCCGCCAGCAGGCGATCCAGTTCCGGCCCATCCGTGAGCTCATCGAGGCTGATGCCACAGCCGGCGGGAGCACGGCGCAGGTTGAACCCGGCCGCTTCCGCGCGCTCCAGCAGAGAGTCCCGCTGGGCTGGGGCCAGATCCAGGCTGAGGGTGTCCAGCCCCGGCTCACGGCGCGGGGGCAGGCCGAGCGCCTCCAGGCCCAGGGCCAGGGCGGAGCGCAGGCGCAGCAGGCGCCGGGCAATAGCCGCCAAGCCCTCCGGGCCGTGGTGCACGGCGTAGAACCCCGCCATCACGGCCAGCAGCACCTGGGCCGTGCAGATGTTGCTGGTGGCCTTGTCGCGGCGGATGTGCTGTTCGCGGGTCTGCAGAGCCAGCCGCAGGGCCGGTTGGCCCTCCACATCCACGGACTGCCCCACCAGGCGGCCCGGAATCTGGCGCTTGTGGGCCTCCGTGGTGGCAAAAAAGGCGGCATGGGGTCCGCCGAACCCCATGGGGATGCCGAAGCGCTGGGTGCTGCCCACGGCGATCTCCACGCCCAGGGCCCCCACCGGCGCCATCAGCACCTGGGCCAGGGGATCCACCGCCGCTGTCACCAGGGCACCGGCCGCTTGGGCGGCGGCGATCAACGCCGCGGGATTCCAGAGGCGACCGCTGGCCCCAGGCAATTGCAGCAGCAGGCCAAAGCAGCCCGCAAAGGGTTGGCCACCCGCCTCCACCTGGGCGAGCAGGGCACTGGGATCCACCCGCTCCAGGGCAATGCCCAGGGGCTCGGCCCGGGTTTGGAGCACCGCCCAGGTTTGGGGAAACACCTCCGCATCCACCAGAAAGCGGCGGGCCTCGCCATCGCGGCAGGCCCCAAAGCTGAGGCTCATGGCCTCGGCGGCCGCCGTGCCCTCATCCAGCAGCGAGGCATTGGCGATCGGCAGGCCGGTGAGCTCGCTGATCAGGGTCTGGAAATTGAGCAACGCCTCCAGGCGCCCCTGGGCGATCTCGGCCTGATAGGGGGTGTAGGCCGTGTACCAGGCTGGGTTCTCGAACACATGGCGCTGCAGCAACGCCGGCGTCACAGTGCCGTAGTAGCCGAGCCCGATCAGGCTGCGGCGCACCTGGTTGGCACTGGCGATCTGCTGGAGCTCAGCCAGGGCCTGGGCCTCACTGCAGCCCACCGGCAGGCCCGCCGTAGCCGTGGTGGCGTCCAAGAGGATTCCAGCTGGCACCACCTCCGCCAGAAACTGATCGAGGTCGGAGGTCCCCAGGTCCTGCAGCATGCGGGCCTGCTCCCCAAGGGAGGGGCCGATGTGCCGCATCAGGAATCCATCCAGCGGCACCGTTGCGGACACAGGCCTGTTTCAAGCGTGACCGGATCCTAGGAAGAGGGCCTCGCTGGATCGGGGCGGGTTTGGGGCTTGGATCCGGGCGACCTCAGTGGCCGTCCACCTTGGCGCTGTAGGTGGCGGCATCCATCAGGGCGTCCACCTGGGCAGGGTCGCTGGGGCGCACCAACAACAGCCAACCCTCGCCATAGGGGTCGTTCTGCAACTCTTCGGGGCTGGCCAGCACCGCTTCATTGCGGGCTTCCACCGTGCCGCTGATGGGGGCGATCACATCCTCCACCGCTTTCACCGACTCCACTGAACCGAAGCCAGCCCCCTGGGTGAGGGTGCTGCCCACCTCCGGCAGCTCCACGAACACGATGTCGCCCAGTTGATCCACCGCGAAGGCACTGATGCCCACGCGCACCAGCTCACCATCGTGCCGCGCATATTCATGGCTGTCGGCGTAGCGGCAGTCGTCGGGGTAGCTGAGCGCCATCGGCGAGGCCGAATGCAAGGTGCCCCCAGTTTGTCGGACCTGGGGCCTCCCAGGCCAGCGGAGCCGCTGGACCAGCAAGACGTCCGGGCGCCCTCCTGAAACCTGTACAGCCTGTACAGAACTCCGGAGGCGGCGCCAACACGGCTGCGCCAACACTCAGGAGGCGGGGCCTACCGGCAGCAGCTCCGCCTCCGCCAAGGCCACCAGGGCCTGCTCCAGGGCCAGCTCCGCGTGGGCGCGATGGGTGCCGCCCTGGGCATAGAGCACGTAGGGCTCGCGTAGGGGGGCATCAGCGGAGAACTCGCTGGTGCTGCCATCGATGAAGGTGCCGCCGGCCATCACCAGGTCGCTGGCATAGCCCGGCATGGGCGCGGGGATCGGATCGAGGTAAGAGCCCACCGGGGAACAGGCCTGGAAAGCGCGGCACACCGCCTTGAGGGGCTCGGGGGCACCGAAGCGCACCGCCTGAATCACGTCGCTGCGCACGCCACCCACCAGAGGGTTCACGGCAAACCCCAGACCCGCGAACACCGCCGCCGTGAGCTCGGCACACAGCAGGGCCTCACTGATCATCTGGGGGGCCAGGAACAGGCCCTGGAACAGCAGCCGGTGCAGGTCAAAACCGGTGCCCCCCTCACTGCCGATCCCAGGAGCGGTGAGCCGGCAACAGGCCTGCTCCACCAGCTCTCGGCGGCCGGCCACGTAGCCGCCGGTGGGGGCGATGGTGCCGCCCAGGTTCTTGATCAGCGAACCGGCCATCAGATCGGCACCCACCGCCGTGGGCTCCTGCAGCTCCACCAGCTCGCCGTAGCAGTTGTCCACGAACACCAGGCAGTGGGGCTGAAGGGCCTTCACCCGCTCCGCTAGTCGGCCGATCTGCTCCACCGTGAGCGACGGCCGCCAGCTGTAGCCGCAGCTGCGCTGGATCAGCACCATCCGGGTCGGCACAGCCAGGGCCGCCGCGATGCCGGCCTCATCCACGCTGCCGTCGGCCAGCAGGTCCAGCTCGTCGTAGACGATCCCGAACTCCGCCAGGGAGCCCTGGCCGCTGCCGCGGATGCCGATCACCTCTTCAAGGGTGTCGTAGGGGCGACCACTGAGGGCCAGGAGGCGATCACCGGGGCGCAGCACCCCGAACAGCGCAGAGGCAATGGCGTGGGTACCACTCACAAACTGGAGGCGCACCGCGGCCGCCTCCGCCTGGAGCACCCGCGCGAACACCCGATCGAGCACCTCACGCCCCAGATCGCCATGGCCATAACCACTCACCGAGGCGAAGTGATGAACGCCCAGCCGCTCCGCCGCAAAGGCCTGGAGCACGCGATCCAGGCGGGGTTTCACCCCGGCGGTTCGCTCCGCCGCCAGGGGAGCAATGCGGGCGCTGGCGGCAGCCACCTGGTCGGCAGCCCAGGCGCTGATGGGGAAGCTCATGGCAAGCGGTGGCGCCTTGGCATGCTGACTCGCGGGGGAGGGGGAGCCCGCGGCTAGATTTTTTCGATTGATGCTTTGGCTACAGCCGGCATCCCAGGCCAGTGGTGCGCAGCCCCCCCAGGGGGCACCCCAGCGAACCAGAGCCTGCGCATCCTTCAGGAGATCACTTTGGTCGTCGCTCCAGATGCCGCTTCGGCAGCCCGCTCCAACGGCCCGGCAACGGGCAACGACGGCGCCACCGAGGGCAGCAGCGCAGGGCTGACGGCGGCCCAGGAAGCGCGCATGCGCGCCGCCCTGGTGGTGCCCCGGGCGCCCCTGCCCCCCAGTCAGCGGAAGCTGAAGCTCGGCACCACCGGCTTCATGCTGGTGATGCACGTGGGGGCCGTGTTTGCCCTGCTGCCGCAGTTCTGGAGCTGGCAGGCCGTGGCCGCCCTGGCCCTGCTCTATTGGATGACGGTGCTTGGGGTCACCCTCGGCCTGCATCGGCTGGTGTCGCACCGCAGTTTCGTGGCGCCGAAGTGGGTGGAACGCCTGCTGGTGCTGATGGGCACCCTGGCCTGCCAGAGCGGTCCGATCGAGTGGGTGGGGCTACACCGCCATCACCACAAGTTCTCTGACCAGCCCAACGACCACCACGACGCCGCCCGCGGGCTGTGGTGGGCCCACAGCGAGTGGATGCTGCACGAGATCCCCGCCCTCAAGGAGCTGCAACGCTTCTCCGGCGACATGCTCCAGGACCCTCTCTATCGCTGGCTGGACCGCTGGTTCCTGCTGCTGCAGCTGCCCCTGGGCCTGGGTCTGTACTGGTACGGCAACGCCGCCCAGGTGCATGGCGGCGGCCTGGGCCTGGTGCTCTGGGCGATCCCCCTGCGCCTGGTGCTCGTTTACCACGTGACCTGGCTGGTGAACTCCGCCACCCACGCCTTCGGCTACCGCAATTTCGACTGCCCAGATCTCTCCCGCAACTGCTGGTGGGTGGCGATCCTGAGCTTCGGCGAGGGCTGGCACAACAACCACCACGCCCACCCCTCCAGCGCCCGCCACGGCCTGCGCTGGTTCGAGTTCGACATCACCTGGCAACACATCAAGCTGCTGCGCAGCCTGGGCTGGGCCAAGCGCATTCGCGAAGCCCGCTATCCGGGCTGATCGGCACAGCGCGGATGTTTGAAAGCCTGAACGAGGGCGTCCTCAGCTGGGCGCGCAGCGGCGGCTGGCTCGGTCTCGCCCTGGCGATGACCATTGAAAACCTGGTGCAGGTGGTGCCCTCATTGGCCATCCTGCCCCTGGCCGGCCACCTCAGCGCCCGCGGTGTGATCAGCCTCCCAGGCGCGATCACGGCCTCAATCAGCGGCAGCCTGCTGGGTTGCCTGATCTGGTATGGCCTGGGCCGGCTGGTGAACGAGCAGCGGCTGGAACGCTATGCCCGCCGCCATGGGCGCCTGTTGGGCCTCACCCCCGAGCGGCTGCACACCTCACGGCAATGGTTTCAGCGCCATGGCTGGCAGGTGGTGTGCTGGGGTCGCCTGATTCCTGTCCTGCGCACGAATGTGTCGTTGCCAGCGGGCATCGAACTGATGCCCCTACCGGCGTTCCTCGGCTGGTCGGCCCTGGGCAGTGGCCTCTGGAACACCAGCCTGATCCTGGTGGGTTA